>JAZSGA010000175.1:0-12249 GCA_045532495.1 Eubacteriales bacterium | reverse complement strand
TTTTGTTGCTCAGAATATAATTTCAATGCTGACTTTTCCGCCGGTTATATCGCATACGGCAAAATCGGCATAGTTTGAATCGCCCACGGTGACGGTTTCAAAATCTCTGTTTTTTCCGTCAACAAGAAGTTTTTTGCAGCCTTTTCCGTCAGGCAGGTAGATGTGCGCTTTTAAGGTTTTTGCAGGTGAATATATATCGTAGCGCATTCCCTCATCGGTGATTATAAACCGCACATCCACCATTGCACCGGAGGTTTCATATCCGGTAATGTATCTCAGTTCGGTGTAGTAGGTTACGGGGAATCTGGGCGAAAAGCTTATTGCATCATAATTTACACCGTCATCCACAATTCCTGCCAGGCCTTCGTCAATGGCACTTATAAAGGCAGCGGCACCCCATGCGCTGGGACCTCCGTCGGGTTGGGGTGTGGAATCCGCATTGTAAAGGAAGTAAGCCTTGCCGTCACGTTCCACAAGCTTCATAAAGCGGCTTAATATATCCCATCCGTAATGTTCATAGCCGTTGTTGAACGCTGCTTTTGCAAGCTCGCCTGCCGTGAACGGTGAAATTGCTCCGTTTACGTATTTTCCGGGCAGGTGGTTTAAAAACTGTTCGTACGGCGGATCTATGCTGAACCATTCGGCAAAGTGTTCTGTTGTTTCTTTGCGTTTTATATATTCCGAAATTATTGAACGTGCCTGCTGTGTGGTTGTAACGCCACGGTTTATATCGTAGGTGTTGGAAAGCGAAAGGCGCTCGGATTCCTTGTTATCCGCACCGCTGTGGTTAAGGTGGAGCTGATGCATAAAGAATTTGCCGTTCCACAGATGCTTTATCATGTTTTCTTTAAGCTGCTGTGCGCGGGTTTCCCATTCTGCGGCTTTGTTTTCGTTGCCAAGTCTGCGGTTTAACCATGCGAGATTTATCATGGCGCTGTAAACGCCCGAGTTGTCGCCGTGCATTATCGACATGCGTGAATCGGGCTTTATACTGCGGTTTCGGCTGCTGCGTTTAAAATCTTCGGGTTCGTATTCAAAATCCCAGGTGTCAATGGTGAAGGGACGTTTTACAAGCCCACGCTTTTCATCCCAACGCTTTGCATCGGAGGTTATATAATCAATACCCTTTTCAAGTGCGGGCAACACCTTTTTCAGCCACTCATCATCTCCTGTGGTGCGGTATGCGTATACGGCTCCCTCCACAACAAGGTATTCTATATCTGCTTCAAGTTCCAGACGCACAAGGGTAAGGTTGTCATCGGGGTACATTTTGCGGCAATCCTCGTTTACAAACTGCCAGTGGTCATCGTCATATTGCTTTATAAGCTCATAAAACTGACCGTCGTCACGCTGGGTTTCTATAATGAAATTCAAAAAAGACAAAAGGTCATATTCCCAGTGCCTTGCGGCTTTCATGATATGAACGTGGTCGCGGATCCAGTTTTTACAGCATTTAAGGATTTTGCCGTCAATAAAAACCAGGGATCTGTCATCAAATATGCTGCAGCGCAGCTTATGTATAAAAAGGCCAAGGTTTGGATCATCCGTTGTCATTACCGACGGAAAACCAAGCTCATAATTGTTGTAAGTACCGTTGTGCCTTCCATTGATGTTGAGTGAGGGCAGTTTGTATTTGAATTCAATCATAAATATATCCTCCCGATGTGATTGTTGTTACAATACAAGTTTATTTATATATTCCGATGGCGGTATTCCGTAAGCTTTTTTGAATTCGCGGCTGAAATAGCTTATATCTGTATACCCCGACATTTCTGCGGCCTGTGATACATTGCACATTCCCGATCCCATAAGCTCGGCCGCACGCGTTATTTTAAGGCTGTTTATGTATTTTATGGGGGAAGTTCCGTAGCAGCTGTGGAACAGGTTTCTGAAATATTCGGGAGTTATACCGCACATGGCTGCAAGCTGCGAAATATTGATAAGTTCGGATGTGTAGTTTTTGTGTATATATTCCACAGCAGGCTGTATTTTTCCGGATCTTGTTTTTGGAACTCTGAGGGTGCTGTATTCGTGTTTGAGCAGGTAAAGTATGTTGTAAAGCACAGCTTTGCACTTCATTTCGTATCCCGGCTCCCTGGTTTGCCAGCAACGTGTGCCCTCGGAAAATGCCGCAATGTATTCAGGCGTGTTTTTTGTATCAAAAACAAACGGTTCAAATGTTTTTTCGGTATCCAGGTTGAAGTTTATTGCATAGCAGGCGCCCGGCTCCGGACATTCCACGCAGTAATTCGAGCGCTTTGGCAAAAAAACAATGCTGTTTTTCGGAACATAAAGCTCAGGCCCGTTTTCAAACTTGTATATTTTTGAATTGTCTGTCATCAAAGCCAGGCCATGTGAACGTCGGTTACGGTGAACGGTATCTCCCGCACCTGCAGGCACATAACATTCCAGCAATATATCCGTTACATTCAGCGCAGAATAAATAAAATCTTTCATATGCAATCTCCGCATGGTTTTTATATATTATAAAATACAGTTTTGAAATAGTCAAGCGGTTTTGAAATAATCATTGACTTTTACGGCTTAAAATGTATAATCAAGGTAACAGCTTCTATTTTGAAAGGGTAAAGTTATGTTCAAAACATTAAATGCCGATCGCTCTGTTATCGAAAACAAATATCACAAAACCGATGAAGCTTATGATGCTTTCCGCAGAATGGAATATCACGGTTACGATTATGACAAAACCACCGGCCTTGATGATGACGGCATTTACGAAGGTCTTGCAAAGCTTTCCGCACAGCTCGAAGGTCAACCAAGACCTATACATAAGGCAAAGCTTTTTGAATATGTGTTGGATAATACCCGCATAGATATAAACGAGCACGATTATTTTATCGGTATGTACATTTGGAATCGCCCTTTGCGTTTTCACATTACAGACCGTTGGAAAGAAGAAGTTCTAAGTTCATTCCCCGAGGGAGAAGCATGCAGCGAGCTTGCTGCCGCAGGTGCCATTCACGGTTGGCTGGATTTTGATCACACCGTGCCCGATTGGGAATCCTTATCCGAACTTGGATTTTGCGGCATACTTGAGCGTGCCAGGGAATGTTATAAAAAGCTTTGCTCAGACGGAAAGATAACCGAAAAACAGGAAGCTTTTTTCAAGGCGGTGGAAATAGAATATACCGCAATAATCCGTTTTATCGACAGATTGTACCAATACTCACTCACAAAGAATTTTGAAAAAGCTCCTGCCATTTCCCAATGTCTTGTACACCTGCGTGACGGTGCTCCGCAGGATACTTACGAAATGCTTCAGCTTATATACATTTACTTTATGCTTAGCGAAAGCGTGGATCACTATCAGGTGCGCTCGCTGGGTTACGGACTTGACGGCTCCCTATATCCTTTCTACTTAAAGGATATAGAAAGCGGCAGGTATACAAAGGATCAGATTGCCGAATTTATAGGCTACTTTATAATGCAGTGGGCGGCAATAGATAACTATTGGGGACAGCCCATGTATCTTGGCGGCATGAATGTCGACGGCACCACAAAGGTAAACGAGCTTTCAAGGCTTATACTTGAGGTGTACGATAAACTTGGCGTTTATAACCCCAAAATACAGATAAAAGTAAATGGCTCAACACCAAAGGATTTTATTTTGCAGGCTCTTGAAATGATCCGCCACGGTGTAAGCAGCATCGTTTTTGTCAATGATGACATGATAACAAAGTGCCTTATGGCAAGCGGAAATGTAACTTATGAGCAGGCTGTGGATTCCGTAATAAGCGGATGCTACGAGTATAAGGTAAAGTGCCTTGGAATAGGAATATCCTGCATACATTTCAATATGTTAAAGCCCGTTTCCCTTGTACTTGATAACGGATTTGATACTGTATCGGGCAAGCAGATAAGCATCAAAACAGGAGATCTTTCGGAGATCAAAACCTTTGAGGATTTTTATAAGGCATATCTTAAGCACTTTTATTATGTGGCGGATAAATATCTCAACGCCATGGCGCTGTATGAGAGCAAAGTGCAGAATATCAATCCCGCAATAATGTTTTCCGCAACTTTGCCAAACTGCATGGAAACCATGACAGATGCCATGGACGGCGGCACCGAAAACGTATCGGGCGTACTTATGTGCAGCATGGCAACGGCGGTGGATGCCCTTATGGCGGTACATGATCTTGTTTTTGATAAAAAGCTTGTTACTCTGGAGGGGCTTAAAGATGCCATGGATAACAACTGGGCAGGTTATGAAAAACTCCGTCTTAAGGCACTTAACCTCAAGCATAAATACGGCAACGGCGATCCCATGGCGGACAGTTATGCCGCAGCTCTGACGCGTGTATGCCACGATTTCCTCCAAAACCGAAAAAACGGCCATGGCGATGCTTACAGCATCGAAATGCATTCTGCCAGAGCATTTCTTATTCACGGCGATAAAACAAAAGCCACTCCCGACGGCCGTATGATGGGCGATGAGATCTCCAAAAATGCTTCTCCCACACCCGGAGCCGACAGAAACGGTATAACAGCGCTTATAAAATCTGCCGTTAATGTTCGTCCCGAATTGTGCACAGCAGGTTTTTGCCTAGATGCCATGCTTCACCCATCGGCGGTGCAGGGCAAGGATGGTATTGATGCTTTTTATGCCGTGCTTGATAGTTATATAAAGCAGGGCGGAGCTTCTATCCATTTCAACGTATTCAGCCCCGAACTGCTTATTGATGCACAGAATAATCCCGAAAAATACAAAAACCTTCAGGTGCGTGTTTGCGGATGGAATGTTTTGTGGAATAACATGGCAAAAAAAGAGCAGGATGCTTATATCCTGCGTGCACAGAATATAATCTGAGCCTCACTGTTGAAACATCAAACGCATATAATAAAAACGGATACACTTTTTTGTGTATCCGTTAATTTTTTATTGCTTGGAGATATATTATGAATAATCAGCAAAACGAAATGCGTGATAATACGCATAATCATAATGTTCCCGCAGTGCCCGACGAGGGTATACTGCCCACACCTGATGTATCTTACGGCAGCGACCTTTCGGGTACACAGACAGAACGTAATCTTACCGCTGCAGCTGCGGAGGAAGCAAAGGCGCACACCAGGTATGAGCTTTATTCGGGAGCGGCGTATGAGGAGGGTTATGCCACTGTTGGCGATAGCCTTTGGGACCTTGCTCATCAGGAAAAGGAGCACAGCGAAATATGGTACGACTATCTTGGCAAGATAGGAACCACAACGCAGAATCTTGAACAGGCAATCGCATCCGAAACCTATGAGGCGGATTCCATGTACAGGGAATATGCGCGTGTGGCGGAGGAGGAAGGCTTTAACGATATTGCCGTCAAGTTCCGCATGGTGGGTGATATCGAAAACAATCACAGGGACATATTGAAGAATATTCTTAATGACATGCGTGAGGGCACCCTTTACGGCGGAGGCGACGATAACACCGTGTGGTTCTGCACCAACTGCGGATATGCGGTAAAGGCAACGGAAGCACCTGATGTATGCCCTGTTTGTTCATATAACAGAGGATATTTTATACGCTACGGCGAGGATTGAAAATATAAGGGCGGAGAAATACTTCTCCGCCTTTGGCAAATAAAGAGTGTTTTATTCGCATAAGTATATATTATAATCACCCGTTGAAAGCGTGAAAAACATGTTGCAAAAAAGGGCATCCGATGTTATAATAAATAATATACTCAATCAGAATTATTATAAAAGGAAAAGAATGACAGCTATGAGCAACAAAACCGTCCGCTTTATGGCGGTGGGCGATGTGGTAGGCAAAAACGGCACGGAATTCATCAAAAAGAATCTGTGGGATATCCGTTCACGCTATGCCGTTGATGCCGTGATTGTAAACGGTGAAAATTCCGCCCCCGGCAACGGAATAACAAGGGAATCGGCAGAAACTCTTTTTGTTTCGGGTGCTGATATAATAACCACCGGCAACCATGTGTTCAGACGGAACGAAGTATATACCTACTTGGACGATACCCCAAAGGTGCTGCGTCCTGCAAATTATCCTGCCTCTGTTCCGGGATTCGGTAGCGGAGTGTTTGAGCTTTGCGGCATGCGTGTGCTGATCATGAATCTTTTGGGCAACGTATATATGGAAAGTCTTGAAAATCCGTTTGTAACCGCCGCACGTATACTTGAACGTGAAAAGGGCAATTACGATATGGCAATATGCGATATCCACGCCGAAGCCACCAGCGAAAAGCTGGCTTTTGCCCATTATTTTGACGGAAAGATCCATATGGTTTTTGGCACGCACACCCATGTGCAGACAAACGATGCAAAGGTTTTGCCATGCGGCACGGGTTATATTACAGATCTCGGCATGACAGGTCCTGTTGATTCGGTGCTTGGGGTTAAAAAAGAAATAATAATAAACCGCTTTATAACAAAAATGCCGTCCCGTTTCGAAGAAGCTCCCGGCGAAACACAGTTCAATGCCGCAATTTTTGAATTTGACACGGTTACAAAAAAAGTCTGCGATGTGCAGGCGGTATCCTTTACAAAAAACAATTAAATCAAAGGAAGAACAGTATGAACTTTATCGAAATTTTAAAAGTCTTGTTTCTTGGCATAGTTGAGGGTATAACCGAATGGCTGCCGGTAAGCAGTACGGGGCATATGCTTCTTGTGGATGAATTCCTCAAAATAAACATAGGTCCCAACCCCGAGGTTTTTGCCAGAATATTTATTGATGTAATTCAGCTTGGAGCCATCCTTGCGGTGGTGCTTGTGTTCTGGAACAAAATGTGGCCGTTTGGTCTTGATAATTCCAAAAAGCCCACAATAAAAAAAGACACCTTCTCCATGTGGTTCAAGGTGGTTGTTGCCTGTGTTCCCGGTGCGGCGGCAACGGTTTTGTGCAAAGACCTTATTGATACATACCTTAATTCGCCTTATGTTATAGCAGCAGCTCTTATAGTATACGGTATTGCTTTTATCCTTATCGAAAACTGGAACAAAAAAAGAACGCCGAATGTATCGGCGTTGGCGCAGCTTACATATAAGCATGCATTGATAATAGGACTTTTCCAGGTGCTTTCGATAATCCCCGGAACATCCCGTTCGGGTTCAACCATCATAGGCGCACTTTTAATCGGCATATCACGCACAGCGGCTGCGGAGTTTACATTTTTCCTTGCCGTGCCCGTAATGATGGGCCTTAGCGCCCTTGAAATGCTTGGTTATGTTTCTGATTACGGAATCACAAGCAGCGAAGTTTTTATGCTTGGATTTGGTATGCTGGTGGCTTTTGCGGTTTCGCTGTTTGTAATAAAGTTCCTTATGGGTTATATCCGCAAGCACGATTTCAAGGTGTTTGGCTGGTACCGCATAGCACTTGGCGTGGCGGTTATCCTTTATTTCGCCCTGTTTGCTTAATTGTCGGCAGGAAATACAATTCCGTTTTGGCGGCGTATTTCGTCAATAACGGCAATGGTGGTTTCGGTGGCTTTGTTAAAAGCATCAACAGAGCCTTTGCCGGCAATAAACTCGCCAAAATCCCTTATCTGGAATACCATATTGTTTTCGACCGGTTCAAAGCCGGTCGATTTTTTTGTACCGTCTTTGCATGAAAGCTCTATGCTGTTTATTTTTGAAAGGGCATGGCCAAAAGTTATTTCGGCATTTTCGCCTCGTATAAACGATGGAAGACCTGCTTCGGTGATCTTGGAATAGGCTATTTCTGCTGTCATTTCTCCGTAATCAAGAATAACGTTGCCCTGACCTTCAAAACCGTTGTGCAGTTTTATCGAGTGTGAAAGAATATTGTGCGGTTTTCCAAAAAGGAAAACACACATATGTATCGGATAAACGCCGATATCCATAACCGCCGCATTGGAATATGACGGATCAAAGGCATTAGTCATAATGCCGTTTTTGAAACGGTCATATCTGGAGGAATACTGCGAGTATTCAAAATGGCAATGGCGCAAGGTTCCACATTCGGGCAAAAGCTGTTTTATAACATCAATGGCAGGATCGTGTGCAGGGCGCATGGCTTCCATAAGCACAAGACCGTTTTGTTTTGCGGTTTCAAGCATTTTCGCAAATTCCTTGCCGTTGGAGGCGGCAGGTTTTTCGCAAAGCACGTGTTTTCCATGGTTAAGCAGGGATATTGTCTGATTACAATGGCAAAAATTGGGGCTTGCCACATATGCGGCATTTATTGCAGCGGAACTGCAAAATTCATCAAAATCGCAGAACACGTTTTCAATGCCGTGCTTTTGTGCAAAGGCTTTACCGGTATCCATACTGCGTGAAAAAACAGCGGCAGGCTTAAGCCCCACACGGCAAAGAGCATCGCAAAAGGTATCGCTTATAAAATTTGTGCCCACAATTCCGAATTTAAGGCAGGCGTATGATAAATCGGGTGTTCTTGCTGTCATGTTATCGCTCCTGATATTATTGGGCGTTTATTATTATATCGGTAACAAGGCTGTTCAAAAAGGACATTTTGTCTATTGCGTAAGCATCAACCTTCAGCATGGCGCTGTAAGCTCCGGGAAGTGTGAGCTCCGGGAACAGAATAACATTATCCACGCAGTTGCCGGGACTTATAAGCGAGGATGTGTAAAGAGTTTCGCTGGTGTCGTTTCGTGTGATGCTTACTTTAAGATAGCAGTTATTCTCCTCAGGATTGGTATAACTGAAATCGCATGTTCCGTCAGCTATAAGGTAGTTTATAACCTCACAGCCGGGCACTAAAATTTGCGAGGCTGAGTTATCGGGAGTTTCTGTAATCTCCTGCTCCTGCGCCATAAGCATGATAGCTTCCTGCTCTGCGGCAAGCCTTGCTTGCACACGGGCATGGGTGATTATTATGCAACCGGCGGTAAGGGCAAGTATAAGGATTATTATCAGTGCTCTTACAAGAATTTTTATTATTGTTCTTCCTGATGCCACAGCGGTGTCACCTCCGTGATGTCTTTGATATGTGCTTTAAAGCTCACCTGCGAGTATGCGGCGTTTTGTGTTGTCACTGTCGCCTACATAAAGCTTGTACCAGGTTATAAAGGTCAGTATGTTCCACAGCGGCTTGTAGTTATCTGCCGCACCGCTGCGGTGATCTTCGAGCATTTTCAAAACAAAATTTTTATCAATAAACTCGTCGGCATAGGGCGATGTTATAATATCCTTTGCCCAGTCATAAAGCTCGTTTTTAAGCCACAGACGCACGGGTACGGGGTAGCCAAGCTTTGGACGCATAACGGTTTCTTCGTTGAGAAGGTCACGGAAGGCATGACGCAGAATGTACTTTGTTGTGCCGTGCGAAAGCTTGTCGGCACTTGTAAGCTCACGGGCGGCGGCAAAAACCTCTTTATCCAGATAAGGCACACGCACCTCCAGTGAGTTGCCCATGGAAAGTCGGTCACCTTTTACAAGTATGTCGCTGCGGAGCCATGTATTTAGATCGCAGTACTGCATTTTGCTGAGGGTTTCCACGTTCTGCACTTTGCTGTATATATCCCTTGTTCTGTCGGTGAAATGCACATCGGGGTTGAATTTTTTGTAAAATGCCTTTTTCTGTTCTTCGGTAAACACAAAGGCGTTGCCCACAAAACGGCTTTCTATGGGAGTTATATCACGCATAAGAGTGTTTTTGCCAAAGGTGCCCTCGGGAAGCATTTTGCCTATACCGCCGACGATTTTTTTAAGTCCGTCGGGCAGTGCGCAAAGGTAGCTTGTGGGGATGGAATCTTTGTACATTTTGTAGCCGCCGAACAGCTCGTCCGAGCCTTCGCCGGAAAGAACAACTTTTACATGGCGTGCGGCTTCACGGCAAATAAGGTAAATGGCAACGGTGGAAGGATCCGCCATGGGGGAGTCCAGGTGGTATATTACTTTTTCGTAATTTTCAAGGAAGTCCTCAAGACCGGCAACAAGCTTTATGTGGTCTATATCCAGATGGCTGGATATGCCGGATGCATTTTCTATTTCGGAGTATTCCTTTACGCCAAAAGCAACGGTAAAAGCTTTTATACCGGGGCAAAGCTTTGCCGCAACGGCGGTTATAACGGCAGAATCTATACCGCTGGATAAAAAGCTGCCCAACGGCACATCGCTTAACATGTGGTATTCCACACTCTTTATAACCGCTTCGCGCAGACGTTTTTCCTTTTCGTCAAATTTTGTAAGACGGTTTGGCGCAAAGCGAACATCGAAATATTCTATGGGACGTATTTTAAGGCTCTGATCAATAACTGCATATGTGCCTGCAGGCAATATTTTGATATCGGGTGAGATGGTATCGGGTTCTGTCACATACTGGAATGTGAAATAGCTTTGCAAAGCGGCTTCGTCGATGGAATATTCGCTCATTTCGGGATCAAACAAAAATGCCTTGAATTCCGAAGAAAAAGATATTCCGTCCTTGCCTATGCGGTAATAAAAAGGCTTTATGCCAAAGGGATCGCGTCCGAAAAACAGGCTGTTGTTTTCGTTATCGTATATTACAATGGCAAACATGCCCCGCAGCTTTTTTATAAACTGCGGACCTTCATCGTGGAAAAGTGTGAGAATGGTTTCAATCTCGGAACGGGTGGTAAAGGTGTAACCCTTTTTGGAAAGCTCCTCGCGCAGTTCAAGATAGTTGTATATTTCGCCGTTGAAAATGCCCACGTATCTGCCGTCAAAGGCGGTAAAGGGCTGAACTCCGGCTTCAAGATCTATAATGCTGAGTCGGCGGAAAGCAAAAGCATACTTTTCCGAAAAGAACGTTTTGCAGTCATCGGGACCGCGGTGACGGATAGACTGCGACATATTTATAACAGCGGTTTTATCTGCCTCTGTTAAAGCAAGTTTTTTATATAGTCCTGCAAATCCACACATAAAAAATTCCTTCTTCTTTCTAAAAACATGATTTCAATAAATAACCAAATTAATTGTACCACATATTTTATAAAAAATCGCAATTTTTGTGTAAAATTAAAAAAATATTCATTTTTTCCTTGCTTGCGCGTGATATAATATATCTATAGATTATAGTTTTTTTGCAAACGGAGGGAACCACATGAAAAAGGCTCTTGCCATTATAGGCGGAATTGTTGCCGCAGCTTCTATTTTTACAATTATCGTTGTTATCCTTAAAAAGATCAAGCTCAGCTTCACCATCGAAAGTGCAGACGAAGATTTTGATTTTGAAAGCGATTACTCCGACGAAGATATTTCGGTTTCCATCGAGTCTGACGAACCCGCCGAAGACGAGCTTGCGTTCTGATTTCGCACCACAGTTAAAAACACAACCGGCTGAAGTTTTTCAGCCGGTTTTTGTTTATATTTTTGATGATTTTCCGTTCTTTTCTTTACCCTTGCGTGATGTGGCGTTGGGGTTTTTGCCAAGGGTGCCTTTCTCACGCGCCTGCTCATCGGTTTCGGCAACGGTTACGGAATACCCCGTACTTTCGTTTGCAGATGCTATGGATGAGGTGAAAAAACCGTCATATGGCGGTTCGGAATTATCACGTCTTTTTTTGGTCATTTTTGTTGCCCCTTTTTTTATTTTGATAAAAACAGCATGCCCGTTTTTTGCCGTTTTATTCGTGGCTGTTGCGGCATCAAGAAAGGGCAAAATACCGTCAAATACCGCAGGGGTTGAAAAAAATTGAAATATATGTTATAATGATTTCATCGAAGATGAAATCAACTAAGTTTGCCTTGACAGGCAAGTGAAGTTATCTTTGAGAGTGAAGTTTACTTCGTAAGTGAAGTTTCGCCTAACGGCAAAGTGTCAAACTTAACTTCACTTTTGAGAATCAAAAACTTTACTGCTTTTAGCAACTTCACTTTGAACATTAGTTCAAAACTTCACAAAATGATGGGCATCTAAATTGTTCAAAAAAGATTGAGTGGCATTGTGAAAATTTATATTATTGGATGCAGTGGTTCAGGCAAGACTTATTTAGCAAAAGCTCTTTCTAAAAAAATAATATTCCTATATTTGATTTAGATGACATTCAGTGGGCATCTGGCCCTACATATTGCGGCGCATTAATTACATCGTACACTGTTTTGTAATAACTTCGTATGACAATTCATACAAGCTTTGAAAACTGCATATTTTTATAAAAAAGGAGTTTTAATCATGTCTCTGTTAAAAAAGCTGATACTGTCTGCGGCAGTACTGATACTGGCTGTAAGTGCCATTGGTTTTAGTGCATCCGCCGAGCCTTTTGCGATTGACGGTATCGAAATTCCCATTGACATTGTTATCAATGGTACTATTATCAACAC
>JAZSGA010000138.1:0-5399 GCA_045532495.1 Eubacteriales bacterium | reverse complement strand
TCCCCATTGATTTCTGGAATGAAGCGAAAAAGAGAATATTGCGCGTAAAGCCCGAAGCTGTTCTTATCAACGAGGGAGACTCTTATCATTATATGGAAACGGCGTTTGACTCTTGCTATTGTGGAGCTTGGCGCGAATGCGTCCGGAATGTTTTTTGCGGTACCTCATCGGCGCTAAAGCTGAAAGAAGCGCACGAAATAATTGATCTGCCGAAGGGAGCAAAGCTTTTAAGGGACATAGATAATCACGACACCGTCACCGATTGGGAAGGACGAACCGAGACTGTGGCAGGACACGATGGCATGGAGCAAATTCTTGCATTAAATTACATCATCGACGGTATTCCCATGGTATATGCAGGAAATGAGATCGCCTGCTGCGCAAAACTCAATATGTTTTCTAACCGCTTTTATCGTGGAGATTTTGAATATACCGACAGAAGCAAAATCGATTCTGAATCAAGCCTGAGAAGACAATTTGTAATAAAAGAGTTAAACAAACTAAAAAATAACAGCGATACTTTGTGCAAAGGCGAAACGGTGTGGATCAATACCGGATATGATGATAGTGTTGTGGCTTTCAAACGAGTTGTTCGTGAACAAAAAATCATTTTTGTGGGAAACACAAAAAACACATCTGTCGATATCGAAATATCGGAAGTAACAAATAATGCAAAATGTTTGCTGTCAAATAATTGCACTGTAAAAGGAAGCTCTTTAAACTTTGGAGCTTGCGGTTATGCAGTGTTTCAGATAACCACAGCCGAATAAATATAACACCGCTTTAAGCAACTGGTTTTTGCTAAAGCGGTGTTAATTGTTATATATCCATTTCCGTGTTAATGATTGGTGGAGGCGACGTGTAACTGCACATTAACTCGGCAAAGGTGAAATAGCGGGGCTTGATAAAACCGACTCCGCACCGGACTGGCTTTGATAGTCATATCGTGGCGTGGGAATGAGTAGGTATGTTAAGTACCAAAGTTGCAATTTTCTGCTTACAACAATTTTGCAACCCATTCGCCTTGATATTCTTCCATAAAACCATGTGCCGCTTTGTGCATAGTAATCGTAGCATAGTCATCCTTGAATGAAAAAATGACCAACAAGTTTGCAAAGTATTTATCAATTATTTGAATTTTTAAAAGTAGCTTTTTTTCTTCCCGCCAAGCGGCAGATGCTGCACAATCATACAAAAAACCATCAGTTGTAGGGCGGCAAGCCACTTCATTGGAATATCCAAATTGAGGAAACTTCCCGAAAATATTTTTATCAAAGCCAAATTTGATGGTCTTTTCACCTTGCGCATTGGTATATCTGAATTCTCCCTCTTTTTTTGAAAAAAGCAAAGAAAAATCTTTGATACCTGTTGGGTTATTATTGCAAATAAATTTTTTGCCATTTATTTCTTTGGCAAAAGCCGAATCAATATTCCCTTTTAAAAAATCAAGTTCCAGACTATTTTCAATGTTTTTAAGTTCTTCATATGCCTTATTATCTTCGGGTAAAGGTTCGTCGTGTAAGTTATCAACAATAATCTCATAAAAAGCTGACATAATAAGTGCTTTGGCACCGTCAAATCCTTGATTATCCGATGTGATCACAAAAATTAAATCCTTATCAGGCAGGCAAACAGCAAACTGGGCACCCATTCCGTTAAATGCAAAACCATTTTCCCCGCATCTCCAAAACTGATAACCATACCCTTGAGTAAATACTCCGTTAAAACAATTAATTGTATTATCAACTATGCGAGATGTTGCAGTTTTTAAATAATCCTCATTCATCAAACGCTTGCCATTCCAAGTACCATAATTCATTACAAATTTAGCAAAAGAGGCCATATCTCTGGTGGTGCAAAGAAGAGCTGAATCTCCGTGGCTGTCGCCGTTCGGGAGTTTTAATATTTTAGCAGTATTAAATGTTCCCAAATGCTTAAAAATACGCTCGTATAAAAAATCAAACAAAGTTTTTTTGGTTAATTTTTCAACCAGGGAGCACAAAACTTGCGTTCCATGGCTATCATACTTAAAACGCATACCCGATGGAATCTCAGCACTGTTTTGATTTAAATACAAATGCGTTCTATCAGGGTCGGCAGAATTAAACCAAAGGGGTGGTTGACCACAGGTTTGCATAGTAAGCATGTGGCGTATAGTTTGATTTTTCAAATAATCAGAAATCTGGCCATCAATTTTCTCCGGGAAATAGTCGACAATTTTATCATCTAAAGAAATCATGTCGTCTTCTTCTAAAAGACCGATAGCCACAGAAACAAAATTTTTTGTTTCCGAATACATACGATGGCAAAATTTTTCATCAAAAGGTTTCCAATAACACTCGGAAAAAATTGTATTTCCACGCATTAAAAGGACACTGTGGGTTACAAGGCCTCTTCTTTCAAGTGTTTTAATAAATTTTGCTACTTCTTTGGATGAAATTCCTACCGATTCCGGTTTGGCAACATTAAACACAGCTATTCCACCTTATCACTTATAATTTAAATCAATTCAGAAATTTACTTAATTGATGACTATAGAAAAGATAAAAATAACTCAATTAAGACCACAAAACTGCCCAATCTTCAGGCGGGTCACCTAAATCGGGCACGTCTATCGCAACCCCACCTTGTAAGGCCGACTCGTGAGCCAACAAGCCGGGGATATTATATCTTGCAACCTGCCAAATATTAGTTGGCGAAAGCTTTCCTGTTTCAAAAGCGCGACAAAAATCATCAATCAAGAAATGGTGTGTCCCGTTGTGACCATTTTTCATTCCCTTAAATTGTTCGGGCAGGCGTTCTACGGGTTGAATCGGAACCGTATCATAGAAACCGCTACCATCCGCAATTTCTTGAATCGTATTTGCATAATCGGAATAAACCTTGTTTGAAACACATTTGGGTTGAAGCTCTTTTGTTACATCTTCCATAATAACCTTACCCGTGCGATCAGGGTCCCAATGTGCCAAATGGTGATGCGCAACCGAAAATTCATAACCACCATCAGTGCCATAATACTGTGAAATATAGGTTTCGGGCGCTCTCCAACCAACACAACGATTTTCGCTTACCCTTGCAATTCCGCCGTTTGATAATTCCAAAAGCATTGTGGTGTTGGCAAATGGATTATTATATAGGTTCTGTCCGTCTACACCGTAAATATCCGTTCTTGGACTTCCGCTGAAACCAAGCGCAATAACCTTTTTGGCATATACGCCCGGCATTGTACTTAAAATCATAGAAGTAGAATGGGTTGGATAATACATCGGTGGAATACCTGCATATTTTTTCCAATCATCCCCACCGGAACTTCTAAAACTTTCTTCCATATTTCTGATATCGTGATTATAATGAGCTTCGGCATAAACGAACTTGCCAAAAGTTCCTTTTGCAAACTCTCTGCGACAAAAAATTGCAGCAGCGCGATAATAACCGGTTTCCCCCATAGAATAGGTTAATTTTGTTTCGCGTACAAGTTTTTCGATTTCTACAATTTCGTTCACGGTAATTGCACCTGGAACTGCGCTGTATACATGTTTGCCTGCTTTAAGTGCATCAATTACCATTTGTCCATGCTTAAAGCGCTGTGTGAAAACAGCAACACTGTTTATTTCATCCGAAACCAAAGCTTCTTCAAAGCTATCGATAATATCAACGCCAAACCTTTTGGAAAATTCGTCTACTCTATCGCGTTTTTCATCGCAAACATAAACCTTTTCTACTACGGGATGCGCTTTGAAAAGCGGTATGAAAAACGGACTAAATCTTCCACAACCGATAACTGCAATCCTGATTTTTTTATTCATTGTTTTTTCCTTTCGTTCAAAAACCGGCGGCTTTATTTTTGTCGGTCAAAACATTTTTTTGCTTGCATCTTGATAATATAACAAATTTAAGGTAAAATGTATAACGAAACCAAAAGATAATATAACAAAACAAAGGAATTGTCATGAAGCTATCAGATATCAACCCTCATATTCGCTATGTATCGGCACATCATCATAATTTCAAAGAAGATTTCGACCGTATTTGCTATGACTGCCGTATATTTTTTATTAAAAACGGGAGCGGAAAAGTTATTGCAAATAATAAAGAATATTCTTTCCGCAACAATACCGTTTTTTACTTTCCGCCGGGAACACAATATCATTTTTATTTAGATAAAAGTTGCCATTCGTTGTTTTTCATTGTTATAAACTTTGATTTGGTAAACACATTTTCACATATAGGCAAATCCTTGGGCACAGGCTCAACAAAAAGCTTTAATTATGAAAAACTAATCACATATCCTATGCCCGAAGAATTTAATACAACAATTTGCAAAACAGTCCTATCCATGGCACCTTATTTAGATAAATGCTGTGAAGAATTTTTACAAAAGAATTCATTTTATCGCGAAACACTATCTGCACTGCTAAAACTTTGTCTTATTGATTTGATTAAAAGTTATGAAAAAAATCCGGAAACAGACAAGGTTCAAAACATCCTCAGCTATATTCATAAAAATTATCATGACACTTCATTATCCAATGAATCTGTTGCAAAATTATTCAATTATCACCCATATTACTTAAGTCAAATAATTCGTCAATACACGAACCAACCACTTCACCAATACTTAATTTCATATCGTATAAAAATGGCAAAGCAAAAACTTGCGACAACAAATGATTCTGTAAGCACAATCGCATGGAAATCGGGTTTCCCTTCCACCGCATATTTTATCAAGCAATTCAAATCAAAAACAGGTATGACTCCAAACACATATAGAAAAGAATGTCTTTCATCTTTGTTTTAATACTCAATGAAAAAGGCACCCCACAACGAAACCAAACTTTTCGTTGTGGGGTTACTTTGTAATTTTATAAAAATTGTGAAACTGTGTGGTGGAGCCGAGGGGAATCGAACCCCTGTCCGAAAAAACCTTTATACAACCTTCTCCGAGCGCAGTTTGTTGTTAAAATTCCCACAGGTGCCCATCAACAAACAAACGGACAAGTGCGGTAGCTTCATAAAGTCATGGAAAGCTGCAAAGCTTAGGCTATCTCACGTTCACTGCTAAATGACACCGTATCCGAAGCCGCAGTACTCAACGGTACGATGGCTGCCGTAAGTCAGGCAGCGAGAGCTAATTTATTATTGTTAGCGTTTAATTTTAAAGTACGGCGTTTTAAAGAGCTTCCGCAACCTCTGCTCGCTTATCATATATCAGCTTCCCCGTCGAAACCTTTACGGCCCCATGGAAGTAATGTATGTGCTTTATATTATACCCGTTTTTATATAATTTTGCAATAGGTTTGATGATTTTTAACAAAAAATAAAATGTTTTGGTTTGCGGTTGACAAACCTTTTTATTGATTGTAAAATGTTGACATAAGCTTTGTTTTGCAAATGAGGTG
>JAZSGA010000213.1:0-7535 GCA_045532495.1 Eubacteriales bacterium | reverse complement strand
GAAAAGTCGCCTCTTATACTCACAATTTGTTTGTCTGCGCGCAAAACAAAGTGCTCTGTGTTTTCGTAAAAAGATGATATGTGTTCATCATATGATTCGTTGTAATATGTTTTAAAGGAATTTGCGGATTCGTAGCTGTAGTCGTCATCGGATTCGTTCCTTTTGTCAAGTGCTTCGGCAAGGGCAGGGTATTTGGCTGCATCCGATTCGGAAAGAACAAGATTTTCCCAGCTGATATCCCAGTTTGGCGAGATGTTATCGTCATCCTTCAAGGTTTTTGTGCATTTGGAAAGGGTGATAAAACCAAAATCTTCCTTTTCGTTTTCTCTACATCCGCAAAAAGCTGTAAGAATCATCAGTACAGCAAGAAGTATACTTGTTGTTCTCATATAATCAATCCTTTGTAGTTTTTAAAAAGCGGTGCCGATATTTCACAGCACCGCCGCAGATTGTTTGTCAGGTCAATCAGATTATATCGCCGTTGTCAAAGGCATCGCCACATTCGGGGCAGAATTTAGGGGGAGTGGTGCCCTTTTCGGGTTCCCATCCGCATTTATCGCATTTGTACTGGGGTACGCCTGCGGGCTTTTTAGCACCACATTCGGGACAGAATTTGCCCTTATTAACTGCGCCGCATGCGCATGTCCAGCAATCTGCTTCAGGCTTCTTTGCACCGCAATCGGGGCAGAATTTTCCTGTTGCAACGGTGCCGCATGCACATTTCCAGCCCATGGCATTATTGGGATTGGGAGCTGCCTGGGGGTTGGGTACCTGAGTCTGCTGCTGTCCCATGGCAAAGAAGTTCTGTGCGTTGTTGCCGCCCATATTCTGTGCCATACCCATGCCCATAAAGCCTGTCATGGCGCCTGCTTCGTTGCCGGCGGCTGTTCTCATGGCATCAGCCTGAGCGCCTACAAGACGGGATCCTGCCATCATGGGGTTGGTGGTCATTACGTTTTCTTCCCATTCGGTTATCTTCTTGCGCTGATCTTCGGGGATGGAAAGGGAGTTGATGGTAAGTTTTACAAGCTCAATACCGCGTGTTTCGGTCCAGTCGGGCTTAAGCACCTCGGACAGAGCGTTTCTTATCTCGGCTGTGTGTGCAGGAAGCTCATAGTATTCTATTTTGCTTGCCGCAATGCGTGCAAGGGCAGGCTGAAGAGCATCCAGCAGGGAACTGCGGAGAATATCTTCCCATTCGGTCTTTTCGTAGCTGTCAGAAACGTTACCTGCAATGTTTGTGTAAAACAGCAGGGGGTTTGTCATTTTGTATGTGTACTCACCGTTGCATCTTACGTCTACGCTGAGCTTGAGGTTCATTTCTTCGCTTATTACAACCTTAAAGGGGATGGGCGTTGCTGTGCCGTACTTGTTGCCCATAATTTCCTTGGTGTTGAAGTAATAAACTCGCTGATCTTTGCCTGTATCACCGCCAAAAGTGAAACGTCTTCCGATGGTGTTGAAGGTTTCCTTTATGCTGTCGCCAAGGCTTCCTGCAAAGATGGAGGGTTCTGTTGATGTGTCATAGGTGAATTCGCCGGGTTCTGCACAGAATTCAACAACCTTGCCCTGTTCAACAATAGCCATTGCCTGACCGTCGGCAACCGCAATTACAGAGCCGTTGGTAATAAGGTTGTCGGATCCCTTGGTGTTGGAAGAGCGTCCGCTTGTGCGCTTTGAACCCTTAACCATAAGTGTGTTGCTGTCAATTGAGTCGCAGTAGAAAAACTCCTTCCATTGATCTGCGAGTACGCCGCCTGCTGCGCCGAGTGCTGCTTTAATAAGTCCCATAATCATTTTCCTTTCTTATGTAAAATATTTTATTAATTGTTGTCTTTTTTGCGGTCTTGATTTATCTGACCGACAGAATAAGGGTTTTTGTTTTCTTTGGGTTTGTGTGATGATGAGCAGCTTGATGCCCATCCGATAATATCCATCCACAGAATAATACTTACTATCCATATAGCCAGCGCTATAACAAACCATATAATTTTCCATCCGAAAAAAATATGCATTGCAAGCAATATCCATGCAGGGATAGACCATTCAAGGTTGAATAATAAATTGAACAGTAAGCATGCAAAAAATGTGCCGATTCTTTTCATGAATAAGTTGTTTTTAACAGTCACGCCCAGGGATCCTGGGATTTGGGTTTACGGATATCGGGCAGTAAAAACTGTTCCCACAAAAGCCATTGCCCGTCGCCCTTCATACGCATCTGAACCTCTCTTGGAGTGTCGGCACCTCCGCTGCGTATAAGCAGCTTCATGTAACCGGGGTTTGCGTCGGAATAGGCATTGCTTTCAACGGTTATGCTGTAAGGGTTATCGGGGGTGTAATCGTTTTCGGGTTTTGCTCCTTTGAAGTATGAGAAGGGAACATAAGTCTTTCCGTCACGCAGTCTGTCATCTATAAAAGAAATTTCGACGTTTGAAAGAGGTCTTGGTCCTTTCAGCCAGTTAAGCATTTCGATACCGATGTTTTTATCTGCCGCATAAACGCAAAGAGCAATTACAGTTAATGCCGCTGTTTTAAAAGGCGTGTCAAGCTTTGCTTCGGGAAGACTCTGCAACTCCGAAAGACTTTCGGGCAGCTTTGCAAAAATGAACTCTTCTTTTTTGTTTCCTGCGTTTGATACAGCGCTTTTTACTGCATCCGCCGCAGCATTTGCCGCTTTGTTAAAAAGCTTATCAAAAATAGACATGTGAATCCTCCTTTTTGTGTTATTAATTATTCAATTATAAGCCTGCCGAATATGTTACTGTCCAAATGCTGATGAGATGACATATATTCATCAAGAATATCCCTTGTCGACGTGGAAAGTATGCGAGGCCTGCCGTGCTTTTTTATGTCGTCCATGGGAATATTCAAAAAGCTTTCGATGTTTTTAAAGTGAAAATTTTGCATTCCGATTTTGTAAAGTCTGTTTTCGTCTATGGGCTGCGATTCAAACGAAAATTCATCAAAATCGCGGTTTTGTTTGTTGTAAACCACTTTTAAACCGTCGGAGAACTGATAAAATTCGCAGTGCGAACCTTCCCATACTTCATCACGCAGCATAAAGCGGATCATTTCTTTAAATTGCTTTCCCGAAACTCTGAACATATACAAAGCATCGTCATAGGGGAAACATTCCGCAAGATCGTTGTATAAAACGATGGGCCCAAGCTCGGGATTGCGTATACTGCCGGAACCCAAAAGCATAATGTCAATTCCAAGGCTTTGCTTCATGATGTCGGCAAAAAGGTTGCCGAGCTCTGTTTCGCGGTATCTTGACGGATGAGTGAGCTGACGGGCAAAACGCGTTACAAGCCGGTTGTATTTTTTATCGGTCTGATCCTTGTAGCGGTTGATGATTCCTTCGATGACGCTGTCCTGCGGACATTCGGCATCGTTTATGGGAACTGTTTTCCATTCATAACTATGAACATAATTGCTGTCTGTATCTATGGATATGTCAAATCTTCCGATGTTATCTGTGCCCGTGCCTGCCTGAACGATAAGTATGTTGTTTATTTTTGCCGGTTTTTCGATGGTTGTATGCGAATGACCGCCGATGATAATGTCAACTCCCCATGAAGGATCAAGCTTTTGCGCCAGCTTTTTATCTTCTTCAAAGCCTATATGAGTAAGTAAAACGGTGAGGTCAGTGTCTGTGGAGTTGTATGCGTTGCAAATACGTCCCACTTCCTCCGCTGCCTCGTATATGTTTACAAAAGTGCCAATAAGCCCTTCGTTTTTGGTTTGCGACAGCACTTGCTCGGTGAGTATGCCGATAAAAAGGATCCTCATGCCGTCGATCTCTATTATCTCATATGGTTTGAACAATCTTGCATTGTTGGTGGTGATGTGAAGATTTGCGTTGATTATGGGGAACTTTGCACATTTTTCCACAAACAGCAGATGAGCAAGACCGTAGTCGGTTTCGTGGTTGCCGATGGTTACAACATCGGGAGCCAGCATGTTCATTATCTCGATGGTGGAAACGCCCCTGAATTCCGAGTCGATAACAGAACCGCGGAACATGTCGCCTGCAATGCAGTACAGCACGTTTTGTTCGGTGCTTCTTACTTGGTTTATGTAGCCCGATAATCGTGATACTCCGCCAACAAGATTGCCGTCTATTTCTTCACTTAAAAAATCACCGTGAAGATCGTTGGAATGTAAAATTGTAAGTCGTTTTGTGTTTTTCATTATAATCCCTTGCCTTGTTTTGTCTTGACTAAATCAGAATTCTGTGATAAAATTAATTATCATCAAAATTTAAAGATATAAGGTCATATGATCATACAGTGCGATGTTTTGATTTAGCATCATTTTTGCTGTTGCATTTGTGACTTAACAATTTTATTATATATATTATCCTATATTTGTCCCCCAACTTATACCCCAAAAGGTTAGTAATTTTGTAAATATTTTTTCATTTTTTATCAAAAGGTGGGGGAAAAGTATGGGAAAAAGTGTGGCTATACCCATTTTGATGTTAAAGTAGTATCATTCTTTGCAAAATTAAGGAGGCAATAATGCGTTTTCCAAACCGTAAATCAAACGGAAAACTTAATATGAGAGACAGCCTTTTTGGGTATATGATGATACTTACTGTGGTTATTCTTATTGTTATTGCCTTTGGTTTGATGGTGCTGGGAACTTTCAGCGAGCCTTCGGATGTTTATACAAATATGCTGGAGCTTCATATGGAAGTGTTTGAAAAGGATATTGTATCTCACAACGAGGAACTGTCAATGCGAGGTGCCAATCTTTCCGCCAATGCTTCAAGGATAATCGCGTATTATCTCAGAACAAATGCTTTGGATTTTTCGGATCTTCAAAACTCACCTGAGCATATTTCTGCTTTGGAAAAAATTTTTGCCGATATGCTGGATGATGAAATTTTAAAGGCGCGGAGTTTTGGCATATTTATCATGCTTGATACTGCGCGTGAATATACCGATGCAAGTTCAAAGGCAGGGGTGTATCTGCGCAGAAGTTCCTACGACAGACTTGATGAATCGCTTCTTCTGTACCGAGGTATTTCATCCGTGGGCAACGATCTTGGCATATTGCCGTCCGATAACTGGAATGAAGAATTTGATATAAACGATTTCCCCGATTTTTCAGATATTCTTCAAACCGATCCCGCTATTCCGCTTGAAAAATCCTACGTTTTCGCCCATGCGGTTGCTATTCCCGGCGTAAATGAAAATGCCATGCTTATTGCAGTTCCCATAAGAGGAAACAGGGGTGAGGTTTGGGGCATATGCGGATTTGAAATAAACGAGCAGTCTTTCAGGATCAATCATGCACAGTCTGCCACAGTCGATCACCTTATGTGTATGTGGTTTCCGTCATTAACCGATCTGCCTGCTTTGTCTGCCATGATCTGCGGAACATCGGATGGTTATTTTGCTCCTCCGCAGGGGCTGATAACAAAAAGCAATGCCAAAGATAATCTTTGTGTTTTTAATGCCGAAAACGGATCATTTATCGGGCTTTCACGAGTGCGTGAGTTTGATAACGGCGAAAAACATACCTTTGCGGTTATGATACCAAAGGGGGATTACGACAAAGCTGTATCCACCAACGCAGTACAGATCGTAATATTTCTTATTCTTCTTTCGTTCTTCGCCATATCTCTTTGCAGAATTCTAAGCAAACGTTTTATAAATCCCATTATTGACGGTCTTGAGCGAATAAGAATGTTTGAACATTCGGGCTCTGTATCACATTTGTCCGAAATAAGCGACCTTTTCGCCTTTCTTGCCGCCAAGGACAGGGAATACGAAATGGCGTATGAATCTCTTGCGGATGAAAAGGAAAAGGCGCAAACCGAGCTTACACGTGTTCAGCGCGAAATAGAAAAGCTTTGCTATTCTCGCAAAAGCGAGATAGATCCGGATGATTACGAAAATTTTGTTATCGGTATAAAAATGCTTACAAAATCCGAACGCAATATATTCGAAATGTACCTTGCCGGCAAAACTGCCAAGGAAATAATCGAAATAACGGGAATAAAGGAAAGCACGCTTAAATTCCATAACAGCAATATATATGAAAAGCTGGGTGTTTCTTCCCGTAAACAAATGCTTCGTTATGCCGCACTGTATACCAACGATAACAGTGGCGCAGATCAGGTCTGAAAATAATTTTATTAACGGTGATAAATATGTCAAGTATATCTGTAATTTATGCGGCAACAACTGTGCTTTCGCTGCTGTTGGCGGTGGGCTATTGCTGTATAATGAAAAAAAGAGAAATATGGCTTATGCTGCTGTATTTTGCGGTTTTTATAGTTAACTGCGGATATTTGTGTCTGTCGGTTTCAAAAACCCTTGGTGAGGCACTTCTTGCAAACAGAATAGCATATCTTGGTTCGGCGTTTCTTCCATTGTGTATGCTTATGGCAATAATGGATGTTTGTAAAGTCGGCTACAGAAAAATTGCCACAGCGGTTCTTTTGCCCATAAGCTGTATTGTTTTTCTGATTGCTGCAACTCCGGGGTATCTTGATTGGTACTATAGTTCCGTATCTATCAGTACCGAAAACGGCCTTACCACTCTTGTGAAGGAGTACGGACCATTACATAAAGTATATCTTTTGTATCTTATAGCGTATTTTGCCATAATGATTGCAATAATAATTTATGCCATTATAAAAAGAAGAATAACCTCGTCTTCCCATTCAATGCTTCTGGCATCTGCCACACTTGGAAATATATGCGTGTGGGGCGTGGAGCAGATCATTGATCTTGAGTTCGAATTCCTTTCGATTTCATATATCATAACAGAGCTCTTTTTGCTTATGCTTTACATTATGCTTCAGTCGCATGATTATTCAGGCAATGTTAATGAAGTTTATGCGGCTGTGCCGGATGGTGACAGTGATACAAGTGATTTATCAGAAGATCCCGTTGATGAATATAAACGTTTTTGCGATGGAGTTCCGCAGCTTACTGTTACGGAAAAGAAGATTTTCGATCTTTATGTATCGGGTAAAACAACCCGCGAAACGGCAGAAGCAGTTGGTATAAAAGAAAATACTCTTAAATTCCATAATAAAAATATTTATCAAAAGCTTGGTGTTTCATCCCGAAAGCAGCTTTTGTACTATGCAGGACTTGATAAGGAACAATAACTATTATAACAAAAATGCGGTTGCTCAACCTAATAAAGTGAGCAACCGCTGTTTTTTTGTTTATTCTTTTACTGTTTCGGCATCGGGTGCGTTTTTCTTAACGCTTTCAATACCGTTAAGGCAGCTTGTTTTTGTTTTGTAGCCTTCGCTGGTGGCAATAACTTCGCCGTTCTTTGCCTTTAAGCGGAATCTGAATTCGCCGCCTTTATCTTCATATAGCTCAAACTTGGGGTGTTTTACGGCTTCAAAGCCCTCAACTGTCTGATCTTCAACAGCACCGGTGCAGTTTGTTTTAACACTTTCAATCCCTTTAAGGCAAGCGGCTTCTGTTGTGTATACTTCGCTGGTGGCAATAACTTCGCCGTTGCCGGCTTTAAGATCAAATTTTACGCCTGTGGCGGTA
>JAZSGA010000056.1:0-3578 GCA_045532495.1 Eubacteriales bacterium | reverse complement strand
GCGCATTGCAGTTTATGAGCTGCTTTATATGAATGACATTCCTTCCGAAGTTTCCATAAACGAAGCCGTGGAAATGGCAAAAAAATATGACAACGAGGACAGTTACACCTTTGTAAACGGTGTGCTTGGCTCTGTTGTTACCAACGTTCTTCCTGAACGGAGCCAACCCAATGAGTGAATATACCATTGGAATTGATACCAGCAACTATACCACAAGTCTGTCCTTGGTATGTGACGGACTTGTGGTGAAAAACGCAAGAAAACTTCTTCCGGTTGCACAGCACGAAAGAGGGTTACGACAAAGTGACGCTCTTTTTTATCATATTAAGGCGTTGCCGGAGCTTTTGGGGCAGCTGTTTGATGAACAGTACAACAAGAACCAGGTTGTCGCTGTGGGTGTTTCTGCCCGTCCGAGGGATGCGGAAAACTCCTACATGCCATGCTTTCTTGCAGGAGTTACCTGCGCCCGCGCCATAGGCGGTGCTTTGAATGTTCCCGTATACGAATTTTCTCATCAGGCAGGGCATATATCTGCCGCTTTATACAGCAGCAAAATGCCCCCGGAATTATACAACCGTTTTATTTCTTTCCACGTTTCCGGCGGAACAACTGATATAATACTATGCAGCGCAGATGAAGATAATATTACATGCACGCGCATAGGCGGCACCACCGATCTTAATGCCGGTCAGGCTATCGACCGCACGGGTGTGCTGTTGGGAATGAATTTTCCGTGCGGAAAAGAGCTTGATGCTTTATCTGCCGGCTCCACCTGCAATTTCGGCAAAATCAAAGTATCGGTTAAAGGTTTTGACTGTTCCCTTTCGGGACTAGAAAACAAAACAAAGGCACTTATAGAGAGAAACACCCCTCCTGAAGATATTGCTGCTTTTCTATTTGAATATTTAAGCACAGCGCTTTTGAAGCTCACGGATAATCTGCAGGAACAATATCCCGGTGTGCCCGTAGTTTTTGCCGGCGGTGTAATGTCCAACAGCCGCATACGCTATAATCTTTCAAGCAAAGCAAACGTGTTCTTTGCATCTGCTGAATTATCATCCGACAACGCTTGCGGTACAGCCTTGCTGGCATACAGAAAACACAAAAAACAATCGGCTCAAAAGGAACTTTTGTAATAATGAGAACAAACGCTATTACACTTACGGTTTCCCAACTTAATGAATACGTAAAAGCTTTGCTTGATTCTTCCGATCTGTTGGGCGATATTTACATCAAAGGTGAAATATCAAACCTCACAAATCACTACAAATCAGGTCATATATACTTTTCTCTGAAAGACGAAACCGGATTGCTTAAAGCGGTAATGTTCCGTTCATCGGCAGTAAGGCTCACCTTCGCACCGGAAAACGGCATGAAGGTTATTGTGCGTGGACGTGTATCTGTTTTCCCACGTGACGGTGTTTACCAGCTATACGCAGAAGAAATAATGCCCGATGGAATAGGCTCGCTTTATCTTGCCTACGAACAGCTTAAAGAAAAGCTTACGCTTCAGGGACTGTTTGATGAATCTCACAAAAAGCCAATACCGCAGTACCCTCAGAAAATCGGCATTATAACCGCAGAAACCGGTGCCGCTGTTGCTGATATGAAAAACATTTTATCTCGCAGGTACCCGATTGCAGAAATCATCATATACCCTTCCCTTGTTCAGGGGGTAAACGCTTCCGAAGAGCTTGCTTCGGGCATAAGATATTTCAACACCAAGTACCCCGTTGATACCATCATCATCGGCAGAGGCGGCGGCTCTATAGAGGATCTGTGGGCTTTCAACAGCGAAATGCTTGCTCATGAAATATTTGCTTCCGCTATACCAGTTATTTCCGCTGTAGGCCACGAAACCGACTTTACAATATGCGACTTTGTGGCAGATCTGCGTGCACCCACACCCTCTGCCGCAGCAGAGCTCGCTGTTCCGAATATTGCGGATGTGGAATATTCCCTAAAGGTTTACGAGTCCAACATAACTACGCTTACAAAAGAGCATATCAGCTCGCTCAAAAACCGAATTGCGCTGATTTCAAAAAGCAAAATGTTCCAGAGTCCGCTGTATTACACCGAAAGGCTTGCTGAAAAAACAAAGAGCTATTCCGACAAGCTTACGTTATCAATGCAAAACAGACTGAAAATAAAAAAGAGTGATTTTGCGGCAAGAACAGCAAAAATTTATGCTCTCAGCCCTTTGGCTGTAATGTCACGAGGATATTCTGTTGTTACAGATAATGGCGGGAATGCCATAAAAAACAGCGAAAATTTAAACATAGGCGACAAAGTTTCCATCCGCTTCAACAGCGGCTTTGCCAATGCCGAAATAACCGATATCACCAAAGGAGGCACCGACAATGGCAACAAAAACAAAAAATGATCTTACCCTTGAAAAAATGCTTGAAAGACTCGACGAAATATCCTGCCTTCTTGATTCTGACCTTGAGCTTGAAAAGGCACTTGAATTGTATGAAGAAGGTGTTGGCCTGATAAAAAGCGCCAACAAGCTGATTTCGGAAGCCGAAGTGAAAATTAAAACACTTTCCCCCGACAAGCAAGATGAGGAAGCAGAAAATGAATAAAGAATTATTCAAAAAACAGATTACAAATAATGCCGCAATCACAGAAAAAGCTCTTGATATAAAACTCGGACTGATAACAAACGACGCGCATTTTTCCAAGATATGCGGTCTTGAGGAAGCTATGCGTTATAGCCTTATGGCAGGCGGAAAGCGTTTGCGCCCCTGCCTTGTTATGGAATTTGCAAAGCTTTTCGGTTCAACCGCACAAAATGCCATAGATTACGCATGCTCGCTGGAAATGATTCACACATCCTCCCTTATTCACGATGACATGCCATGCATGGACAACGATGAATTAAGACGCGGCAAACCCACCAATCATATTGTTTTCGGCGAAGCTTTTGCCCTCCTTGCAGGAGACGCCTTGATATCCTTTGCGTTTGAAACTATCACAAACAACAACCTTTCGGATAAACAAAACCTGCTTGCCATGCAGGCGCTTTCCTACTACGCAGGACCGTGCGGCATGTTTGGCGGTCAGCAGATAGACCTGGAAAACGAAGGAAAACAAATTGATACCGAAACTCTTGAAGTGCTTCATGCAAAAAAGACTGGTGCTCTTATAAAATGCGCTTGCGTTCTTGGATGCATTGCTGCAGGTAAGTAT
Organism: Eubacteriales bacterium; assembly: GCA_045532495.1. Taxonomy (GTDB): domain Bacteria; phylum Bacillota; class Clostridia; order Oscillospirales; family CAG-382; genus UMGS1052. The sequence goes on along the minus strand of JAZSGA010000056.1, from coordinate 386 downwards.
TCGGATACTAAAGAATACAACGATGCGCTTGAATATGCAAAAGATATCGGTCTTGCATTCCAGATAACAGATGATGTGCTTGATGTTATTGGCGACGAATCAAAGCTTGGCAAAAAATGCGGCAGCGATGAAAAAGAAAACAAGGTTACATATGCCACTTTGTTGGGTATAGAAAAAGCAACAACCCTTGCCAAAGAGCTGTGTACAAAAGCAAAAACTATCATACAAAAATATCCGGGAAGCGATTTTCTGTGCGAACTTGCAGATTTTATTGCTTACCGAGACAATTAACGGGGTTATAATATGACATCTATATTACAAATGTTCCAGAACTATCACCTCGTATGTTCTCTTTTCGGGTTTTTAAGCGCTCAGATATTCAAATT
>JAZSGA010000243.1:0-25107 GCA_045532495.1 Eubacteriales bacterium | reverse complement strand
CAATGTGTATCAGGTTATGGTTACGGTTATACCGCATGACGGCTATGAATTTGTAACAAAAAGCGACGGCACCCCCGATGTTATAGGAACGGTAAACGGAAATACCGCCGACGAAATTATGGGCAGAGATGAATTCGAAGCGATAATCGTTTATAAGTTCCCCGTGTGCCAGGCAGAAGAAACACCCGAAGAACCCGAAAAGCCTACGGAGCCTGAAAAACCCACAGAACCGCAAAAGCCCCCAGACCCTGTAAAACCAACCGAACCGGAGAAGCCTACAGAGCCGGAGAAGCCTACAGAGCCGGAGAAGCCTGCAGAGCCTGAAAAGCCTACAGAGTCACAAAAACCCGCCTTTACAGATGTGGAAAAGGATCAGTATTACTATACTCCCGTCATGTGGGCGGTGGAAAACGGCATAACGGCAGGCACAAGTGCCACAACTTTCTCTCCCGATAACGTGTGCACCAGAGCCCAGGTGGTAACCTTCCTTCACAGAATGGTGGGATCCCCCGAGCCTGCGGCAATAGAAATGCCTTTTGCGGATGTTGCCTTGGACAGCTTCTATTACAAACCCGTAAAATGGGCGGTGGGAAGCAGCATAACCGGCGGCACAAGCGCCACCACTTTCAGCCCCGATAACAACTGTACAAGAGCTCAGGTGGTAACGTTCCTGTGGCGTGCGGCAGGCAAGCCCGAACCCAAAGGAAACAACAACCCCTTTGTTGACGTAACCGCAGACAGCTACTATTATAACGCAGTGCTGTGGGCGGTGGAAAACGGAATAACCGGCGGAACAAGCGCCACCACCTTCAGTCCCGATAACAACTGCACAAGAGCGCAGGTGGTAACGTTCCTTTATCGCTTTATAAACAACTGAAAAAATGCCCTGTGCCATATCGGTACAGGGCGTTTTGGAAAGGAAATATATGTTTTCAAGAATATTTATAGGCATAATTCTGCTTATCACAACGGGAATCTGCGGATGCAGAGCAAACACGCCCGAAAATGTTGAAGAAGACGGCGGAGTGAATAATTATGACAGCGGCAAGGATGCGCCCAAAACCGTTATATCAACGGAAATAGAAAGCTTTGAATGTGAACTGTCTTTTGTTTCGGCTTTTATCGAAGAGCAAAGCGAGCTTGAAGGCAGGGTATATAAATTGAGTGCTTCTTTTGAAAACGGCAGCGTAAAATGTAAAAGCGAATGGTATGACAGATACGGCGAAAGCGGAAAAAATGAGTTTGTGTCGGATAATTCGTTTATGATTTCGTTGCAGAATATCGTGTCGGATTATGAACTTGCAAAGTTCAACGGCTATAGCAACAGGGTAAACGGACTTCCCGATATGTATGGGGCGCTGCTAAATATAGAGTATGCTTCGGGTGAAAGCATTTATGCATATGACAACGAAGAAAACTTTGTTCCATCCGATGCGGCGGATAAGCTTATAAAGCTGTTTTGCCCATAACAATTTATGCTTGCTTTTTGCGGAATGTGTGGTATAATTCCTTTATACGGTCTGTAAAAAGGAGCATTTTATGAATAATAAATTCGGCGCCCGCGCAGCCCTTGCGGCAGCAATGACAATTTTTGGCACCATAGGACTTTTTGTAAGATTCATCCCTTTGCCCTCGGGTGAAACGGCACTTTACCGTGCGGCAATGGCATCCGTATTGCTGGGCATATTCATTGCGGCAACGGGGCAGAAAATAGATTTTGTGCAAATAAAAAAACAGCTTCCGCTGTTGCTTATATCGGGTGTTGCCATGGGCTTTAACTGGATATTGCTGTTTGAAGCCTACAATTACACCACAGTATCCGCGGCAACGCTCAGCTATTATTTTGCACCGGTTATTGTAACTGTGGCATGCCCGTTTATATTCCGTGAAAAAATGACGGCAAAGCAATGGATATGCTTTATCATGTCCACCGTGGGCATTGTGCTTATAACGGGTACGGGAAGTGCGGAGGGTGTAAAAAATCACACCTTCGGCATATTGCTGGGGCTTGGTGCCGCATGCCTTTATGCCTTTGTGGTGCTGGCAAACAAATTTATAAAAAACGTGGGCGGCATACACCGCACTTTTTTGCAGTTTGTTTCTGCCGCACTTGTGCTTTTCCCCTATGTGGCTTTTACGGGCGGCTTCAACCTGTCCGCACTTGATACTGTGGGATGGGCGTCGCTGCTTACGGTGGGAATTCTTCACACCGGCATAACCTATTGCCTTTATTTTTCGTCGCTTAAGGAGCTTCCGGGACAAAAGGTGGCAATTTTAAGCTATATAGATCCGCTGGTAGCTGTGCTGATATCTGTTTTTGTGCTCAGCGAAAAAATATCCGTAAGTCAGATCATAGGCGGCATGCTTATTCTCGGATTCACCTTGTGGAACGAGCTTGACAGCGGCAAAAACTGAATAAAACGCAAAAACAAGGGCGCCCTTCCGGGTGCCCTTAATTGTTTGTTATCCGTTTGATATCAGTGCCATGTATTCTTCAAGGCAAAGACCTTCCTGCATTATTCTTTCGGCATGGTATCTGCCCACAAAGCGGTAATGCCAGGGCTCAAACATAATGCCGGTTATGGCTGTTTTGTTTTTGGGATATCTTAAAATAAAGCCGAATTTTGAGCAGTTTTCAAAAAGCCAGCGATATTCGGGGGTTTCGGCAAATCTCTGGGATGCCGATGGCAGGTTGTGAAGATCTGCGCAAAGTCCGCTCTGATGCTCGCTGGAGCCGGGCAATGCCACGGCCTCTGCGGCCTTTTTCTCGGCATTTTCACCGTAGCTTGCGCGCAGCACATTTACCTGGTTATCAAACAGCATCTGCTGATAATTGTACGAGCGGTAACCGCTGGTTATGCTGAGAGATGTGTAACCGTTGGCGGCGGCCTCCTTTAACATGGCTTCCATTGCCTTGGCGGCGTAAAGCTCAAGCTGCTGGGTGGTTCTGCCGTCCTTGCGTGTGTGTATAAGGTCGGTGAGATTCGGCGGTATGTAATCACGGCTAAGCAGATTGTTGGTGTTTATAAGGACAAGATATTTGTCACGGTCAGCAGGATCCATGTATTCTTCATATGCCGAAAGATCTGTTTTGAATGTGGGCGCTTCGCGGCTTGTACCCACGGCTTCAAAATAATCTTCCACCGAAAGAGCTTTTTCGGGCGATGCACTGAAGGAAAGCAGGGAATACTTTGATGATGCCACATCAATGTAAAGCCTTGTTTCGTCCTCGTTGGTGCTGAATTTAAGCCCTTTTATGTAGTTGCGGAAAAAAGACATGGGCACATAAAAGGTTTCGCCAATCAGCACACAGTCACTTTCCATAAAACAGTTTTCGCCGTTAAGACAAAATCCGCCGCCGGTTGAAAATTCCGCATAGCTTCCGTTGGGAAACACCAGCGTGCGCTCGGCGGTATCGCCGGCAATGCCGTATGAGCAATGGTCGGAAAGCACGGATATGTCCATAAGCAGCGCACCGTTGCGCATAATTACCTCGTTATCTCCCAGAAGACGAATTTTTTTATCGCCGTTGAAAAGATAAACGGAGGGTTTGCCGTCATCCGCACCTGCAAAAAAATCATAAATGCAAAAACCCGATATCAAAAGAGCAAGTGCCAAAGTTGTTGCAATTACATATAAAAGAACCTTAAAGGATTCGGAAAGCCTGCGCTTTTTGCGTTCTGCCATAAAAACCTCCGAAAAAATTTTTATATGGGTGAATAAAAAGGTAAATACTGTAAATAATAAAAAATGCTTAATATAAGTATAGCACATTTTTTGGTATATGGGAATATTATTTTGATAAAAACTTTACTTTTTTGATAAAAGGAGGGGGATTTATGAAACCAAAAAGCAAGAATCACGGAAAAGAGTTTTTGACCTTTGATGACCGTCCCATCGAAGATGAAAATGAGCTTTACTGTGATCCGCTGGAGGATTATGAAACGGCATATTTTTCAAAAATCAAAGAAAAACAAAGATTTGACGAGAAAAATAAAGAAAACGATGGCTTTTACGGCTGAAACCGGACAAAATCAACCAAATTTGACCTTGTTTGACTTTGACTTTCTTTGACCTTGAATGTATAATATAATCACAAGGTCAGTAAAGGTCAAAGTCCATGCAAGGAGATTTACATATGCTTATATCAGAAAAAATAGCCCGTATGATCGAAGAAATGCTTGAAGAGCAAAACGGCATAGCCGAAATACAACGCAACGATTTTGCAGGAAAAGTGGGTTGCGTGCCCAGCCAGATAAACTACGTTTTGTCGTCACGTTTTTCAAAACAGCACGGATATATAGTCGAAAGCCGCAGGGGCGGCGGCGGGTATATAAAAATAACCCGTGTGCGTATGGATAAAAGCACCTACCTCATGCATCTTTTTGCATCGGTGGATACAACGCTTGATACAGCAACCTTAAAAGCTTATCTTAATTCCATGATAGAAAACGATATAATAAGCGAGCGCACCGCAAAGCTTTTTGCGGCACTGTGCTCCGAGGATGCTCTTTCGGCGGCACCCACAAGAGATATGCGCGATGCCTTGCGTGCTGATCTTTTTAAAACGCTTATATTAAATCTTATACAGCAGTAAACAGGAGTGTGATGAATAATGCTGTGCGAAGTATGCAAAAACAATCAGGCAACATTTTTTTACAAACAAACAAAAAACGGAGTTACCGTTGAAAAAAACCTCTGTGCCGAATGTGCAAAAAAACAGGGCATTGGAATATCCTCGGGATTTTTGCAGCAGGACGGCTTTGCCGATGATTTCTTCGGCGGATTTTTAGGCAGCTTTCTTGAACAAAGACCGCAGATTGTGGCTTCCGAAACCTGCACACGCTGCGGAATGACCATGGGCGAGCTGCTGCACGGCGGCAGAGTTGGCTGCAGCAGCTGCTACACCGTGTTCCGCAAGGCACTTATGCCCACTGTTACAAAAATACACGGCAACGTGGCACATTGCGGAAAAACCCCCACACTTACCGACTCACCCGTGCAGCCTGCAAAAGAAATACCCCAAAAGCCGCAGGCACCGCAAACCCCTGCCGAAAAACTTGAGCATCTCAAGCAGCTTCTGCGTGATGCCATAGAGCAGCAGGAATACGAAAATGCGGCAAAATACCGTGACGAGATACGTGCCATAGAGGCGCAGATCAACAAGGAAAGCGACGGTGATACAAAGTGAAATGGTATAACGATAAAAAGTCAGCCGAAGGCGTGGTTATAAGCTCACGTGTACGCCTGGCGCGCAATCTTGAAGAATACCCCTTTCCCAAAAAATGCACCCCTTCGCAAAAATCCGAAGTGTGCGAAAAGGTAAAGGAATCTCTTGAAAAGTATTCCTGTGAACGCTACAATTACATATCCATGCAGGCCCTTTCGCCCGTCGAACGCAGTGTGCTTGCCGAAGATCACCTTGTAAGCCGTGAGTTTTGTCAGGGCGACTGCGCAGGCAGAATGGTAATAACAGATGAGCACAACACACTGTCTGTTATGGTCAACGAGGAGGATCACCTGCGAATTCAGTCCATAATGCCGGGCCTTGATATAGAAGGCGCATATAAACGTGCATCGGAAACCGATGATATTATCTGCCGCGGTGCAAAGCCTGCCTTTGATAATTCTCTCGGTTATCTCACATCCTGCCCCACAAACCTCGGTACAGGCATGCGCGCATCGGTAATGCTTCATTTACCTGCGCTTACCGCCTGCGGACAAATGAAATCCCTTATAAATCTCATGACAAAGATCGGACTTACCGTCCGCGGACTTTTTGGCGAAGGAAGCGAAGCCGACGGCTGCCTTTATCAGATATCAAATCAGGTTACATTGGGTATATCCGAAGCCGATGCCATTGCAAAGCTTAAAAATGCCGTGCTTCAGGTCGAACAGCGCGAAAAACAACTGCGTGATACCCTTATTTCCGGCGGCGGATTGGATTTTGAAGACAGCGTTTGCCGTTCATACGGCATACTGCGCTATGCACGCAAGCTGTCATCCGCAGAATTTTTAAAGCTCTGGTCGGATGTGCGCTTTGGCGTGGAGTGTGGAATAATCCGTGATATCGACGGCATAAATCTTACCAAAATGCTGGTGGAGGTAATGCCTGCACACATTATACGCAAAAATCCTCAGCTTGCCGACAGCGTCCAGCGTGATGCAAAGCGTGCCGAGCTAATAAAGGCATATTTTGAATAATAAAATTGGGAGTGATATAAATGACCGACAGATTTACAGATAACGCCCAAAGGGCGTTGGGTGCGGCTTATACCGCCGCAAGAAAACTGGGACATACCAACGTGGGCAGCGAACACCTGCTTCTTGGTCTTTTGTCACGCAGTGATTCCATTGCGGCAAAGCTGTTGGAAAAGCACGGTATAAGCTTTGATATGTTCCGTGATCTTATCACAAAAAACAGCGGCATGGGCGAAGAATCCGACGATAACATAGATATGAGCCCAAGAGCAAAACGCATACTTGAAAATTCCCGCGCCGAAGCCATTTCCACCGCACAGAACTATATAGGTACCGAGCATATACTTATGGCAATCCTGCATGAATCCGATTGTGTTGCAGTAAAGCTGCTTTCGGAATCGGGAGTGGATCTTGATGAGCTTTATGCCCAAACATCCACCGTGGCATGTGGTTTTGAACCTTCGGGCTTTACATCTCAGCCTCAGGCAAAAAACAAGGCACAGACCGAAAAAGCGAAAGCTGCCGGAGCAGGCAAAACACCCACTCTTGATAATTACGGCAACGATCTTACAGCGGCGGCAAAAGCAGGCAAGCTCGATCCCGTTATCGGCAGAGAAACCGAAATGGAACGTGTTGTGCAGATACTTTCACGCCGTACCAAAAACAATCCTTGCCTTATAGGTGAGCCCGGTGTGGGCAAAACCGCCGTTGCCGAAGGTCTTGCGCTTAAAATAGCATCGGGTCAGGTGCCCGACACCATAAAGACAAAACGCGTGGTTACCCTTGACCTTTCGGGTATGTTGGCAGGTGCAAAGTACCGCGGCGAATTTGAAGAGCGCATTAAAAACGTTATGGCAGAGGTTAAAAAAGCCGGCGACGTTATACTCTTTATCGACGAGATCCACACTCTTATCGGTGCCGGCTCGGCAGAGGGAGCCATAGATGCGGCAAACATTTTAAAGCCTGCCCTTTCCCGTGGGGAAATCCAGGTTATAGGCGCCACCACGATTTCCGAATACCGCAAGTATATTGAAAAGGATGCGGCACTTGAACGCCGTTTTCAGTCGGTAAACGTGGGCGAGCCCACCAAGGAAGAAGCGGTGCTTATTCTGCACGGCTTAAAGGATAAATACGAAGCTCACCACAAGGTAAAAATAACAGATGAGGCAATAAATGCCGCCGTGGAGCTTTCGGCAAGATACATTGCCGACAGATTTTTGCCCGATAAAGCTATTGACCTTATTGATGAGGCGGCATCCAAAAAGCGCATAAGCGAAATAACCGCACCGTCATACCTCCGTGATACCGAAGAGGAAATAAAGCGCCTTGACGCCGAAAAAAGCGAGGCTGTGCGTGCCCAGGAATTTGAAAAAGCGGCAGAAATACGCAACCGTGAAAAGGAACTGCGTGAAAAGCTTGAACAGGATAAAAAGGAATGGGAAGAAAAAAAGCGCAGCAGTTACCCCGAGATCGGCGAATCCGATATAGCATCGGTGGTTACGGCGTGGACATCCATCCCCGTGGAAAAACTGGCAGGTGAGGAATCAAAACGTTTGCTTGAGCTTGACAGTATTCTCAAAAACCGTGTTATAGGTCAGGACGAAGCGGTTTCTGTAATATCCCGTGCCATCCGCCGCGGCAGAACAGGACTTAAAGATCCCAAACGCCCACAGGGTTCGTTTATATTCTGCGGTCCCACAGGTGTGGGCAAAACCGAGCTTTCAAAGGCGCTTGCCGAAGCCATATTCGGTGATGAAAATGCCATTGTGCGTTTTGATATGTCGGAATACATGGAAAAGCACAGCGTTTCAAAGCTCATAGGCTCGCCTCCCGGTTATGTGGGTTATGACGAGGCAGGACAGCTTACCGAAAAAATACGCCGCAAGCCGTACTCTGTTATCCTTTTTGACGAAATAGAAAAGGCTCATCCCGATGTTTTTAACATCCTTTTGCAGATACTTGAGGACGGCATACTTACCGATTCCCACGGCAGACGGGTGGATTTCCGCAACAGCGTTATTATAATGACCTCGAACCTCGGTCATTCTGCCGAGGCGGAACCCAAAAAGCTGGGCTTTGTTACCGATGACGAAAGTGCGGCAGAACACGACAGACAAAGTGCCAGAGTTATGGATGCACTTAAAAACTACTTCCGCCCCGAATTTTTAAACCGTATTGACGAAATAGTTGTTTTCCGCAAGCTTTCCGACGAGGATATCCAAAAGATCGCACGTCTTATGCTGGCAGAAATTTCAAAGCGCATAAACAGCCTTGGCATTTCCGTGCAGTTTGACGATGAGGTTACCGCCATGCTGGCAAAGGCAGGCTTTGATGACCGCTACGGTGCGCGTCCGTTGCGCCGTGCCATTCAGCGCAAAATCGAGGACACCCTTTCGGTGGAACTGCTCGAGGGCAACATTGCATCCGGCGACAACGTTGTTGCAAAGCTTTGTGACGGAAAAATAGTGTACGAAAAACAATAAATCCCTCAAAATTTCAGCTGTTTTTCATACAGCTGTCACATTGAACATCTATAATTATTCTTGAAAACAGGATAGCACAAAGCGTTCTTGTTCTTCATTTCTCCTTAAAATATGTTGGAAAAATCCCCGATGAATAATCGGGGATTTTTCTGTCATAAACTTGAAAACATCATATTTATTTGTTATAATATTAAAATCAAATACCAGAGGACAGTAAAATGGAAATTACAAAAAACAGCAAAAAAGGTTTGGTGCTTGAAGGCGGTGCCATGAGGGGGCTTTTTTCGGCAGGCGTTACCGATGTTTTTCTTGAAAACGGAATAACCTTTGACGGAATGGTGGGAGTTTCCGCAGGTGCGGCTTTCGGATGCAATTTCAAATCCCGTCAGCACGGCAGAGCATTGCGCTATAACACAAAATATTGCCGTGACAAAAGATATTGCAGCATAAGCTCTCTTATAAAAACGGGGGATCTTTTCGGAGCGGATTTTTGCTACCGTATGCTGCCCGAAGAGCTTGATATTTTCGATGTGCAAGCGTTCCGCAGCAATCCCATGGAGTTTTATGTGGTAACAACAGATCTTGTTACGGGTAAACCCGTATATAAAAAGTGTGAAAAGGGCAACGGTGAGGATCTTCAGTGGTTCCGCGCATCGGCATCCATGCCGCTGGTATCACGCATTGTGGAAATCGATGGCGTGCCCATGCTGGACGGAGGAATATCCGATTCCATTCCTCTGGAATTTTTCGAAAAAAATGGGTATGCAAAAAATATTGTGGTGCTTACCCAGCCTGAGGGCTATGTAAAAAAATCCAACAAAGCTTTTCCGCTTATAAAAAGGGCTTTAAAAAAATATCCTGCCGCCGTGGAAGCATCACGCAACCGCCACATGGCATACAACGCATCGGTGGAATATGCTAAAAATGCCGAAAAAGAGGGCAGGGCTATAGTTATTTGTCCGCCGCAGAAGTTGCCCGTGGGCAGAATAACGGGGGATGCGGAAAAGCTTCGCCTTACATACGATATAGGCAGACGTACCGCCCTTGAAAACCTTGACAGAATAAAAGAATTTTTATCGTAAGGCGGTTTTTATGATCCACACAATGAAGCTTGATGCAGAACCCTTTGAAAAAATAAAAAACGGCAGCAAAACCGTGGAGCTTCGCCTTTTTGACGAAAAAAGGCAAAAAATAAAACCCGGTGATATTATTGAGTTTTCCCACAACGGCACGGGGGATATGCTGTATGCCGAGGTGGTATCGCTTACACGCGCACAAAGCTTTGAACAGCTTTACACCATGCTTGATAAAAGCGCCATGGGTTATGCCGATAATCAGATTGCTCATCCCAAAGATATGGAAAAATACTATTCCCCACAGCTTCAGGCACAGTACGGTGTTGTGGGAATAGGCATCAGACCAAGTATAAAAAAGCCCTGATGGGGCTTTTTGTTTTGCACAAAAACACATTAAAACGGGCAATAAATGTGATTTTTTTCTTTACAAACAACAACTGTTGTGATATACTGTTATTAAATATAATTGTACGTTTTTGCCATTTCGACACCTGCACAGGGTGCCTTGGTTGGTAAAGCTACACAAACAGGAAAGGAGAAAATCATGAAAAACAGATTTTCAAAACTTATTGTAATGCTTTTGTGCATTTCAATGGTTCTTTCAATGACACCGCTTACGCTTTTTGCGGCTGACAGCGCTGTTACAACAGATTATTATGTAAAACCGGGAGGTACTGGCGACGGCAGAAGCGCTTCTGCGCCCGCAGGCACTCTCGGCACGGTCATTGCATCCATCAATGCCGACGGTCATAAGGCAGGCGATACGGTAACAGTACACGTTATACGTACCGAAGAAGAAACCAAAACTTCCTGGCAGACCGTTATAAAAACAACGTCCGACGGCACCGCTACCACCGAAAAGGATGAGATTTCATCCATCGGCTTTATCGGCTACGAAACCGCCGTGGCACATACTGCAAAAATCATTTACGAAGGCGAATCTGAAACCAACCTAAGCACCCTTGTGTTTGAAAAGGAATAGGCATGGACAGGTAACCCCGGTGCACATGTTCTTATCAAAGGCCCCTCGGAATTCCGCAATATCCGCTTTGTTGACCCAAGAATCGGCCACCATTGGGAAATTTATGCCCGCGGTTACGATCTTTCGTTTACCGGCAACACGGTTGTAAAGCGTGCGGCACTTTCTACAGCAAATACCACGGGTGATGACGGAAGTACCACAACTACCCACACCATCACCATCGGAGGCTGGTCAGGTACAATTTACGCAGGCTGCCATTACAGCGAAACAAACAAAAGTATTCCGCTTACAAACATTTCCTTTACCCCTTCTAAAATAAACAACACCCTTTACCTGCATGCCGATGCAAAGGCAATTACCGCGTCAACCACCGCAACGGGTGATATAAATGTTAACCTTGGCGCAGGTACTTTGTCAGATATCGAGCTTGCAAATACAGTTTCCGGAGTGGAATATACCTACGAAAAATCCGTAAACCTCATCCTTGACGGCACAACTGTAACAAACCTTAAAAAGTCAAGCACAGCAAATGTGGGTGCGCTTCAGATAATTCTCAAAAACGGCGCAAAAATAACCAATAACAAAAGTGCTGTGGATAACACTTATACCGTTACCGTGGGTGCGGGCGGAAATGTTGTACCCGTTACCGATGAAAACGGCAACGCCATACCCGGCAAATTCCGTATTGTGATAGATAATGACGATGTAAATGCGGCAACTGTTGATATCGGTGGTGTTAAAACCGTTTATGATGACGGCACCGAAATCACAATTCCCGTAGGTGCGGCATCTGTCACATTCCAGTCCGAAACCGTAAGCGGAGCGCTTTATTACGTTTCCGCATCGGGAAGTGACCAAAATGACGGTCTTACTGCCGAAACTCCCTTTGCCACACTTAAAAAGGCATTTACCACCATCGGTGCTTCCGACGGTACGGTAAAAATTATGGGCACATATACCATGACAAACAACGACGGCGCAGCCCATGCAGGCCATGTAATAATCCGCGGCAACGGCGAGGGCGCTGTTATAGCCTCTGCCGCAAGCGCAGGCGTTGGCTTTGGCGGCCCGGTTACACTTAAAAACATAACCTATACCCGTGGTAACAATGCGTATATTGCCACCGCAGGTCAGGATATAACCTTTGGCGACGGCTTTGACACCACCTCCACCGATGACTGGATGGTATTCGGTGGCGGCTATGGTGCATCCTCGGTAAACGATATAAATGTTACCGTTAACAGTGGTACATTTACGGGCAAGTTCAATGTGGGCGCCATAATGGCGGCAAGCTCCGGATTCACAGTAAATAATGATGCCAACATAAACGTAAACGGCGGTACTGTTAAAAATATATTGCTGGGTACAACAAATTGGGGCGCCTGCGGTGCCACCACCTTTGCAAAGAGCGTTGTTGTTCAGCATGATGGCGGTGAAATAACAAAAATTTCCGCAGTTGCCACCGGCAACGGTAGCCCCACAAAAATCACGGGCTCGCTTATAGTTATCAACAACAACGGCACAGAAGCCCCCACATATGATGCAACCCTTGATGCCATTTCCATCGGTGCAAAGTATTACATAGATTCCGCAAAGGGCGGTTATGTAAAACCTGTGGTGGATGAAAACGGCAATGCCGTGGCAGGCAAATTCCACATTACCGTAGAAAACGATGAAACATGTGCCGCGGTGCTTCAGACCTCCGAGGGTAAAATGGTGCTTAAGGAAAGCGGAGAAATAACAATTCCTGCAGGCAACACCACCATTACATATTCCGACGAAACCCTTGCCGGTTCGGTATTTTACGTTTCTGCAACGGGTAGCGATGATAACGACGGTCTTACCGTCAATGCTCCTTTTGCCACACTCAAGGCGGCAATGACAGCACTTGGCACAGAAACAGGTACAATTGTTATTGTGGGTTCATATTCCCCCACAACCTCTGATTACGCATCCCACACACAGAACATTGACATTGTGGGATATGATGCAAACGCATCCTTTGATTCCTCCCTTGCGGCAATCTCCTTTGGAGGCCCCGTTACATTTAAGGACATTACCTACACAAGAGGTAAAAACTCGTATATCCTTTCAAGAGGCAACGACATAACTTTTGGCGAAGGCTTTAAAACCACCTCCACCGATGACTGGATGGTTTTCGGTATGGGCCAGGGCAGCACTGTTGTTGATGATATAAACGTAACAGTAATGTCGGGTAATTTTACCGGCAAATTCAACGTGGGCGGTATTATGCCTGCATCCGCAGGCCTTTCGGTCAACAACGATGCAAACATAAACGTTTTGGGCGGAAGCATTGCAAATATCATACTTGGAAGCACCAACTGGGGCGCCTGCGGTGCCACCACCTTTAAAAAGAACGTTGTTGTTCAGCATGATGCAGGCTCTATCACAAAAATAACTGCCACTGCCACAGGCAACGGCAGCCCCACAGCGATAACAGGCTCGCTTATCGTTATCAACAACAACGGCACAGCTGCTCCCACATATGATGCAACACTGGATTCCATATCCGTTGGCGCAAAATATTACATTAATTCCGCCGAGGGCGGCTATGTAAAACCCGTGGTGGATGAAAACGGCAACGCCGTGGCAGGTAAATTCCACATAACCATCGATGATGATAACACAAATTCCGCAATAATTTTAAACGGCGAAACAAAAACAACTCTTTCCGAAAGCGGTGAAGTTACTTTGGAACAGGGCACAACAACAATTACATATGCAAATTATCCGCCCAACCCCGGCACCACTATTCCCATGACATGGAAAGAAATGGATAAGGGGTACATCACTCTTATCTTTGACGACGTGAGAGCGGATTTCCCACAAATTTTTGAAATAGTCAGCAAAGAATACAACTTGCCCCTTTGTGCGGCGGTTCCCTCCAACAACATAAAGAATGCTCCTGCAACGCTCCATGAACTTCAGGATCGCGGCGGCGAAATTCTTTCGCACACAAAATCACATCTTGTAATCAAGCCGTTTGTTACTCCCTGGGCAGATGTTGAAGTACAGCTGGGTGATTCCTACAGGATCCTCACAGAAGAAGGCTTCAATGTAAACGGTATTATCCTTGCGGGAGGTACGGGACAGATCGGGGTGACCGATACGGAATACCGCGGACTTATAGAGCTTATTACCAACAAGTATTACAAGTATTCCGATAAATACGGCCTTTCCACCCAGTACTGGAAACAGCGCAACTGGTTCTCGGGAAGAACTCTCGATCAGCTCAAATCCATAGTAGATACCCATGCGGCAAATAAAACATGGGAGGTTATCTACGGTCACGATCTCAACGAGGTTTCGGCAGAAAACCTCCGTGCATTCTGCGAATATCTTGTTGAACAGCAGAACCTGGGCAAGATCAAGGTTGTAACCTACAAATATATGCACGAAAACTTTGGCGATTGGGCAAGCCCCGTGGATTTTGGCGATACTACCTACACCGTTGAATTTTACGGCACCGATAAAACCACATATCTCGGCAAATCCGTAACCGTTGAGGGCGAAAATGCCACAGCACCCGAAAATCTTGCCGTGGCAGACGGCTACACATTCAAGGGCTGGAGCGCTTCGCTTGATAACGTAACAAACAATTATACGGTATACGCGGTATGTACCGATGCAAACGGAAATCAGGTTTCCGATACTGCCGCATCCGTTATAACTCCTCCGCCTCCGCCGACAGTGTTCTATGTGGATTCCGTAAACGGCAGCGACAGCAATGACGGCGAAACAGCAACAACAGCTTTTGCTTCCATAACGAAGGCTGTAACTGTTGCCGAAAAAGGTATTGATTTTGAAGTAAAGATCATCGGCTCCTATCAGCTTCCCACAACAATAGGCGGTCACACAGGCATGCTTACTGTTTCGGGATATGACAGCAACTCCGAAATATATACAGTACAGAGCGGCGGCTACACCTTTGCAGGCCCCATAACCATAAAGGACATTAAGTTTACCAACGGACTTTACGCATGGGCAACCTCCTGCGGACACGAATTTATAATTGGCGAAAACGTAACGGTATCCGGCAACCATCAGATAATGGCAGGCGGCAACAACAGCCGTGTGGATAAAAAGGGAATGTATGCCGAAATCCATTCCGGTACATGGAACAAATTCGGCCTTGGCCCCATTGCCGCATCATCGGTACACACAGCAGAGGATGATGCATATGCATATATCGCAGACGGCACCGTAAACAACTTTATTATTGGCGGCGATGGCTGGGCAAGCGGACACAAGGGCGTAAACTTCAAATCCAACGTATTGCTTAAGGTTGACGGCGGCACAATTAAGACAATAAAAGTTTCGTCCGACAACTATGCCCCCACATTCGGCGGTGCAGTTCAGCTTATATTCAACAACGGCGTAAAGCCTTCCAATGCAACGGCTGTGGAAACGGCAACTGCGGCAAACGGTGTTTATATGGTATATTCTGCCGAGGGCGGCAATGTTGACTTTGTATATGACAAAGACGGCAAGAGCGTTGCAGGCAAGTTCAATGTTACAATAGACGGCGAAAAATACGCTGTTATAACCAACGGCGAAAAGTCCTTCCTGCTTACACAAAGCGGCGAGGTTACCCTTGAAAAGGGCAAAACAGAAATAACCTACAAAGCACTTTCCGACCTTGAAACCACAGTTACAATTACCGATAAGGACGGCAAGCACCTTTATTACCCTGCGGACGAAATAACCGTAAACCATACAGGTACGGTATCCCTTCCCGACGGTATGAAGCGTGACGGTATGCTCTTTGGCGGCTGGTACAGCAACAGCACTTATACCACAGCTGTGGCAAACGGTTCTGCGGTATCCGCAGGCTCAAAACTTTATGCAAGATGGATAGAGCTTGATGAAAAGGATCTTACGGTTGAAGGTGTTCAGATCAGAATAACGGGCATCCCCGGACTTCGTTACATAAGCACTATTTCCCATAACACCCGTACAATGCTTGCAGGACTCCATTCCGAGAATGCGGCACTTGATCCTTCGGGCGCATCGTTCAACGCAAGCACAGATATTAGCTACGGTACAGTGGTGCTTCCCACAAACTATCTTGGCAAAGCCGAGCTTTTAAAGGGCGGCAAATATACTTACGGTGAAAAGAAATACGGTGCCAAGACCGTGCCTGCAAAATACACCTTTGAGGTGGCGCAGGATCACGATAAATACACCGCAGTAATGACACGCATCACCGACGAAAACCTTGACAGATATTACACAGCACGCCCTTATGTAACATATAAGGATGCTTCGGGCACGGTACACACAGCCTACGGTGAGCCTTATGCCGTAAGCCTTTACGATGTGGCAACTGTTATTTACGAAAACGGTGCCGCAAATGAGCCCGAAGAACAAAGAGCAGCAATACTTGCTTACCTTTACGAAAATGTGCTTACCAAAAATAACGGTGTCGAAAACACCCTTTCCAACACCTACCGCGCGCTCCACAACGATAAAAAGCTTACCGTTGCATACCTTGGCGGCTCCATAACCTACGGTTCATCTGCTGCAAAGGGCGTAACCGACGGCATAGTTTCTGCAACCGGCGGAGATATCAGTCTTTCCTATGTAAACCGCACCACAACATGGCTTAAGGAACAGTTCCCCGAGGCACAGATCGAGTTTGTAAACGCAGGTATTTCCGATACCGCCACAAACTTCGGTGTATACCGCCTTAACGACCATGTTATGAACACCAACGGCCACGATATGCCCGACCTTGTGTTTGTGGAATTTACCTCCAACGACTGGACATATTATGACGGTATTGAGCAGAATCACGATGACCTTAAACGTCAGATAGAATCCCTTGTACGCAATATTTACAAAGCTAATCCCTATGCGGATATTGTGTTTGCGTTTACTGCACGCAGTGCCAATGCCGCATCACGCAAGGATTACATCGAAATTGCCGATCATTACGACATAACCTGCATAGATATGGGTATTCCCATGCAGGCACTTATGACAGCGCGTGGCGCATCCAACGAAACTTCGGGAACTTATTACTACACAGTCGATAACCTGCACCCCAGTGCCGCAGGCTACGCAGTATACTTTGACGAGATCAGAAATACTCTTACAAGACTGCTTATTGATACTCCCGTATATTACGCGGCAAAGGATAACCGCGCAGAAACAATGCCTGATCAGCTTTGCCGTTCACTGTGGGCAGATCCCACCATCATTCCTGCCACGGAATTCACCCTTTCGGGCACAGCGCAGGTAACTTCTGCCGCAGTTGGCGCCAATATGTATGGAAGCTCTGCAACAGATAGCTCATGGGTTGCAATAACCGACAGCAAGGCTACCTTCACAGGCACCGATGCCACAGCGAAATTTGAATTTACGGGAACATCCTTCGGTTTTGTTTTCGGTATGAATTCCTCCGGATTCAATATCGATTATCAGATCGACGGTCACGGCTGGAAAAACGCAACCGTGGACGAGGATCTGCTTTCGTTCCAGAAGTATGCGCACACCCAGGTGATTATTTTTGAACAGGAACTGGCTTACGGCAAACACACCGTTGAACTTAAGTTCAATGCCACAAGCGACGGAAAAGTAAACGTGGTAATAGGCGGCGCTGTGGTAAGCGGCGAGGATAACGATATGGATAAACTTGTAGCTTTCTCGGTGGATGATGGCCCCAGAACCACCACCACACCCATGCTCCTTGATGAGCTTAAAAAATACGGCGCTCATGCCACATTCTTCTGCGTTGGCGGCAACATAAACGCTTCCACCGCACCTGTAATGCAAAGAATAATCGCCGAGGGATCCGAAATAGGCAACCACGGCAATGCGTGGGCATCCATGGCAAATATGACAGCCGAAGAGCTCATGACAGATTTCAATGCTGTGCAGACAAAAGCATTTGATGCCACAGGTGTTTACCCCAGAGTGTTCCGTGCGCCCGGTCTTCAGGTTTCACAGACCATGCTCCAGACAATTCCGATACCGATTTTTGGCGGAAAGCTTGGCGTTTCCGACTGGAAATCAGGCGAAGAGGTAAGCGTTGAGCAACGTGTAAATGCCATTATGGCAAATGTTGTGGATGGCAGAATCATCCTTACCCACGATGTGGAGGCAAATGCCGAAGCATATTCCATTACAATTCCCAGGATTTATGAAATGGGTTATAAGATCGTAACCATTTCCGAGCTTATAAAACTGCGTGGCTACAGCGCACCTGCAGGATCCGCAGAGCAGTATTGGGAATTTCCGTAATCACATATAAAACAAAAAACCGTCAGGGCACATCCCTGACGGTTTTTGTAATATGGAGGTATAAAAACAGAATTATTTTTTATATAGGTTTTCTAAGTTTTTGCGGTTTTTAACGGCGCCGTCGCGGATAAAATCAAAATCCGCACCGGCAGATAACATATCGGGCCCAAAGCTGCTCCAATGCTTTATAACATCGTCGGAAAAGCCTCCCGATGCAATGGCGGCATATTTGCCGTTGGCGTGGAGCTTTTTTATGGTGCTGCGGATAATATGTGACATCTCATCGCAAAAAGGCTTGCCTGTAAAACCGTAGGAGCCTGCCAGATCATTAGGGCCGAAAATATAACCGTCAATGTGCGGATTCTGCATTATTGCGTTTATATCCTCAACTGCACCTTTGTGCTCGATCTGTATAAATCTGCAAAGGTTGTCGCAGGTGTTTTCAAGATATTCCGTGGCGTTTTTAAAACCGTAATCAATGGCGTTCATGGGGCCAAAACCACGGGTGCCGTAGGGCGGATAAAGGGTATCGGAAATAACGGCATCGGCATCCTTGCGGCTTTTTATCATGGGGAATATTATTCCGTCAACACCCATTTCTATAATCTTTTTAGTGGCGGTAAGGTCGTTTTGCGGAGCACGTACAATAACCGCCGTGCCGGTGGCTTTTATGGCTATGATATGCGCAAGCAGCGTTTCGTAGGACATATAGCTGTGTTCGGTATCCACCCACACAAAATCGTATCCTGCAAGACCTGCAATGCGTGCTATGCTTATATCTGCCAGTTGCACATACATTCCTATAAGCTTTTCTTTATTGCGTATTCTTGATTTAAGCATTAATTTCACCTCATTATAAATTGTAATCAAAAACAGTGCATTATCAATACCGCAAAAGGACAAATGCTTTAAATTTACGGACATTTTGTTGACAACCGTGCTTTGCGGTTTTATAATTAACATATACATCTGATTATCGGAGGATAAAAATGCCTTTGACAGAATATACATCTGCCCGTGCGGAAAAGCTTGGTAAACTAAGTATTCCCGGTGCAGAATTGCCTGCAGACACAAGAATACTTTGGGTGGAGCCCGTGGATTACAACAGTGCGGAAAGCCGCATTTGTACGGGTTTTCATGCCCATTCGTTTTTTGAAATTCACTTTGTTTTTTCGGGTAGTGCTAATTATGTTTCCGATGGAATGTTATATGCAGTCAGTGCAGGCAAAGCTCTTTTTGTTCCGCCGGATACATCCCATGGGTTTATAGACTGCAGCTGCGATATGATAAAAATATCCGTTGCTTTTGCCTTGGGTAAAAACAGCATTATGACAGAAATGCCATGCGATAAAAAGCTTGCTGTTTTTGAATTTTCGCAGGATATAACCGATAATTCCAACTTTATACTCAAGCTGTCGGACAACGAAAACATATTTATGCCTCACATTGTAAGCGGCAGGGTGCTTGAAATAATACATTCCGCATGTTTGGGTATGAATGTGGCAATTCCCCGTATATGCGGCAAATGCCATGACCCCCGTGTAAATGTGGCAAAGGAATTCATTGAAAACAACGCCCACCGCATTATTACCTGCAATGATGTTGCCAGTGAGTGCTGTCTTTCGGTGCGTCAGCTTAACCGCATATTCAAAAACGGCGCAGGGTGCTCGGTTTATGAATATATCAATGCCATGCGTACAAAGCGAGCAAAAAAGCTGCTTGCAGAATCGGCATACAGCATAAAGGAAATAGGATATATGATGGGGTTTGAAAGTGAATGTAGCTTTGTTTCTTTCTTCAAAAGACAGTGCGGAGTGCCTCCCGGAGAATTCCGCAGACAAAGCGGTATAGTATAAAGTTGTCTGCATATAAAAACATTTTGTCTTTTTATGAAATTGCAAAAATGCCGGGATTATTGTAAAATTAAAATGCAATAACATGAACGGGAGAAAGTATTATGATATTCAAAAAGATCGAACACGATAATTATACAGTGGAAATAGAGCAGCCTCAGGTTTATGCGGATAACGAAAAACGGGGCAGAAGCGGTCATATGACCCATGCGTTGGCAGAATTTGCACCCGGTTGCTTTATAGATTTCAACTCCAACTGCTCGGCAAACCGCTGGGGAGGCCATTTTCCCTACGGTTGGGTAGAATACCGCATATCCCGCGATGCAGGTAAAACCTATTCGGATATTATGACTCTTGATTATTCCATGGACTGTTTTCTTGATGGTGTTCATATGATCTCTGTGGAAAAGGCGGTAGCTTGTGATGACGGAAGCATAGTTGCCATTTGCCTGCGCAACGATGCCACCCATACATATTGCTGCGAGCCCTGGAGCACTCCTACGGTTATAATAAGCCGTGACGAGGGTAAAACATGGACACAGCCGCAGGAAATGTGCCCCTATGATGGCAGACCGTACGATGCCTTGTACCGTGACGGTGTTATATATGTGCTGCATTTCTGCAATGAGCATTTCCTTGGCAGCAAGCCCGAACACGTTTACCGACTTTACAAAAGCTACGATAACGGAAAAACCTTTGAAGAGGAAAGCATAATCCCCTTTGATACCACACGCCGCGGATACGGATCGATTCTTTTTGATACCGAGGGTAAACTTCATGCCTATGCCTACAACGAGGCGGCAGAATGTGAAATGGACCATGCCATAAGCTGCGATAACGGCAAAACATGGACTCTTTGCAAACCCTGCCATTTGGAAAACGGTATACGCAATCCGCAAACAGCACTTATTGACGGCATTTATGTTCTGCACGGCAGATCAAAGGATGTACAGGGTTTTGTGTTCTACACTTCCGAAAACGCATCGGATTGGGATGAGGGCGTGTTCCTTGCTCATACTCCCGGTGCAGGTGCATATTATTCCAACAACCTCAACCTTACCGATGAAAAAGGCAACTTTTTGCTGGTGCAGTATTCGGCACCGTATGACGGCAATAAGGTAAACGTTATGCACATGAACGTGAGGGTAAAAAAGTAATTCATACATAAATAAAAGGCGAACTTTTTAGTTCGCCTTTAAATATTTATTTGTATAATTTTGCAAAGTCATAAAGAGCCTGCTCGGTGTAGCCGCTTTCAAAATCTTCAAGCGAGCTTATAAAAGCGAGGTAAACCTGCGCATCCACGGATTCAAACGCTTCTTTTGATATTCTTCCGGGGTAGGTTTGCTCCATGGCATTGTAAACGGCAAGGGCGTTGTCTTCTGACACATCCTCGACTATGCCGTTGCGGTATTCGCTTACTGCACCGCCTGCCCCCGATGTTGCAGTTTTATCTGTGGATTGTGTTTCGGTTTCGGGTTTTGTTTCGGCAGCGGCTTTGTCGTTTTGAGGAATGGCTTCCTGAACACCGTCGTTTAAACTCAAAGTAAACTTGGTTTCTGTTCCTCCGAAATAAGGTGAAGCGTCGGTTTCGGCTTCGGCTTCTTCGGGGATGGAAGGTAATTCTTCCGATGCAAGTTCGGGCTGCGCCTGCATTTCGGCTTCGGGGATACATTCTTCAACTGCATCTTCCATTAAATATTCTTCTGCTGTTGTGATTGTAACGGTGCGTCCGTTATCTGCACTGTCTTCCGTAACAGCACCGTCGGTATCAGTCATGTAAGCTGAAGGTGCGTGCTGGGCTTCGGTATCTGCGGAGTATGAATACATCATGATATCGTTTTCCACAGCCGATTCGGCGGTCAGCGCATTTCCCGTAACCTTGGCTTTTGAAAAGGCATCGGAGTTGTTGGTTTCCTTTGTGCCAAATGTGGCAAAGGCGGCAAGCACGGCAACCGCCGCCGCAATGGTGGCAACGGGAAAACGCCTTGAGCGTTTTGCGGATGCAGGTGCAATGCTGATGTTTTCGGTGCGGAGCTTTTCCATTACCGCATCCTTTATGTTGGGAACAGGAGGAACATTTGACTTTATCAACTGCGACATGGCGGCAAGCTTGCGGTATTGCGCCTGACATTCGGGGCAGGCGTTTATGTGCTCAAGAAGCTCGCCCGAAGGCTCGGTATCAAGCATAAAAAGCTGCTCTGAAAACTTTTCGCAGTCAGATCTGTTTGCCATTTTTAATTCCTCCTTTCATGTTATTTGTGTTGTTCTGTAGTTATAGACGTACAAAAATCTAATTTGTTCCGCCTTTTGGCAAAAATGTTTTTTCCGTTTTTTTACAGCAAACCGCTGTGTTCAAGTTTTTTCTTCAAAGCCGCCCTTGCACGGGACAGTCTGCTTTTAACCGTGCCTTCCTCAAGGGAAAGGGCATCGGATATCTGCGTGTAGCTCATGCCCTCTATATCGCGCATTATTATAATATCGCGGTGCTCGTCCGAAAGGGTTGCAATGGCAGCGTTTACCATATCGGCGGTTTCTTTTTTGATATAGGATTTTTCGGGCTCGTAGCTTCCCGATGTATCGGGCACTTCGTATTCACGGTCATCCTCATCCGAGGAAAACTCCGAGAACAGAATGGCTTTGTTGCGGGATGCTTTGCGTATGTGATCGTATACGGTGTTTTTGCATATACGGTACAGCCAGGTGGTAAACTCGCTGTCGTACCTGAAGGATGCAAGCGCCTTGTATGCCTTTATAAATACCTCTTGCGAAATATCTTCGGCATCTTCACGGTTTTTAATATCAAAAAAGACGGTTCTGTAAACAAAGGAACTGTATTTTTCTACCAGCTCGCCAAAGGCGGCCTGATCACCGTTAACAGCTTTTTCTACCAGTTGTGCATCCTGCGATAAAGCGCAGGGATCATCATTTTTGCTTTTTCCGATAAATAACGGCACCTTGTTTACACCTTCCTTCTTTTAAGTATTTGAAATTTTGCCGTAATTATTCTGCGGCGGTAATATTATCTGCGGATATTTCGGTCTGTTCCGCATCAGGCTTATTTTCTTTTGGCTGTTCGGGGGTTGTTTCAGGCGGCGGAGCCGCTGTTTTGTGTATAATATGCCATCCGTTTGTGCTTTCGTATGCGCATATAATTCCGCCGGAGCAATCGGTTATTTCGTCAAAAACAGGCGCAATCACAAAATTGCCGTTTTTGTCAATAACACCTTTTTTGCCGTCCTTTTCAACCACGGCAAGCCCTTCAAAATACGGCCGTGCAAAAGTAAATTCGGGATCACTTGTCCATGTTCCGTCGGATGCCATGTAGCCGCAAATACCGTCTTTTTCCAGCAGTATTCTGCCGCAGCTGTAAGCTTTAAGGGTAAAATCCGACGGCAACGGAAATTCTTTTCCGTGGGTATCTATAAGGATATCCCTTTCGGTGGTTATATCTGCCGCGGTTTCTTTTACCGTTACACGGGTAAGACCTTCGTCAAAATAGTAGTATCCAAGGGAACCGTCGCCGGCGGCACTTCCGCAGCCGTAAAAAACGGTATCGCCTATGCCGCCAAGGGCAAGTTTGCCGCTTTCGTTGAAAAAGTAAAGGCGGTCTTTAGCATCATACGCACATCCGTATCCTTCGGAAAAGGCAAAGGCGCGGGTATATGCCGTGTTAACGGCGTTTCTTTCGCCTATGCGGTAACCCATGCCCCGTGCGGAGGATATAACCTTGCAATCGGGGGTGTCGGATACTCCGTAATAAGACGGATAATCAAAATTTATTCCCCTGAAATCTGTTACGGGATTGTAATCAGATGGGATAAAAGCACCGTCGGAAAGGATGTAATATTCGCCTGTGACGTAGTCCACAAAAACGGGGCTGCCGTTTTTGTCACGGCTTGCGGCGAAGGAAAGATGAAGCTCGTCGGGTATGGTAACAAGCTTGCCGTTTGCATCAAGTATAAGCGATTTTGTGCTGTCCGCAAGGCTTAAGTAGCCCATACGGGGACGCAGAGTGTAGTCAATGTATAATGCGGTGCCCTCTTCCAGCACGTATTCCACGGAATAAAAGGCATGTGGGGGCATAATCGAGGCATCTGCCACAGGCACCTTTGAAAGCATGTGTGTGGAAGCGTCAAAAACGGTATCGGTAATAACAAATCCGTTTTTCAAAGATTCGGTTGCATTTGCGGAAAGCCGGGATAAAACGCTTTCTGTATCTGGCGCCGGTGCTTCGATGGGCTTGGGCGGCTCTTTGATTACGGGTTGCTGAGGTAAAACCGCTTCTTCGTCAGCTTGCGGAGGTATATTATCGGCGACGGGTACAGTTATGCTTTTTGTTGCATATATAAACAGATACACCGTAAGCGCTGCCAAAAGTACAAACGGTAAAGCCTTACGCAATGCAAAACGGATATAACGTTCCATTTTTTACCTCCTTAATCAAAAGTGCCATATATTATTTTATCACCAAATGCAAAATATTTCAACTGTTTTTTGCGCTTTTAATAATTAATACGAAACAGTCTTTTTGCCATCGGTAAATTCCAGCTGTCTGCCGTCGGGCAAAGAGAGTTTTTTTACAATTCCTTCAGGGGATGTTACGGAAATGCAAAAGCTTTTTGCATTTTGCTTCCACTCCACAAAAACATCACCGAAACGGGTGGGCACATTGCCCTTTGCCCATTCAAGTCCAAGGGGCTGGGGAACTATAATTATTTCATCGCGGGGAGAATGTTTTACCCCCAGCACATTTGCCGAAAATTCATAAAGCGGAGCACAGCTCCAGGCATGACACTCGCTGCGGGGATCATCGGGGTTTTCGCACCAGGTGGTACAATCGAGATCTATCATTTTTTTCCAGCCGCCAAAATAATCGGGCGCCGTATCGTACATGCCGCATTTTTCAAGGGCACGGAACAGATAGTAGTTCATGGAATACGAGCTTTTGCTTATGGTATCAAGCGTTAGCTTTTTGCAAAGCTCCTTTGCGGCATCGCCCTTAACCATTTCCGAAAGTATGCCCCATATAATAGTGTGAGCACTGTATGTGCCTTCTCCGTCATGGTACATACAGCGGTCGCTGTTGTAGCAAAAGGTGTTTATTGCGTCTTTAAGGGTTTTACTGCGGTCGAGGTATTCCTGCGCAATGCCGCATCTGCCACATTCTTTTGCAAGGTATGCCGCGGTATCAAGTCCGCATGCGTAGTACATGGAATAGATGGTGTTGTTGGCACCGTGGGATA
>JAZSGA010000090.1:0-22951 GCA_045532495.1 Eubacteriales bacterium | reverse complement strand
CCAAAAATGCCATCACTCATTTTAAAGTGATTCAACGCTTTAACGGTTATACATGGCTTGAATTAAAACTGGAAACAGGACGTACTCATCAGATACGAGTGCACATGTCCCACAGCGGACATGCTGTTGTCGGAGATCCGTTTTACGCTCCCAACGGCGGAAAAAATCCTTTTGGTTTGCAAGGTCAGTGCCTGCATGCCAAAACCATTGGATTTATTCATCCCATAAACGGTAAATATATAGAATTTACCTCCGACAATCCCCCTTATTTTACAGAAATCACAAACCGTTTATCCAAACAAAGATAAACTTAACCAATATTAAAAAAGGAGATTAAACAATGGATAAGAAAAAGCTTTCAGCTATTGCTCTTGAAATCCGCAAAAACGCTGTTTCTGCTGTTCATGCGGCAAAATCAGGGCATCCCGGCGGATCTTTGGGTATCGCAGATATACTTGCATATCTTTACTTTGAAGAAATGAACATAGATCCCCAAAACCCCACATGGGAAGACAGAGATCGTTTTGTTCTTTCAAAAGGTCACACCTGCCCTGCTTACTATGCAGCATTAGCCGAAAAAGGATACTTTGACAAAAATCTCCTTCTCACCTTCAGAAAGCCCGACAGCATTTTGCAAGGTCACCCCGACATGAAGCACATTCCCGGCGTTGATATGTCAACCGGTTCGCTTGGTCAGGGTATATCTGCCGCATGCGGCATGGCTCTTGCTGCTAAAGTTTCAGGCAAAAACTACAGAGTATACAGTATTCTCGGCGACGGTGAATCCGAAGAAGGTCAGGTTTGGGAAGCAGCCATGCTTGCCGCACATTATAACCTTTCTAACCTTTGCATATTTGTTGACTCCAATGGTTTGCAGATCGACGGTCCCGTGGCGGAAGTTATGAACCCCCAGCCCTTTGATGAAAAATTCAAAGCCTTTGGATGGAACGTAATTGTTATTGACGGTCATAATTTTGACGAAATTGCTGCAGCCTGCTCAAACGCAAAGCAAAGCAACAAGCCCACCGCTGTTATTTGCAATACAGTAAAGGGTAAGGGCGTTTCTTTTATGGAAAACAATGTTGCATGGCACGGCAGTGCTCCTAACGATGAACAGTATGCCGTTGCTATGGCAGACCTTGCCGAGATTGAAAAACAGCTTAACGCATAAGGAGGGCAATCGATATGTCAGAAAAGTTAGCTACCAGAGAAGCATACGGACTCGCCCTTGCTGAGTTTGGTGCAAAATACGAAAACCTTGTTGTTCTTGATGCAGACCTTGCTGCTGCAACAAAAACCGGCACGTTTAAAAAAGCATTTCCCGACAGATTTTTTGATTGCGGTATTGCCGAAGGCAACATGATAGGTGTTGCTGCAGGCCTTGCTTCAACAGGCCTTATACCCTTTGCAAGCTCTTTTGCAATGTTTGCCGCAGGACGTGCATTTGAACAGATACGTAATTCTGTGGGATATCCCCACCTCAATGTTAAAATAGGTGCAACCCATGCGGGTATATCTGTTGGAGAAGACGGCGCAACACACCAGTGCAACGAAGATATCGCTCTTATGCGTACAATACCCGGTATGGTAGTTATAAACCCTGCCGATGCAGTAGAAGCAAGAGCTGCAGTTGAAGCGGCTATCCTTCACAACGGGCCCTGCTACCTTCGTTTCGGACGTTTTGCAGTACCCACATTCAATGATAAGGAAACTTACAAATTCGAGCTTGGTAAAGGCATTACCCTGCGTAACGGAAACGATGTAACAATTGTTGCTTCCGGTCTTACCGTTTCCATTGCCATAGAAGCAGCAGAAATCCTTGCCTCCGCAGGAATTGATGCACGTGTTATAAACATTCACACCATCAAGCCGCTTGATAAGGACATCATAACAAAGGCTGCCAAAGAAACAGGCGCGATACTCGTTGCCGAAGAGCACAGCATCATCGGCGGCCTTGGTTCTGCGGTTTGCGAGGCTGTGTGCGAAGAATGTCCGGTACCCGTGGTACGCTTCGGTATGAACGATGAATTCGGACGTTCAGGCAGCGCCGCAAAGCTTCTTGAAATGTACGGATTTACAGCAGAAAACTTTGCACAGCTTGCTCAAAAAGCAATTTCACTCAAAAAATAATCACACAAACGGATGCAAAAGCATCCGTTTTTTACTTTTATATCCATTGACTTTTTTCCGCAATCATGCTATCATTTTATTAGCAATGGCAAAAGGAGAAGTTTTATGAAAAAAATTCTGAGTATAATTTTTTCAATTGCAATGATTATATGTGCAATTCCGTTTAATGCTTCGGCGGCTCAATGGGTTTATATAACCATTCCTGATTTTACCGTTACCGCCAACGGTATAGAGTCAATAAACGAACAAAACTTATATCCGTACATTCTTTATAACGATATAACCTATTTCCCTATGACATACCACGATTCCCGTCTACTTGGACTTGGCACCGAATATTCATACGAAACAGGCCTTTCCGTTTACAAACTGGCAGAAGCTGACAACAACTTTATTTATCAAAGAACTCTTACGGGCATACCCAATCAAAAAAACTATACCGCTCAGCTTGCTCAAGGGAAAATCACCGTTAACGGTAAAGTTATTGACAACTACACCGAGGAGTATCCCCTGCTTTTGTTCAGAGATGTAACCTATTTTCCGCTCACATGGCGTTTTATGGTGGATGAGTTTTCATGGAACTACAGCTTCGACTCGGCAAAAGGTCTTGTTATAAACACCTATGAAAGCAACTGCCCACAGACAGCCATTCCTTCTGCTCCGCTCTTTCCCGATGCAGATAATAACACGCAAGCTAAAATGATTGACGAAGTTATAGAGCTTGTAAACAAGTACCGTGCAGAAAACGGACTTTCACCTTTGACCGTTGATCCATCACTTGCTCAAGCGGCAAACAAAAGAGCCATTGAAATTAACGAAGTATTTTCACACACAAGACCTGACGGTAGTTCCTGTTTCACGGTTTTTTCCGAATATGATGTATACTTCCGCAGTGCAGGCGAAAACATCGCCATGGGGCAGCATACAGCAGAACATGTTATGGATTCGTGGATGAATTCCGAAGGTCACCGTTCAAATATTCTTGGAAATTACAAGCATATTGGTGTAGGTCTTTACATCGACTCCCGCGGCACACGTCATTGGGTTCAGATGTTTACTTCATAATGATAAAAACGGAGATGCTTAGTAACATCTCCGTTTTCTTCTTATTTATGACTTCGGTTTAGGCGGATATCCGCACAGATTATCGTCTGTGCTCTCAGGAATAACCGGAACAACAAACAGCGTTTCAAATACATACGTAGCACTTCCTCCGTAACTTCCATTATCATCCCACTGTGCAGTAATCTCATAAATATAACTGCCCTCAAACAAATTTATGTACAGCATGCCGTCTTTATCGCAGCCAACATCTACTGCAATGCTCTGCGCTGATGTGTTGCCTCGTTCCTCATCGCTCCATGCCACAGCTTTTACAAAATCAGGAGCAACGTCAAAGTACAAATATGCAACCGTCGGATCAACGGAAGAAAGCGGTGTTGGCAGGATTTTATAGATTGCAGGTTCAAACGATTGGTCAAGGGGATGAGCACTGTCAGCTATAACAGATGTGTATTCACCGGTATCGCTTAGATAATTCCACGAATAACCGGATGCAAAAACATCTGCAGATGCTATTCTGCTTTGAACTGAAAGTTTGGGTGGAATTTGCACAGATGTGCCTTCTACCGCAGCATCATGATCTGTCTCTACTGTTTTCACATCAATGTTTGTATTTCCGCATGATGAAAGCAAAACGCCGCAAATCGCAACAAGCGCACAGACATATTTGATTTTCATAAACTAATACCTCCATAAAAAAGCCGCTTACTTTGTCTGTAAGACGAAATAAGCGGTAAAATGTTCCATATCAGTTTTCTGTCTGTTCTTCTATTGGCTGCGCATCAGCAGTCACCACGTCATTTTGTTTATCTGCATTTAACATATAATTGCGCAACATCTTATAAACAGCCGCTGCCACAGGCACAGCAAGGAGCATGCCTGCAATACCCATAATACCTCCGCCGACTGTTACGGCTGCAAGCACCCATATTCCCGGCAAACCCAATGATGTGCCCACCACCTTAGGATATATTATGTTTCCTTCAATCTGTTGCAGTACAACGATGAACACAAGAAACACAGCCGCCTTGAGAGGCGATACTGTAACAATCATAAATGCACCGACAAATGCTCCAATATATGCTCCTGCAACCGGTATAAGGGCTGTAACAGCCATTAGAGCACCTATCATGGTGGCATAAGGGATGCGAAGCACTAACATTCCAATGGTGCATAAAACGCCAAGAATAACAGCCTCGGTGCACTGTCCGATAATGTAACGTCTGAAGCAGTCATTGAGTATACCCAATGCATAGGTTATCTTGTTAAATGGCTTTTCGGGTATAAAGTGACTCGAAATACGGTATATCTGACGTTTTAATCTATCCTTACCCATAAGAAGGTAGAAAGCAAAGATTATGCTTAAAAACGATGTTACAATGGCTGAAAATACCTTTGTCACAGTAGTCATAAGCACATCCATTACATTGCCAAGACCAGAGGTAAGCATTTCTGCTATCTGCCCTATTTTTGATTGCCAGTTTACAGAAGACAAAACAGAGATAATATCATCGGGCACAACTTCAAGTCCGTCAAGGAATAAAACAAAATCGTTCATTGCCTGAGGAACAAGCGAAATTATAAGCTTGATACAGGATGTAAGCTGAGGAGCCACAAGTACTATTACCACAGATAATATTGCAACAAGAGTTATAAGTGCCGCTACAATGCACAAAGGGCGTCTTATACGCTGAAAAAACATACATTTTTTATATGCGGGATAATGCTTTTCGTAAAATCCCATGAGGATATTTATTATGTATGCAATTACTGCTCCGATTATCAAAGGGGCAGCAGCACTCAACACAACTGAAGCCGAGCTTTCGGCAATCGGCCAGTACCTTACACACAAAAACAGCAAAAACAAGCTTATTGAAATTCTAAGGCAACTTTTCCAGTCTGTTTTCAATTGAAACACCGTTATCCTTTCATTTTATCTGATAATAATTGATACTTTTAATTTCGCCGACGGCAAATACCGTCGGCGAAAAGATTTTTACGCTTCTGTTACGTTGTTTTGAGGCTCTTTTTCGGCAACAGCGGGAACGGCAGGTTCTGCTGTCTCCACGGTTGTCTTTTTATAAGCCGACCAGATTATCTTTCTGGGACATACACTTTCACACACGCCGCAGCCTGTACATTTAGTGTAATCGATTTCTGCAACGTTATCAGTAACCTTAATAGCACCGGCTTCGCACTTCTTTTCGCAAAGTTTGCAACCGATACAACCGGCATCACAGTAGCCACGGGTTACAGCACCTTTATCCGCAGACATACATCCTACCCAATACGGAATATTGGCAGGAACAAGACGGATAAGCTTTTTAGGACAAGCGGCAACACAAGCACCGCAGGATGTACATTTTTCGTAGTCAATGGCAGCTACACCGTTTATAACCTTAATTGCATCAAACTTACAAACATCCGCACATGTACCAAGACCTATACAACCGTTGGGACATACTTTGTCACCGCCGGAAAGACGGTTTGCCGCAACGCAGTCAGATACACCCTGATATATGTACTTTTTCTTAGCAAGATCGTTTGTGCCCGAACACATAACCTGGGCACGCAGACGCACGGTTTCGATATCGCCCGATAATCCCATTATTTCGGAAATCTTTTTTACGTTTTCATCCGAGCAGCCGTTACAAGCATTGACGGGAGCATCACCATTGATGATAGCTTGTGCAAGAGCTTCACATCCAACGTATCCGCATCCGCCGCAGTTTGCACCCGGCAGACATTCTTTTATTTGTTCGATTCGTTCATCGGTCTTTACAAAAAAGATTTTTGAAGCGACCGCAAGAATCAGGCCCAACACCGCTGCTATTGCGGCAAACCAGCCAAAAGCGGTTAATATCTCTATCATTAATATTTACCTATACCTTTCTATTTTACGCCGCAATTCAGATTGTAATGCCGGAAAAACCTGCAAAGGACATGGCAAGCAGACCTGCTGTTACAAGTGCTATGGGGAAACCTTTAAAGCATTTGGGAATATCGGCAAAAGCAACCTTTTCACGAACACCTGCAAAAACAACTATAGCAAGAGTAAAGCCTATACCGGATGCAAAGCCGTATATTGCAGAAACAAAGGGATCGTAATTGCTCTGAACGCACAGAAGTGCGGCACCAAGAATTGCGCAGTTGGTGGTTATGAGCGGCAGATATATACCCAATGCAGAATACAATGACGGTACGGATTTCTTTAAAAACATTTCAATAAGCTGAACCAATGCCGCAATAACAAGAATAAATGCAACAGTCTGCAGATATTCCATTTCGAATTTTACAAGTACAAATTTATTAATAAGACCTGTTATAAGTGAAGAAAGTGTCATTACGAAAGTAACGGCGCATCCCATTCCCAACGCATTGGACGGATTTTCGGAAAGACCGAGAAAAGGACAGCATCCGAGGAACTGTGAAAAGATGTAATTCTCTGCAAGTATGGCTGTGATGATGAGGGAAAAAATTCCTCCCAGACCGAGATCGGCAACTGTTATATTCATTTTGTCGCATCTCCTTTCTTAGAGGCAGCCTTTGCTCTTAAAGCATTTACCGCCGCAATAAGCACTCCGAGAGTTATAAATGCGCCGGCAGGCATTACAAAAAACATTATGGGTGTGTAACCAAAACGCAGAAGAACATCTACGCCAAATACTGTTCCCGATCCGATAAGTTCACGGATAGTACCGAGAATAGTAAGTGCCAATGTAAAACCAATACCCATAAACACGCCGTCAAGTATTGAAGCAATAACATTGTTCTTGGATGCAAAAGCTTCGGCTCTGGCAAGTATTATACAGTTAACAACGATAAGAGGAATAAACAAACCGAGAGATTTGTCAAGATCAGGCAGATAAGCCTTGATAAGAAGCTGTGTTGCCGTTACAACACCGGATATTACAACGATGTAAGACGCAATACGAACTTGCTGGGGAATAAACTTACGCAACAGCGATATGAGGAAATTGGACAAAACCAACACGCATATAACCGCAACGCCCATACCAAGACCGTTGGAAGCGGAAGTGGTAATGGCAAGTGTGGGACACATACCAAGCAGCTGAACAAACGTGGGGTTTTCTTCGATTATGCCGGATTTGGCAATTTTTTTAATATCCATCATTCAACCTCCTTGTTTTGTTCTGTTTCGGCAGTATCTGCCGATGCACCTGACATAATAAGACCTTTTACTACAGCCTTTGCTGCAAATACCGATTCGGTAACAGGCTTGGATGTTTTTGTTGCCTGTGCGATAATATAATCGTCAACATTTTCTGACATGGGGTTTTCGGCATCTTCGCGGAACTGACCTGTAAAAGCTTCGGTTTTTACCTTTGTACCGATTCCGCTGGTTTCGTCGTTTGTGGCTGTTACTTCAACGCCGGTGATAAAAGCATCTTTATCAAAGGACACAAGAAGATCGACTTCGCCCTTAAAACCGGTGGGAGAAAGCTGAACACAATAACCAAGCTGTTCAGAGCTTGCAGTGTCGGAAATACCGTATACCACATCAACCGTACCTGCGTAGATTTCGGGAACGGTACAATCGATTTGTTCGTAATTTACTTCAGCACCGCCAAAAAGTCTGCTTATAGCGGCACTTCTTTCCATTTCTTCGTTATGAGTTATTACGGGCTTGGTGAAAAGATTAACCGTAGCAACAAGAAGAGCAATTATTGCGCATATTGCCACAAGGCGCAATGTTATGTTAATAACATAAAGAACGTTTGAAGGAGATTTTTGGTTATTTTGCATTTTTCTTTACACCTCCAAATACACGCGGTCTTGTAAATTTATCAATATACCATGCAAGGCAGTTCATTACAAGCACTGCAAAGGATGCGCCTTCGGGATAACTGCCGCATTTACGGATAAACATGGTAATAAGTCCGCAACCGATGGCATAAATGATTCTTCCCTTGGAAGAAACAGGGCTTGTGGTATAATCGGTAGCCATAAACAGTGCCGCAAGCATAAGACCGCCTGCACAAAGCTCATAAAGAACATACTGAACCGCATCCATTCCAACAGACGGAAAAATGTAGGAAATAACAGCACATGTTACGATGTAAGTAACGGGAATGTGCCATGTTATTACCTTGCGTACAAACAGATACAGTGCACCTGCCAGCAAAAGCAAAGTCGATACTTCGCCTATACAACCCGATACGTTACCCATGAAGAGGTCTATAAGATCGATTGAAGGCTTTGTTCCACTCTGTAAAGCTGCAAGAGGAGTTGCCTGGGCAACAACATCAGCGGTTTTAACACCTAAAATCGGAAGCTTTTCAAAAGGTGCTGTGTATGTAGCCATTTCACTGGGGAAAGCCAGGAACAAAAATACACGTGCAGCCAATGCAGGGTTAACAACGTTTTTGCCTATGCCGCCGTAAAGCTGTTTTACAATTACAATAGCAAAGAAAGAACCAAGCACGGGAAGCCACATGGGTACGGAAACCGGCAATGTGTATGCCAAAAGCATACCCGTTACAACTGCAGAAAGATCTCCCACTGTTGTGCTTTTTCTTAATATTTTACGGTAAAGAAATTCAAAAACCACGGCAGACACTACTGATACAAGTGTTAAAAGCAGTGCGCGTGCGCCAAAAACATATACCGCCCATATAAGCGCAGGCACCAAAGCAATTATCACGTCAAGCATAATAATTCTTGTGGTATCCTCATGACGCATATGCGGCGAAGATGTGACTTTTAAGAAGCCCATATATAAATACCTCGCTTTTTATTTTTTAGGTCTTGCTTTGATCTTATCCTTCGCCTCGCGTATGTACTGAACGATCGGAACATTGCCGGGGCATATAAATGAACACGAACCACATTCCATGCAGCTCATAAGGTTGTAATCCAAGCACTTATCAAGCTGACCGGCTTTTGCAAAGAGAGAAAGATAGATAGGTTCCAAATGCATGGGGCAAACAGAAACGCACTTTCCGCAATGAATACAGCAGGGTTCTGCCTTTTTTTCGTATTTATCGGAGAAGAACAGCAATGCAGAAGTACCCTTTGTAACAGTTGCATCAAGATCCCACTGCGCGCTTCCCATCATAGGGCCGCCGTTGATGATCTTGGAAAGATTGCCCACCGTTCCGCCGCAATACTCAATTACATCGTTATAGGAAGTACCCAGCGGTATGCGAAGGTTTTTGGATTCCTTGATGCAGTCGCCATCGATGGTTACTATTCTTGAAATAAGAGGCATGCCGTCAACAACCGCATGATAAATTGCAGAGCAGGTTTCGGCGTTGAAAATAACACATCCCACATCCGCAGGAAGCTTGCCTGTGGGGATCTGTATGCCGTTGAGGGCATAAACAATCTGGCGTTCATCACCCTGGGGATACTTGGTTTTAAGAAGCTTTACAGAGAACATTTCATCATCGCATACAAGCTCTTCAAGCACCTTGGCGGCATTCTTCTTGTTATCTTCAATGGCGAATGTTGCTTTTTTAAGTCCAAGAGCGATGAGAAGGATCTTTACACCGTTTATAACATCCATGGGGTGCTCAAGAAGCAATCTGTGGTTTGCGGTTATAAAGGGTTCGCACTCTGCACAGTTGACTATAATTTCGGTTGCTTTGCCCACAGCCGACTGAATTTTTGCATAAGCCGGGAAAGTGGCGCCACCCATACCGGAAATACCCGCCTCACGAACAAGGTTAACAACCTCATCACAAGTGAGCTCTGTAACCTTTTTTTCAAGCGGAGTTATATCTTCGCTAAGAGTATACTCGCCATCGTTTTTGATTACGACAAATTCGGTTTTGCCTGCGCCCATGTAAGAGTTTCGTGTTTCTATACGTTCAACCACACCCGAAACACTTGCGTGCACGGGACAGGAAAGAGCATTATCGTTACGACCGATTACCTGACCCATTTTTACGTAATCGCCCTTCTGAACGATAGCTTTAACCGGCGCACCGATATGCTGTTGAAGCGGAAGTGCCACGAATTCCGGAGCCGGCATGTTTTCTATAGCCTTGGTGTTGGTACCCTTGCAACCATCTACATGGATACCGCCGGAAAATGTTATTGCCATATATTTATTCCTTTCTGAAAAAATGAAGTATGTCTTGCACACAGCGCAGAAAAGTTTGCGCACTCATGCATAAATTAACGAATATATTATACTATAAAACAAGTCAAATTTCAACCTTCTATGACAGTTTAATCGCCTTTTGACAGTAGTTTTGCAAAACTGTTTACATTTCCTCTAATGTTTGTTCGTTAATTAAAAATTTAACAATTATTCATAACCATATATGCACCATTTTATAGCTGTATTGCAATAAATTGTGCGGTGACAAAACATCACCTACTGTATTATAATATTAGTGCAACCAAAATGCTTAAGAGGTACAGAACATGGATTTTACATATATAAACAGCAGAAATCTGAAGATAAGCCTTACAAAGGAGGATCTTTTAAAAAACCGACTTGATACAGAAAAGCTCGACTATTCCAATACAAAAACCAAAAGATTTATATGGGAACTGCTGGACATTGCCTATAGCAAAACAGGTTTTGACGCAGGAGCAGAAAAAATCCATATAAAGCTTTTTCCCTCCGCTGACGGAGGATGCGAGCTGTTTGTAACTAAAGACGAGCACAAATGCACTCTCCCCGACCACAGTTATGGAGTTATATGCACCGTGGATGATTGCGAAAATCTTTATATGCTGTGTGCAAGATTAAAAAGCTGCGGCTATCGCGGCAAATCATCACTTTACAGTGCAGAAAACTTATTTATTCTTATATGCACAAATATACCTCGCCTGCCGTCATATACACAAGTCCCAAAAGACTGCGCCGCCGTTAACAGCGATCTTTTGGCGGAATACGGAAAAGTATGTACGCTGAACGATATTACCATGGCTTATGTTACCGAGCATTACAAATTGATTTGTGCGGACAACGCCGTGCAAAAAATCACAAAGCAAATTTCAACATAACTCTTTACAATATGCGGCAAAATGATATATAATATTAACATCAACAATACTACGGAGATATAAATGACTGATAACGAAAAATGGCTTGAGCTGGAACAGAACTGCAAAAACTGCACCGCCTGTCCGCTGCACAGCACAAAAACCAACACCGTTTTTGGTGTTGGCAATAAAAACGCAAAGCTTATGTTTGTGGGCGAAGCCCCCGGCGAAAGCGAGGATCTTACCGGCATCCCCTTTGTAGGTGCCGCAGGTCAGCTTTTTGACAAATACCTTTCTGCGGTAGGTATTCGCCGAGAGGATGTATACATAGCCAACATATTAAAATGCCGTCCCCCCCACAACCGTGATCCCGAAGAATCCGAACAGGATGCCTGCATGTGTTTTCTGCGTGAGCAGACAAAGCTTATTTCACCCGAAATAATAGTGTGCCTTGGCAGAGTATCGGCAAAGCGTCTTATAAAACCCGATTTCAAAATCACCCGTGAGCACGGAATATGGTTCAAAAAGGGCAATTTTAAAATGTGTGCGGTTTACCACCCATCCGCCCTTTTGAGGGACAATACCAAGCGCGAGGACATGCTTAAGGATATGCTTGAAATAAAACGTGCATACGGTAATTGATCTATTAAACACATCCCGTCAATTTACGCACATCCGGCACTCCAAGCCCGATACGCGTGTCATATAACAATCCTGATACAGCATTATTTTTGTTTTTTTTGGCAAGCTCGTAAAAGTAGCTTGCCTTTTTTTGCAATATACTTTTATCCTTTTGCGCGACAGACGCGCAAACACCGGCAAAACAAGCTGCAGATATACTTGTTCCGCAGGCTGTTATCCACCCCTTTTCCGAGCAAAAAACCGCCGCTCCTCCCGAACCGCATGCAAAAAAGCTTATATCCGGCACACGTCTTTTATCACCGTAAATTCCTGCAGATTTTTGATATTCGGGCATTGTGCTGTAGCGCGATATTCCCCTGCCCGATCTGTCCCAAGGAAGTTCCTTTCCTATAACATCGCCGTAGCTATCAAAATACAGCTTTGTTCCGCCAACCGACAGCACACCGAATGCACTTGACGGAAAAGTTACCGAGTTATCGTTTCCGCTTGCGCATATATAAAACGCCTTTGATTCTGCAAAAAAATCATTGTACACAGTCTGCCCGGCAAATTCCTTTTTGCCAAAACACAGCAAAACTATATCACATTCGGAATCAGCAAGTTTTGTCATTTCAAACAGATCATAAAAATCGTCCGATCTTGCAAAATAGCACCTGACGTGTGCACCGGGCGCAAAAACATGAACCCATTGGGTGTCTGCCGCCGTTTCGGTTTTCCATCTTGATACAACGGCATCCGACGCAAATGCCGGTTTTTCGCTTATAATTTCAATCTGCGCAGGCGGCAAAGAAAAAGCATTGCAAAAAACAGCAAGGTCCCTCATAACACTTTCTGTGTAAAATGCTTCAACTATCCCTACGGTTATTTCTTTTCCGCAATTTTCCGCACCCGATTTATACCCATAATGCTTTTTAAGCATGGCAGGCGTAACTGCATTTTCGTTTTCGTGTTTTCTTGCGAAAGGAGTTGCGTAATCCAGTCCGTATCTTTTTTTGTAATCCCCATATACTGCGTTGTAATTATTCACCGTAATCTCCGTTTTAAAGTATTTACGGTACATTATATGCTGCATAAATAATTTTCTTTGCAAAATAGTTTAAAACTATTGACAATAACAGCAATTAAGTTATAATGTGAAAAAAGGAGATGATAAACATGTATACTTATGTTAATAAAATAGAGTCACTTCTTTCCGACGGTGACAAAAAAATTCTTTCGGACATCTATGCTCCTACCGTTGTTGCCGTGCCCGACGATGAACCTTACCGCTCGCTTTGCATAACCCGTGAAGGATATATACGTTTTTACGGAGCTTATATGAAAAAGCACGTGCTTGACAAAGATCACGATGTATGCTACATGGAATCCCGTGATGCGGGATTATCGTGGAAAAGATACATATACGATAAAAAAGCCCTGGGTGCATCTACATATGTGCCGTATCTTGATAAATATGTAAAAATTGAGAATACAGACGAAGGCACCTTTGCTTATATCGGAAACTCTCCCGATGATACAGATCCCACCATAAGCAAAATTGCCGATAAGGGTGTGATGCACGAATACCGCCTGCCCTTTGTAATGAGAAGTCGCAACAGAATTATTGTTGTTGGTCATGAGGTGCGCCCACAAGAGCATCCCACGTGCTATTACTCAGTTATCCTTTCGTCCGAAGACGGTATAAACTGGAACAAAGCACCCTTGGCATCTGCTCCTTACACACAGGCAAAATGGCCTCACAAAGGCATGCGCTGGCAGCAAAACAACCGTGAAGCAACGATTGA
Organism: Eubacteriales bacterium; assembly: GCA_045532495.1. Taxonomy (GTDB): domain Bacteria; phylum Bacillota; class Clostridia; order Oscillospirales; family CAG-382; genus UMGS1052. The sequence goes on along the minus strand of JAZSGA010000090.1, from coordinate 9,371 downwards.
AGAACTTGACGACGGTTCGCTTTTGCTTATTTCACGCACAGCTACCGATTATCACTACACCTGCCGCTCATATGACGGCGGTATAACCTGGACCGAACCTCAGCAAAGCATTTTCCATTCCACAGGAACAATGCCCTTATTAAAAAAACTCCAAGACGGCAGATTGATGTTTTTCTGGTGTAATACCAAACTTTTGCCCGAAGTTTCAACAGCCGATGGTTTATGGGAAGATTATTTCACAAATCGCGATGCCAACCATTGCGCCATAAGCAGCGATGACGGAAAAACCTGGTCAGGCTACCGTGAAATGATACTTAATCCCATACGCTGTGCCACCGATTTCAGATCAAACGGCGGACCTGAAACCTGCAGGGATAAAAGTGTGCATCAGTTTGAAGCGCTGCAGCTGCCCATGAACAAAATAATGGTGGTATGCGGTCAGCATCCATCTTGCCGCAAAATTATTATTTTTGATATCAACTGGCTTTACGAAAAATCACGCAAGGAAGATTTTATTCACGGACTTGCAAATCTTTCAACTCAGAGCTATGTAAAGAGCATATCCGGCGGTTTTCCGGGGCATACCCCCGAAACCGCACTCAGCTATGCCGGCCACTGTGCTTACAACAGAGTATCGGGCGCCCTGCTTTTACCAAGCCCCGAAAACGACAAGCATGAAGTTTTGCACATATCTTCAAGCACCGACACTCGCCTTTTATCCCCCATCTGCGGTGCTGTATGGAACTTTCCCGTTGCACAAAAAGGAAAAATAGTACTTTCTGTTCACATGCCCGAAAACAGCAAAGGTCTGCGGGTTTCGTTGCTTGATTACTGGATGAATCCGTGCGATGACACCACCGAGTATTATGCCGATTTCAGCATGGTACTGCGCCCCGATATGCACCCCGACGGCGATATGTTTACCGATTTTGTATTTGAATTTGACTGCATCAAAAACACCGTCATTATAACGGCAGGTGATTATTTGCACCTTGAAAAGACTCTTTCGGGCGCTCACCCCAGCGGTTTATGCTACCTTCACATGCAATCGGTAAATGAATCCGACACCGTTGGAGCTTTAATAAAAGCCATCCGCTTTGATGCGGCTGAATAACAGAAAAAAATACCGTCGGAATCGACGGTATTTTTACGTTTTAATTAAGTTTTTCAGCCAGTTCGTCGATGATCCCCAAATCCCATGCAAGGCGTGATAAAACATATTTATCACGAATATCCTTTGTAGCTTTAAAGGTCATGGGTAATAGTTCCTTTTTTACACCGATCGATTCACATTCAACAGGCATATCCGCATCGGCAAGCATATGGCGGATAAATTCGGCATCAGGCAATTCTTCCCGGATAATGCTCTGCAAAACGTCCCATTTTTCTATAATGATATCGATGCGTTTGCTGTGCTTTTGTTTATCGTATTTAAGCTCTTTCGATTCCTGCTGTATCATCACAGCGGCCCCGTTGCCCAAAAATTGCGTAAGCTGTTTGGACCAATCGGCAAAATCAAAACCGCTCACATAGTCAAGCGCCTTTTTCTTATCGGGGGTGTATTTTTTTATACACTCATACAGCTTGAGTGCATACAGCGTGCCCACAGCGCACTGTATACCGTGAAGTTCTGTGTATAGTCCGAACTCAAGTCCGCGCATATCCCATATGTGCGAAAAATAGTGCTCTATTCCCGACGCAGGACGCGAAAGCCCTGCATAGCTCATGGCACATCCGCCAATTATCAATCCTTCAAAGACAGCCTCTATTGCCGCATCCTCACGTTTAAGAAGCCCTTTTATGTTATCAACACACTTTTTAAGCGCAGTCCTTACAAGCTGCGCAACAAAATCGCAATAGTACTCGCCCACAAGTTCATGGGCAATACGCCATTCACATATGCTTACATATTTGGCAAGCATATCACCAAAGCCCGCCTTGAGCATAATATCGGGGGCGGTTTTTAAAATATCGGTGTCTCCGATAATAACATCGGGGCATTTTGTGTTGACAGTAACTTTCAATCCGTCACGCGCCATCGAAGACGAAGCAGATGCATAACCATCCATTGAAGGAGCAGTTGCCACGATTATATACGGCACATTCGCAACGCAGGATAACACTTTGCATATATCGTTTATTACTCCCGACCCGATGGCAACAACTATATCGCATGATTTATCATAGTGCAATATAACAGATCCCACCGCATGCTCATCGGGTTCAAGGCGAGGCTGGGCAAAAACATATTTGCTTGTGAAAATGCCGTTTTTTTCAAGCAAATTCAAAACCTTTTCGCCTGCCACGGCATATGTATTGACATCTGCAACGATAAAAGCTTTTTTTGCACAGAAATAATTTATCTGCTCGGGAAGCTTTTGCAATGCTGATTTTCCGATTATTACATTCTTAACGGTTGAAACATGTTTTTTGCCGCATTTGCAGTTGTTTATGCCTTCCGCAAGATTAAAATCCATCATTTATCATCTCCAATAACGATTTGACAAAAATACCGAGTTAAGCATGAAGTATTCTGCCATAATGTTCTACTTATTATACCATCAAACGTTAAAAATATCAATGTTTTGACAGATTATTTAAAAAATAATATAAAAAACTATGAATATTTGTCAAAATATATCCTCTCATGCCCTTGATTTGCACAACAAAATATGTTATAATAAATCATTAATATGTATTGTCTGCATTTTGTATGCATTGTTTGTAATTATTTTGCAGGATACATGAATTCTATTATTGGGGTTTTGAACTATGGCAAGTTGGAATGTTGCCGCTTCAAACCGCAGTGCCCGTTTTATTCTTGGGAAAACAGTTACGGTAGATATTACAAGCACTTTCAGAAAATTCATTCCGCACAAAGGAAATTGTTACATCAATTGCGGAAAAATAAGACCTGATCCCAAAGATTCTTCAACTTTGAACAAAACTGCATTTGTTATTGGCACTGACGGAGCCGTTGCGGAATACACAGGCGAAGTTATCGCAATCGTTAAAACACCGGAAAAGCGCGAATATTGGGTGGTTGCACCCAAAAACTCTGTTTATTATGAGCCGGATATTAAATTCCTTGTTTCCCCTTACATTGACGATGTGGAAGACAAAGAAACACTTATTTACATCTGCTTTAACGAAAAAAGCTGCGGAGCTGTTCTTTTTTCGCAGCAGGGAGATAAGCGCTACTATATCCTTATAAAAAACATGTCCGGGCACGTGGGATTTCCCAAAGGTCATGTGGAGTTCGGAGAAGATGAGCAAGCCACTGCCCTGCGTGAAATTTACGAAGAAACCGGTGTGCATGCCCGACTTATAAAAGGGTTCCGCGAAAGCTACAACTACCTTATAAACGGATATGTGCGCAAAGAAGCGGTATACTACACAGCTCCCTTTGATCCCAAAGATGTAAAAATGGATATAATGGAAATTTCCGAGTACAAACTTGTTACATACGAGGAAGCCATGAAGATCCTTAACTATCCGCATGACAGAAATATTTTGCGCAAAGCCAACGATTTTGTTTCGGGTTACCTTGCGGCAAAAAGCGAAATGTGATTAAAAGAGAGCTGGCTTACAGCTCTCTTTTGTAATTTAACGGAACTTTTTTACAAATATGTTTGTCTAAACAAAAAAGGAGTATATAATGGAATTCAGATACGCACAAAAAGAAGATTGCGCAAAAATACTATACTTTATAAAACAGCTTGCAGAATACGAAAAAATGTCAGACGAAGTTGTTGCCACCGAAGCTCTGCTTGAAGAATGGATATTTGACAACAAAAATGCAAATGTAATATTTGCTCTCGAAAACGGCAAAGAAGTTGGATTTGCTTTGTATTTCTACAACTTCTCCACATTTCTCGGCCGTGCAGGAATATATCTTGAAGATCTTTTTGTTTTGCCCGAATACCGTGGCAAAGGCTACGGTAAAGGTCTGCTTTGTAAGCTGGCACATATAGCCCATACCGAAGGCTGCGGCAGACTTGAATGGTGCTGTTTGGACTGGAACAAGCCAAGTATAGATTTTTACCGCTCTTTAGGTGCCGTTTCGCTGGATGACTGGACAACCTTCCGACTTACAGGCGACACTTTAAAAAACAACGCAAAGGAGCACAAACAATGAAAAGAAACGTTATTTTTGCACTCATGGCATCCGCAATTCTTCTGTCCTCCTGCACCTCCAAAGAGCAGGAAAGTATAGGAATAATAGGCGGCGCCGATGGCCCCACATCAATTATTGTTGCTGAAACAGTAACCGTCCATTCCGAAACCAAAGACTGCTCCCCCATACGCATGCTCAAAGCAAACGGTGTGCTTTATTACGATACGGGTGTGGAAAGCAACATGGAGTTACGCTGCGGAACACTTGACGGAAACCTTACGGCAATTTCCGATCCTTACGCAATTCCTACGGAGGATAACAATGCGAACTTTGAAACCGATGAAAACAACTTCGGTTATCAGCTTGCAACAAAAACCACGGTGGAAGTGCCAACAGACGGTAAATGGATCGTGTTTAAAAAAGTGCCCGAATATGCAAACGGAGATTTCAGCTACTGTATGCGCCTTACCGGCAGGATGCCCAACGCCGCGGCAGACTCTGAATTCATAATACTTTCAAAAACAAAAAATATCACATTTGACGATGTGGTGTCACATCTTATCAGTTCCGTTTCTCCCGCTAAGCTCACAGATTTTAAAATAATCTATACCGGCGTCAATGACAAGCTCGGTTTGAACGTTTATGCCGAAAATGTCACCCCAAGCGGTTTGACACTTGTGTTTGATCAGCTTGGCGGAGCCTTTGAGGGACAGCTTCAGACAGGAGAAATGTATAATATTGAAATGCTTACCGACGGGCAATGGAAACCAGTCCCTACTGCAGTTGAAGACGTAGCATGGATAATGCCTGCATACATGATAGGCAGAAACGACATTACAACCTTTGATATAAACTGGGAGTTTTTATACGGCAAGCTTTCTGCCGGCACATATAGAATATCAAAGCAGGTTGATGTTTTCAGAGGCACGGGCGACTTTGATACAGAAGTTTACAGTGCTGAATTTACAATTAACGAATAAAGCAAAGGACAAATGAAAGACATAAAAATCACCGATGTAAGAAGCGTTCCGGGCGACAGTGCTTTTCTTATTGATGACGGAAAAACATCTATTCTTTACGATTCGGGGTTCGCTTTTACCGGCATAAGCGTTGCCGAAAATATAGCTGCCGCACTTTGTGGCAGAAGCCTTGATTATATTTTTCTTACCCATTCCCATTACGATCACGCTCTTGGTTCGGTATATGTAAAAAAAGTTTATCCAAATGCCAAAGTGGTTGCAGGCGAATATGCCGCAGGGATATTTGCAAAGCCATCAGCAAGGGCTGTTATGCGTGATCTTGACAAAAAATTTGCGCAGAAATGCGGATATCCCGAATATGTTGACCATATTGATGAGCTTTGCGTGGATATTGCCGTTAAAGACGGCGACATTATCAAAGCAGGAAGCATGGAATTTACAGCCATCGCCCTGCCCGGTCATACGCGCTGTTCATTCGGTTATTACCTTGCAGACAAAAAGCTTTTGCTTGCATCGGAAACCCTTGGAGTTTTTGGCGGAAGCGGCATTGTTGTACCGTCGTATCTTATAGGATACGGAATAACCGTAGAGTCAATAGAAAAAGCATCAAGGCTTGACATTGCCGAAATTCTATCGCCACATTACGGAATACTTGACAAAAAAGATTCAAAAGAGTTTTTTACCGTTGCCATGCAGAGTGCACAAGACACCGCCTCGGATATATGCAATATATTAAAAAACGGCGGTTCATATAACGACGCTCTGCAGTATTTCAAGGATAAATTCTACCACGGGTACATAAAAACAATATACCCTCCCGACGCCATGGAGCTTAACACGGGAATAATGATAAAGCTTATTGAAAAAGAGCTTTTGGGGGCTATATGAAAAACTCTGTAAAAAAAGCATTTATAAATTCCCTGCCCGTAATGGCAGGATACATTGTACTTGGCATAGGCTTTGGTGTTTTAACCGTAAAAAACGGCTACAGCATTTTAATTGCCGCAGCCATGAGTGTTTTTATATATGCAGGCTCCATGCAGTTTGTGGCAATAAGCCTTTTAACATCGGGAGCTTCGCTTGTGACGTGCGCAATAACAACGCTTATGGTAAATGCAAGGCATTTGTTTTACGGCATTTCCATGATAAACCCATACAAAAATATGGGAAAGTTCAAGCCTTATCTCATATTCGCACTTACAGACGAAACATATTCCCTTACCTGCACAGCCAATTCATGCGACACAGATTTTAAGCACTATGCCTTTTGGGTTTCGCTGTTTAATCATTGCTACTGGATAACAGGTACTGTTGTAGGAGCATTAATAGGGACTGTTATCCCCTTCAACTCTGCCGGCATAGATTTTGCCATGACAGCTTTGTTTGTTACGGTTTTTGTGGAGCAATGGAAAAGTACACACAGCCACTTTTCCGCTTTGACGGGTGTCGTTGTTTCTGTAATATGCCTGCTTGTTTTCGGCACTGATAATTTTCTTATTCCGGCAATGCTTCTTATAGCCGCAGCACTTTGCTTTTACAGCACTAAAAATAACGGGGAGGAAAAACAATGAAAGAAATGTACCCTGTTATTTCAATAGCAATAATTGCGGCGGTTACGGCACTTACCCGTTTTTTGCCATTTGTGGTATTTGGCGAAAAAAGAAAAACTCCGCAAATAATATCAAAGCTCGGTCAGCTGTTACCCCACGCCATTATGGGAATGTTGGTGGTTTATTGCTTAAAGGGCGTAACTGTAACGGTATTTCCCCACGGAATCCCCGAGCTTATTTCCGTAATTGCCGTTGTACTTTTACATTTATGGAAGCGCAACACACTTTTAAGTGTGGGCTGTGGCACAATATTATATATGATTCTTGTGCAAAACGTATTTATTTAAACTAAAAACGCCCTTTAGGGCGTTTTTATATTGCCCACATTTTTCTGTATTGGAGCGGAGATACTTTTTCATGCTGTTTGAATATGCGTATAAAGGAGGATGTGTCATCATATCCTGCCATTTCAGCAATTTCTGATATGGGCAAATCACCATGAACAAGCATATTTTTGGCATATGCCAACCTGCAACGCAGAATGTAACCATGCACCGTTTCTCCGGTTGCCTTTTTAAAACCGGTAGAAAAATAACAACGCGAAAAGCCGAATTTTGCCGCAAGCTGAGAAACGGAATCGATCTGCTTTATATTCTGCTCAATATATCGGCATACGTTTCCAAAGGTATTATCTGACTTGTTATTAATAAGAACGGAGTAAAGAATATCGGAAATCATTTTAGAAGCCATAGCTTCGGGCAAGAATTCCCCGCTTTTACCATGGGAAACAAAATCAGTAATGGTGTTTCTGACAATGCCGTCACCACTGAACACAAAAGAATCAGTAACCGAATAAATATGGTCACACATTTCTTCCGCTTGCGTGCCATAAAAGTGTAAAAAAATAAAATCCCATTCGCCATCCGGATAATATACATGCTGCTGCATGCAGTTAATAACAGCAAAAGTTCCCGAAAGCAACTCAACCGTTTTGTTACGGTAATGCAATGTCCCCTTGCCTGATATTACATACAAAACAAGTATACTTTTGTAGCCGCTCCGTTCTATTCTGAAATCCTTACCGCAGACAAAATGCCCATACCATTGCGGATAAAAAAACAGCTTCTGCGCCACAGAACCGGGAGTATTTTCGTAACGCTCATATACAAGACAGCTTTCGTTGAGCATATTCCATCTCCTTTCAAAACAAATTGCATATTTTAAAAAACAAGCTGCTATTGAACAGTCAAATTAATTCTTTTATAATTATAGTGTAATAACACAAATATGTCAATGGAAAGGACTGATTTTTTGTCGACCGTCCACAGGGTTTTGAATCCCGAATCGATCAAATCAAAATATGCAAAACAAATGGGCGATATTTCACCATTTGAAGCCGGAATACCTCTGCTTGACATTTCCGACAGCACCATCGAAGAAATTTACTATTTCAGATGGCACACTTTTTGCCAGCAAATTAAATACACGCCCGATGGCTACGTGGTTACCGAGTTTTTGCCCCCTGTTCCATGGGCAGGCATATACAACACCATAAACTGCCCCGCCATGCACCACTTCAATGAAGGCAGATGGTTACACAACAGAAAATATCTTTCCGATTATGCAAAGTTCTGGTTTACCCCACAGGCAGAAAGAAGAAAGTACAGCTTTCCTGCCGCATATTCAATACTTGAAGCCTGCAGGGTATGGGACAATTTTTCGCTTGCGGAAAAATTATATGAAGACATGGCAGATAATTTCCGTGCATGGGAAAATTCCCACGGCAGAGAAAACGGCATGTTTTACCAGACAGATAACCGCGACGGCATGGAATTCTCCATAAGCGGTCCCGGACTGCGTCCCACCATAAATTCTTACATGTGCGCAGAAGCCTTTGCTTTGGCGGAAATAGCAAAGCGTATAGGCAAAACAGAAGAATCGCATAACTTTACAAAAAAGGCTGAAAACCTGCGTTATCAGATAAATACAAGAATGTGGGATAAAAATGCCGAATTTTACAAAAATCTGGCAGAAAAAAACGACTATACCCTTGCAGATGTGCGTGAAGAGATAGGTTATGTTCCCTGGTGCTACTGCATACCGACCGATGAGATGAGCGTGGCATGGAAATTTTTGAATGACGAAAAATACTTTGCCGCACCTTATGGCCCCACCACAGCAGAAAGAAACCACCCCGACTTTATGAAGTCCTTTGATCATGAGTGCTTGTGGAACGGTCCCTCATGGCCTTTTGCCACCTGCCAGACCATAACCGCCATGGCAAATCTGCTTACCGAATATAAGCAGGATTATGTTGATAAAAATGACTTTTTCAATCTTTTAAAGCAATATGCATCCTGCCACTACATAGAAGAAAACGGAAAAAAGCAACCGTTTATCGATGAAAACCTGGATCCTTTTACGGGAGAATGGCTGGCTCGCAAAATACTTCATTCCATTCGTCCGCTGCGTGATGACATTCACAGAGGCAAGGATTACAACCATTCAACCTTCTGCGATCTTGTAATTTCAGGTTTGTGCGGCATACGTGTTGCAGGCGGCACGGTTAAAGTAGATCCTCTTTTCACCAACGACAACCTTGATTACCTTTGCCTTGAAAATGTTTTAATTGGCAAAAACAGTCTGACTGTTGTATGGGACAAAAACGGCACCAGATACAACTGCGGAAAAGGTATTACTGTATTTTTTAATGGCAAAGTTGCC
>JAZSGA010000161.1:0-5536 GCA_045532495.1 Eubacteriales bacterium | reverse complement strand
GGGAACAAATTCCACGTCAACACCTGCGAGAAAGTCGTATTTATCTCCGGGGCGGTAAAGATTTCCGTCAAAAAGATTACGCCATATTTTGAATTCGCAGTTTGCAGGTGCGGTTGCTGTAAATTCGGGGATGGTTATGGTGGTTATATCTTTTGCTTTGATGGTGTTGACGGCTTTTTCGGGGTTGCCCGCATGGGCTTCGTTTGCGTAGAACAGGATGTTCCTTTCGGCAATGCCTGATTCATCGGCGGGATCCCAGCTTTGTACCGTAATATCGCCGATATAAAGGATATCATTTTTACCCATATCGCCCTGCAGGGGGAACAGCTTCATCTGATGGAGATACTGCTCGCCTCTGGCAAGAACAATTGCCTTTTGTTTGCCAACACATTCGTCTACGGGCAAAACAAGCTTATCCCACTTGTTGGCAACTATGCCGTTGCGTGATATGATGGGAATAGACCATTCCAGGCCTATAACGGCAGAAATGTTTTCTGCCGAAGTTACACGTCCCTGAATCCAGCGCATTTTGTTGCCTGCAAGGGCAGGAGATGCATCGGGGGATTTGTAATAATAATCAATTACAATATAGTTTGCCGTGGAAAGGGGAATGGGTTTATCGTTTATATCGGGGACGGGGCTGCTCCAGAAATAAAGGTTGAACTGATTGGCTGTGTCATCGGAGCCGTCACGCCAAATGGAGCGCACGTTTTTTCCGTCAAATTTGATAATTTCGGATAAATAACCTTTGTGGCTTTCTTCAAAAGCACCGAGAGTTGAAATTTCAATTGTCTGACATCCGAACTTGTTTTTGCCTGCGGAGTCTGCAAAAACAGACGTCGGCAGGATGAGTACTGTCATAAGTACTGCAAGCAGCAGGGCGAGAGTTTTTTTCATGATGAATCTCCTTGTAAATTGTTGGTTTTTATGTGTTGTAAAACACATTAAATCTTACCAATCAGATTATAACATATGACTTAACAAAATTCAACTGTATTTGTTATATATTAATAAAAATAAAGCTGCACCACACGGTATTTTTGCCGTATGATGCAGCTTTTTGATTATTTTATCAGTTTATCTTGACCGTTTCCCACAGAGTGTTTATGTAACCAAGGGTTTCGGAACCCAGGTTGCGGTATGCAAAGGTATTATACTGCTGTGCAAAATCACCGATTTCGGGGTAAAGAACTTCCATGGCTTCTTCGCCCATATCTTCTTTATATACTTCGCTTTCGTACACCAGCTTGTTGGGGGAAGCGTAGTATGTATATTCGGCGTTGGCTATGGCAGGTTCTTCGGAAAGCATGTAGTTTATGAATATTTCCGCAAGCTGTTTGTTTTGACAGCCTGTGGGGATGCACATGGCATCTATATAGTAGTTTGTGCGCTCGGGGTAGTAGAACTTAAGATCAACATCCTCTGCCTGGTTATCCTTCATGGTAAAGTAATCTCCGGCATAGTATGCACCCACTGCGGCTTCGCCGGATTCCATTATGTTGTATATTTCATCCATTACATAGCTGTAAACAACAGGGCGCTGGTTTATAAGCTCTTTCGCGGCTTTATCCCAAAGGGATTTATCCTCTGTGTTTACGTCAAGATCGAGCTTATACATGGCTGTGCCGAAAGCATCGCGGGGGTTGTTGAACTGCAGTATGGAGCCTGAGTATTTTTCGTTCCACATAAGCTCCCAGCCGTTTGCATCGGCATCATCAACCTCGTTTGCATCGTAAATGATACCTACGATTCCGTATGCGTAAGGTACGGAGTACTGGTTTTCGGCGTCGTAATACAAGCCCTTAAAGGTTTCGTTTATATTTTGATAGTTGGGTATGTTTTCGAAATCAAGAGGCAAAAGCATGTTTTCGTTTGCCATGCGTGCTATCATGTAATCGGAGGGGATGATAACGTCGTAGCTTACGGCACCGCTAGAGATTTTGTTGTACATATCCTCGTTGGAGGTGTAGGTATCGTAATTGACTTTTATTTTTGTACCGTAGTTCTGCTCGTACCAGGTTTCGAATTCGGATATTGTATCAAAGGTGCCTTCGCTGCCGTCGGATATGTATTCGCCCCAGTTATATACGTTGAGGGTGAGGGTTTCTCCGCCGCCGCAGCCGGAAAGGCAGATGCACGATGAGGCAAGGACTGCTGCCGCGCATGCGGCAAATATTCTTTTTTTCATTTTGTTTTCTCCTTCTTTTTGGGGGATTTTTCGCTGTCTTTGCTGTCCACAAGATTGCTGATAAGAAGCAACGACATTGTTACAATGAAAATAATGGTTGCAAGGGCGTACATTTTTGGATTAACTGTTTTTTTGGTCATGCTGTATATGCGTATGGGCAACGTGGTAAAGCCCGTACCTGCGGTAAAATAGCTGATGACAAAATCGTCAAGCGACAGGGTAAACGCCATTATGGCACCTGTTACAATACCCGACATTATCTGAGGAAGCTCGGCTTTGAAAAATGCGCGGAAAGGTGTGCATCCCAGGTCCATCGCCGCCTCACGCAGGGATTTATCCATTTGCTGAAGCTTTGGCAGCACCTGCAGTATCACATACGGCAGACAGAAGGTTATGTGGGCTATAAGCATTGTCCAGAAATTAAGGCTTGCTTTTGAGCCAAACATTCTTCCCACAAAAACAAACATAAGCATAAGCGATATACCTGTAATTATATCGGGGTTTGTCATGGGGATATCTGTTACCGTGTTCATGACAGTGCGGTGCCATTTGGTGCGGATTTTGTTAATGCCGACAGCGGCGGCGGTGCCGATAACCGTGGAGATAAGGGTTGCGCATGTGGCAAGTATAAGGGTGTTTTTTACGGATTCAATGGTGTTGCGGTCGCTTAAAAGCTCCTTATACCACTTCAATGAGAAACCCGAAAAAACCGAAAGGCTTTTGCTTTCATTAAACGAGAATATCAGCAATACCGCAATGGGGGCAAACAAAAAAGCAAATATTATGCCGGTGTAGATTTTTGATGCAAGCTTCAAATCATTCACCTCCGTAAACATGCTTTGCGGTAAAATACTTCATAAGAGCCATGCCCACAAGCAGAATTATCATAAGTATAAAGGCAATGGCGGCGGCAAAGTGAAGGTTGTTTGCGATATACTGACCTTCAATGGCATCGCCTATGAGGAAAAATTTACCGTTACCGAGTTTTTGCGATATATAGAATGTGCTTATAGACGGTATAAGCACCATGGTTATGCCTGAAATAACGCCCGGCATGCTGAGGGGAAGAATTACTCTGCGCAGCACCGAAAAGCTGTTGCAGCCAAGATCCCTTGCAGCCTCCAGCAGCTTTACGTCCATTTTTGCCATGATGGAATAAATGGGCAGGATCATGTAGGGAAAATAGTCATACACCATGCCTATAACAACGGCGCTTTCTGTGCCGATTATCTTTATGGGATCAATGCCGAAAATTCCAATAATGGAGTTTAATATACCCGTATCCTGCAGAATTGTCATCCAGGCATAGGTGCGGATAAGAAAGTTCATCCACATGGGTATCATAATAAGTGTTACCATGGTTTTTTGTGCCTTTTCGGAAGCACGCGCCATGATGTAGGCGATGGGGTAGCCCATAAGAAGGCACACTGCCGTGGAAATTACAGCAAGACGCAGGGAACGCCAGAAAATAAGCAGATATGTGCGCACTTCCTGAACAGAGCCGTCATCTGCGGTGACATTGCTGGTGGCTGTGAAAAAGCGGGTTATGTGCTCGGTGGTGAAATTAAAATCGTTATCCGTAAAAGCGTAATATGCTATAAACACAAGCGGAACGACAATAAACAGCACCGACCACAGGGAGTAAGGCGCCAATGCCACGTTGATGCCGGACTTGCGCTTTACAGATGCGTTGTTCATTCTTCGATACCGCCTTCCGCATCAGAAAGCTCATCGAGCTCATCGGAGAAAGAGGAATAGTCGCCGTACATGCCGGAATATTCGCTCTTTTTCATTATGTGAATGGCGTCGGGATCAAGATGTATGCCCACAAGCTCGTCCACGTCCACGGATTCGGTGGTCTGGATCATCCATTTAAAACCGTTTATATCTACGATTATTTCGTTGTGTACACCCATAAAGGTGACAGAGGTGACTTTGCCCTTGAGATCGCCGTTTTCGGCAGGGATAATATCCACGTCCTCGGGGCGTATTACCACGTCAACGGGCTCGTTTTTGCCAAAACCGCTGTCAAGACACTTGAAGGTGTGGCCGCCAAAGGTTACTTTGTAGTCGTCCTCCATAATGCCGTCAACTATATTGCTTTCGCCGATAAAGTCGGCAACAAAAGCGTTTTTGGGTTCGTTGTATATATCCTGGGGAGTGCCTATTTGCTGGATTTTGCCTTTGCTCATAACCACGATGGTATCGGACATGCTCATGGCTTCTTCCTGATCGTGGGTTACAAAAATAAAGGTGATACCGGTACTTTTTTGTATTTTTTTAAGTTCCTGCTGCATATCCTTGCGAAGCTTGAGATCAAGCGCACCCAAAGGCTCGTCAAGCAAAAGAACTTTGGGTTCGTTTATAAGGGCGCGTGCTATGGCAACACGTTGCTGCTGACCGCCCGAAAGGCTTGTTACTTTGCGGTTGTCAAAACCGGGCAGCATTACAAGAGAAAGCATTTTCTGAACTTTTTCTTTTATTTCAGCTTTTGGAACTTTACGCTCACGCAGGGGGAACGCCACGTTTTCGAACACGTTAAGGTGAGGGAACAGGGCGTACTTTTGGAAAACCGTATTTACATGACGTTTGTGTGCGGGGGTATCGTTTATTTTTTGACCCATAAAAATAACGTCGCCTTTATCAGGCTGTTCAAAACCGCCTATAATACGCAGCATTGTGGTTTTTCCGCAACCCGAGGGTCCAAGCAGGGTTATGAATTCGTTATCGTTTATATATATGCTTATATCATCCAGAACGGTTTCGCCGTCGAATGCTTTTGAAATGTTTTTGAGTTCAATGATTTTTTTCATGCACACAACTCCTTTGAACAGGTATTTGCAAAGCGACATAACAAAAAAGGGCATGTCGCTTTTGCGGCATGCCACTTGTAAAAATACGATACCATGTTCTTTGATGCAGAACGAATACGTAAATATCCCATGGGTTCAGAGTCTATATAGCAACAATACTTTTACTACTCTTATTGACCATTTTACAAGTTATATGCCGCATGGCACGGTTATAAAGTAACCAACTTAGCAAAACTGAGCTTTTAACTCAATCAATAAGGCGGCAAGCCGCCAATCGGCAGTGGACCCGGCTGTCCGTATGGCCTCAACTCACAATAGGAGTGGTCCGTAAAAATCGCTTGGAAGACTCTGTTACCAAATTCATTCCATCAGATAAGGTTATATGCTGCAACGGCTTGAAAACCAAACCTGCAATATATAACGCATTAATATAATTTATACAATAATCTGAGCTTTATGTCAAGGGGTTTTTAAAATTTTTTTGAAAATTTACAATATTAATGGCGTATTATGGTTTTGTTTACCGATATTGGGG
>JAZSGA010000185.1:0-10625 GCA_045532495.1 Eubacteriales bacterium | reverse complement strand
ACCCCCGTGGTGCTGAACGAAACCCGCGGCACCATGCACGGCTTCGACATCGTCCACAGAGCCAAAACCACAAGAGCCGCCCTCGCCGCCCGTGTCGCCTTCATCAGGCAGCATTTTTCCATAGAATAAAAGCGATGGGATGCGTATGGAGCAGATCCAAAAAGCAAGGAGCTCAGTTGTCGATCACTATGAAGAATCGGAGGTTCGATTGATCCTCCGTTTTTTTGCAAAACGAAAACCACGCCATAGTGGCGTGGTTCAAAAGAGGTTAACCGGTGAGTATGAAAATAAAAATGCAAAACAATGGTTATAAAATATCATATAATAGCGCAAGTGTTTTTTGAAAAAGCCTTCCCCTCAAGGGGAAGCCTGCAAAAAACGACACATTTGGCTGTAAAAATTACCTCCGCCGGAGGCAAAAACCTTACACAAAACAAAAGCTTTTATGCTGCAGCCATAAATGCACAAAAGCATCAAAAAACAAATAATTATACCTCAAATAAAACAGTGTTAAAATAAACCTTGAAATTAAGATAAAAATGCGCTATAATAATTAACAATTAATAAAGATATTTGGAGGCAAATGTTTATGAAAAGAAAACTTATTGTTTTCGCAGCAGCACTTTTTGCCATATTGCTGTGTTTGTCGTTTTATAGTGTAAGCGCAGCTGTGGTCGATTCTGGCACATGTGGTGACAATGTTACATGGACTCTCGATGATGCCGGCACGCTGACTATAAGCGGTACGGGGGATATGTATGATTATGCAAAGTCGTCTGGGTATTCAAACAGAAGTATTAATAAAATTATTATTAGTGATGGTGTAACAAGCATTGGAGATGATGCATTTTATGGCTGTGAAAACCTCGCAAACATAACAATTCCTGATAGTGTAACAAGTATTGGAGATGATGCGTTCTCTAACTGCAAAAGTCTTACCAGCATAACCATACCGAACGGTGTAACATACATTGGTGACGGTACATTCGACTTCTGCACAAATCTTACAAGCATAACTATTCCCAACAGCGTCACAAGCATTGGTGATTGTGCATTCAGCATTTGCGCAAGTCTTTCAAGCATAACTATCCCAAATAGTGTAACAAATATTGGATCACAGGCATTTATGTGTTGCGAAAGTCTTACCAGCATAACAATTCCGGGCAGCGTAACAAGCATTGGCGAGTGGGCATTCTCATACTGCAACAATCTTACAAGAATAACTGTGGAGAGTAGTAATCCCAATTATGTAAGTGACGAAAATGGATGCCTTTTTAATAAGGATAAAACAACTCTTATATGTTATCCCGCTGCAAAAAAAGAACATAAATATATTGTTCCCAGCAGTGTAACAAGCATTGGAGATTATGCGTTCCACGTTTGCGAAAGTCTTACCAGCATAACAATTCCGGACAGCGTAACGAGCATTGGTGATTATGCATTCTCTGGCTGCGACAGCCTTACAGGCATAACCATACCCGACAGTGTAACAAGCATTGGCTTTGGTGCATTTGAGTGGTGTAAAAGCCTTACAAGCGCAACCATACGTGACGGTGTAACAACTATTCCTTATTGTGCATTCTGCGCCTGCGACAGCCTTACAAGCATAACAATCCCGAGCAGTGTTACAAGCATCGAAGCTAATGCATTCGAATGTGAAAACCTTACAACTGTATACTACGAAGGTGCGCAGGAACAGTGGGATGCTATTGATATTGGCTATGATAATAACGCCCCTTTGTTCAACGCCAATATAATCTACAATGCAAAAAATTTGAACAACAGTGTTAATGTATCAATTCCCACATTCAACGTATCGCTCAGTGGAAAAGTTATCGATAACACCTACCGTCAGTATCCGCTTATAATTTACAACGATATAACCTATTTCCCCATGACATATTTCGATTCACGCCTTATGGGGCTTGAAACTAGATATTCGTTGGAGAAAGGTCTTTCTATATGGCAAACCGCCGGCGAGTTCGGATATCAGGAAACCAACGCTCAAACCCCAAATTACGACGAATACACCGCAACTGTTGCAACAGGCTCCATCAGTGTAAACGGCAAGGCTATCGATAACAGCACCGAAAAATATCCGTTGTTGCTGTTCCGTGATGTAACATATTTCCCGCTTACATGGCGCTTTGCTGTGGGTGAATTTGGCTGGAGTTATCATTTTGATACGGAGCAGGGGCTTGTTATAAGTAAATAATCAAGGCGCATAAGCCTTCTCCTTGAGGAGAAGGTGGGTTGCGTAGCAACTCGGATGAGGTGTAGCTGCGAAGCAGCGTTTTTGATAAACTGTTAATGTGAAGGAGAATAATAACGGTTGCTGTGTAACTCTCACCTCATTAGTAAGTCGATGCTGACAGTTTACGGCAATGCCGAGCGCTTTATTTACAGTGGCAAAAACCAAACAAAAAACCTCCCCCAAAAACGGGGGAGGTAATTTTATGCAATTAACTTATGCAAGATAAGCCTTTAAAGACTCGGGGATCTTTTCAACTTCAACGGAAGCTGTGATGGTGAAGTTGATCTTGTTTTCTTCGAGGAGAGGAAGTATTCTTCTTACGAATTCTTCAAAACCGGAAATTTCGTTGCGGCAGATCTTAAGAGCGGAGTCGATGAAAAGATCTGTAATATCGTAGTTGGAAGCGAGAATACCGCAAATAAAGCCATAAAGCTTTTCCCAGTCGTCAACGCTGTATGTTATTGTGTCGATAAGTCTTGCCTTGTTGGTGATTTCGTGGATAAGCTTTGTGCCCTGCTCTATACAAACAACATTACCGTCGGCGTTTTCAGCTGCGGTATTGACCATTTCAATAAGATTCTTTGTTTTGCCCGAGCCCTTGAGTCCTGCGAAAATTTTGAGCATAATTGTATACCTCCAAAGAATGAATCGATAATGCGTTAATCGCTTTTATTATCGTTGTAATTATTGTACAACAAACTATCCAAAAAGTCAATAATAAACATTAAAAAAACAAATAATTGTATAATATGCACAAAAAGCGTGTGTGCTGATGTTTCATTTTCACACATGAATACATATCCCTTAAAACGCAATAAGGCAGAATAAGTACTATTTTATTTCAAAACAGCTTTGTGGGGATAAAACTGCGATTTTTTTGTAAAAAATCCTAATTTCGATTGACTAATTGGCAAATATGGTATAAAATATATACTGTATATGTAAAAGGGGGAATTATATGATTGGAAGCGCCTATATAATGGTGGTGCTTGGAATCCTTCTTGCAAAGGGTATAGGTTTTTATCGCGACATGCTTTTTGCGGGGGTTTTCGGAACAAGCGTTGAATCCGATATATATTTTCAGGTTTTCGGACTTGTAAATCTTATTTTTACCGGAATTGGTGTGGCTTTGTCCACGTTGGTAATAAAGAATCTAAATAAAGCCGAGAATATCGGTAACGAAAAAAGCTATGCCGCATCATTTATCCGCAAAAGCACACTTGCGCTTACTGCTGTTGCCGTGGTGCTTGCTTTTTTGGCAAAGCCCATAGTAAAGCTGATACTTCCCGAGCTTGCGGGAGCAGACCTTGAGCTTGCCATAAAAATGATGTACATTATGCTGCCATCGCTGGTTTTTGTGGTTATAGCGTACATCGTTTCGGGACTTTTGCAGAATAAGCGGGTTTATTTTATAACGTCAATAATGAGCCTGCCTTTTAATGTGGCAATTATTATATCGCTGTTTACAAAGAATGTGTCTGTGTTTACAGTGGGTATTGTAACTACTATCGGCTGGTTTTTGCATATAGCCATACAGCTTCCGGCTTTCTTTAAAAACGGGTATTCATTTACGGCACCGGCTGTGAAAAAGACGGCGGCTGATAAAAAATTCGCATCGCCCGAAATTATATGGATATTTATATCCAATATGATGTTCCAGCTTTGTGTTTATATTGACCGCGCTTTTGTAAGCTCGGCCGAAGGAATGGCTTCCACATTCAACTATGCATCCAATTTGTTTATAACCATTGCCAGCGTTTTTGTTGTTGCAATGTCTACGGTTGTATTTCCTTCCGTGTCAAAGAACTACGAAGAAGGCAACACCGATTATGTAAGACAGCTTGTAAGCTATATTGTGACCATAATGTCAGCCATATTCCTGCCGTTTTTGTTGGTGGTTGCGTGCTTTGGAAAGGATGTTATCCGCCTTGTTTACGAAAGGGGAGCTTTTACCGCCGAATCCACCGCAATGGTTTCGGTTATGATGCTGCTGTATACCCTTGGCGCACTGGGCTATGTATCTCAGGAGCTGTTCAACAAGGTACTTTACCTTGCAGGTAAATATAAATATACCGTTATCGGAACGGTGTGTGTTATTCTTCTGAATGTGATTGCAAACATAGCTATCAACAGCGTTGTTCCTGCGGATGCAATGGTGGCAGGCGCCATACCGCTTACAGCGGTGCTTATTGGTGCATCCACTGCGGTTTTGCTTACCGCATATGCCGTTTTGATTGCGATTGGAATAAAACAGGTTATCGGCAATTATCTTGACCGCTCCACCGTGGCGGATATTGTCAGAATATTCCTTTCGGGTGTGGGTGCTTTTATCGTTTATATCCTGTTTAATACTTTTGCATGCGATTTTGCCCATGGATATATAACATTCATTGTTCCATTGTGCGCTTGCGGCATAGCATATATTGCAGGTCTTGCGCTTACCGGAGTGTTGAAAAAACTCATCAAAAGAGAAAAGAAAGGCTGAAAAATGAAAAAGTTTATTACTACATTTGTTCCGTGGATTCTTATTGTTGCCATGGTGGCTGTAATGTTCCCGGCGCTTCTTAACAGAGCTGAAAACGAAAGCGAAAACAAACATATAACAGTATCGCTTCTGTACAACAACCTTTACAACTCCGTTTCTCCCCAAAAGCGCGAGCAGATAATTGACAGAGCAAAAAAAGCCGGTATAAATACCGTTTCTGTCATGGAAGAAGACGTTAACAGTATGGTTGCCAGAGGCGAGGTTACCTGTATAAAGCTTAATGTGCTTCTTCATAAATACGATGAAGAAAGTATGATAATGGGACAGCAGATAATTGACAATTATCCCAACATATCCTACGATACCTATTTGCTTATGACAAGACGCCCCGAAACCAGCGAAAAAATCGATAAATTTATCGGTATGAAGTATACAAAGGATCAGTTTTTCAAGCTTGATAAAGTCGAAGGAATTGATGTATATGCATTCCAGGATGGACGTCAGGTGCTGTGGGATATTTCTCTTGGTTATGATGAGAAGCTTATTTCTGATATATACGACCGTGGTTTTGAAATTGCCCTTGTTCATACCGTGCGTAACAGCGAGGAGCAGGGATACCTTGATTATATCGACGACCTTGTAAAGAAATACGATATTGAATATTTCAACATCAAAAAAGCCAACGGCACAGTTTTGCCCGATGATGAAATATCTGAAAACTATGAAGGCATAATTGACATAGTTAACGGCAACAACATGACTCTTGTTGTAACCGAAAATTCCGACCAGCTTTCAAACCAGCAGACACTTGGTTATAAAAAAATATTTGATGCGGTTTATTCGGAAGACGGTACAAGAAAAGTAATGCGCTCCTATGAGACTTACGATGATTCCCACGCGGATATTACCCATTATAAATACCGTGTAAATCAGTATTACAACTCCACCATCGACAGAAACATCCGCTTTATAACAGTCACACAGCAAACCCCAGAAGGTCTTACCTTTGAAGAATGTGCTGATTATACCATCAAGGCGGCAGAGGACTATATCAAGCGAATTACCAACGATGGTTACATTGTTAACAGCACCGAAGAAAGGCAGCCTATTGAGTATCCAAACCCGTCACGCACCGTAAGCGGATGTGCGGCCGTTGTAATGGTAATGCTTGTGCTTATAGCCGCAGGAATGCTTATTGAGAAGAACTATCTGTGGCTTACGGTTGCAGGTCTTGTTGCGGCAGCCGGTGCGTTTGGAATAACTTTTGTTCTTCCTTCATCTTTGGTACATCTTTATCCCAGCCTTTACTGTATCGTATGCGCTTGCTTTGCCATGACGGTTGTGCTCAAATATGTCAAGGATCTCAAATCAACCGTAAAAATCATTCCGGCAATTCTTTCCACAGCTGCCATAGTGCTTGCAATTCTGTGCACCACCATGGTGGGAATGGGTGCAATGCTTTCGGGCATGGACTACTATATCAACAACGAAATATTCCGTGGAATAAAGATTTCGCTTATGGTGCCCCCAGTTTATACCATTGCCGCATTCTTTGTAATGTATATGCGTGATGAATCCACAGGATTTTTCACTCTTGAAAACATCAAAAAGATAGCAACAGCAGATATAAAGATCTATTATATCTTTATCGTTGCTTTTGTGGGCCTTATTGGCTTCTACTATATCAAGCGCAGCGGAAACGTTAATACCATAAGCTTTATTGAGCAGTGGATGAGAGATCTTATAACCGAAATTTTCCCGGCAAGACCCCGTACAAAAGAATTTATAATCGGTTATCCGTCCCTTGTGCTGTTTGTATACTATGTGCGCAAAACAAACTACAAACTTATACAATGGCTTTTTGCGGCAGGCACATCTATCCTTGCGGCATCTATCACCAACAGCTTCTGCCATGTATTTACAAATATAACCACAATTTATATGCGCGTTGTAAACGGACTTATAGTGGGTGCAATTCTTGCTGTTATAGCTTATATAGGAAACCTTGTACTGCTTAAGCTGTTTGAACTGGTAAAAGAAAAAGTATTGAATATGCTGGAGAAAGCTAATGTCTGATATTTTGATATCCGGCTATCACGGTTTTGCAAACAGCGGCGACGAAGCGCTGCTGTGGGCAATACTCAACAGCCTGAGAAAAGAAAAAAGTGATATCAGCGTCACCGTTCTTTCAAAAACCCCCGAGGAAACAGCCCGCGCCTACGGAGTAAAATCTGTCTACCGTTTTGACTATTTCAAGGTTTGCAAAGAAATGAAAAGCGCAAAAATGTTGCTTTTTGGCGGCGGTAGTCTTTTGCAGGATGTTACAAGCTCAAAATCTATAAAGTATTACCTTGCCATTATTGCGCTGGCGCAGCATTTTGGTTTAAAAACCATGCTGTATGCCAACGGCATAGGTCCTGTTACAAAAAAGGTAAACCGTTTCCTTGCGGCAAAGATACTTAACAAAGTGGATATTATCACCTTGCGTGACGATAATTCCGATGTCGAACTTAAAAAAATGGGTGTTACCAAGCCTGATATCCGCATAACTGCAGATCCTGTTTTTACCGTGGATATGGATGAATCGCTTTCGGGCAGATATTTCACACGGCGCGCAGGCGTACCCGATGGCACAAAGCTTGCTGTTGTATCCATAAGGCATTGGAAGCACTCGTCCGAAAACTTTGTTTGCGATCTTGCAGATCTGTGCGATTACCTTGTGGAGCGCAACGGAATTTATCCGCTGTTTGTTCCCATGCAGTATCCCGACGATACAGAAGTATCACAGCAGGTTATGGGAAAAATGAAACATCCGGCATACCTTATAAACCGCGAGCTTTCGGTGCCTGAAATGTTTTCGGTGCTTTCGGAAGCAGACATGGTGATAGGCATGCGACTCCACTCGCTGATATATGCAACCATACTCGAAAAACCTGCCATGGCGTTGGTTTACGATCCTAAAATAAGCGCATTTATGAAGTCGCTCAGCCAGCCGGATTGCGTTGATGTTGAGCATTTCGATTCTCAAAAAGCAAAACAAATGCTTGATGAAATTGTTGATGACTGCGACAGGCGCGCAAAACTTTTGCACGATACCAATGCAGACATGCGCAAAAAGGCTGAAGAAAACGCCAAATGCGCCATAAAACTTCTTGAGGATTAAAACCTATAAATAATAAAAAATGCAATATTTCCAACGTATTATCGGAAATATTGCATTTTGTTTTTGTTAAGTTGGTTTAGAAGCTCTGCATAAGCTTTTCAAGCTCTGCTTTCTTCTGAGCATGCTCTTCGCCGGGCTTGCCAAGCAAAGCGAACATGTTCTTTTTGTATGCTTCAACACCGGGCTGGTTGAAGGGGTTTACACCGAGGATGTAGCCGGAAATTGCACACGCAAGTTCAAAGAAGTATACCATGTAGCCGTAATCTTCTTCGGAGCGAGAATCAAGTTCCAGAACGATGTTGGGAACACCGCCGTCCAGGTGTGCAAACAAGGTGCCCTTGTAAGCGTTTTCGTTTACAAAAGAGAGCTCCTTGCCGGAAAGGAAGTTCATGCCGTCGATATTTTCTTCATCGTTGGGGATAATAATTGTGTCGTTGGACTTTTTGATATCCACAACAGTTTCAAAAATGTTTCGCTGACCTTCCTGAACGATTTGTCCCAGGGAGTGAAGGTCGGTGGAGTAAATAACGGAGCAGGGGAAAATGCCCTTGCCGTCCTTACCTTCGCTTTCGCCGAAGAGCTGTTTCCACCATTCGTTCATGTATTGGAAAGCAGGCTCGTAGCAAGCAAGTATTTCCATAACCTTGCCCTTGGAAAGAAGAACGTTTCTGAGAAGTGCGTATTTATAAGCATCGTTCTTTGTTATATCACATTCTTTAAGAGAGCTTGCCGCTGTTTGCGCACCGCGCATGATGGCATCGAGATCAACACCTGCAACAGCGATGGGCAGAAGTCCGCATGCGGTAAGAACAGAAAATCTACCGCCAACATCATCGGGAATAACAAAAGTTTCGCATCCGTTTGCATCGGCGTACTTTTTGAGGTTTCCGCGAGCCTTGTCTGTGGTGATGTAAATTCTCTTTGCGGCTTCTTCCTTGCCGTACTTTGCTTCAAGCATTTCACGGAATACTCGGAAAGCCACACCTGGTTCTGTAGTGGTGCCGGATTTGGATATTACGTTGATGGAAACGTCCTTATCTTTGCAAAGCTCAAGAATTTCCGAAAGAGCGGAAGAGCTTATGGTGTTGCCTGCAAAGTAAATGTCAGGAGTATCTTTTTTAAGGTTGTTGTAGTAAGGTGATTTTATAAATTCAATGGCTGCTCTTGCACCGAGGTAAGAACCGCCGATACCAATGGCAATAAAGATGTCGCTGTCGCTCTTAATTTTGGCTGCCGCCTTTTTAATGCGGGCAAATTCTTCTTTATCATAGTTGAAGGGGAGATCGTACCAGCCGAGAAAGTCATTTCCGGCACCGGTCTTTTCAGTAAGCTGCTTGTGCGCCTGCTCAAGAGCGGGGATAAAAGCGTTAATGTCACTTTCGGTGACAAAGTTTTTAAGATAATCAGATTTACATTTGATAGCCATAATAGGTTCCTCCGAAAAAAACAATTGCTGAATGAAATTATACAACATAATTGGCGAAAATTCAATAACTTTTGGTTAAATAATTCGTTTTGTTTTTGATTTTATGTAAATAAATAACATTTTGTGGAAAAATGCGGCGTTTTTCGGTAAAAATGTATTTTCCCCCTTGAAATTTTCTGAAAATATGGTATAATAATTACATATTTATTTTATACTGTGACGAAAGAATCGGTGTTTGGGCGCATTTTAGAGAATCTGCGGTTGGTGCAAGCAGTGTGTGCAGAACACTTTTCCACTTTCCGAGTATGGAACGATGAGTTCCGGGGGGTGCCCCGTACAGCACGGTTAAGAGGCGGTTTTACCGCAAGTTGGGTGGCAACACGGAGTCCTTCGTCCCATGTGTTTGGGTGAGGGCTTTATTTTTTTAGTCAAAAAATTATTTATATATTCCGGAGGAAACAAAATGATTGACATTAAATTTCTGCGCGAAAACCCCGACATTGTAAAGCAGAACATTAAAAACAAGTT
The DNA here is from genome assembly GCA_045532495.1 of Eubacteriales bacterium. Taxonomy (GTDB): domain Bacteria; phylum Bacillota; class Clostridia; order Oscillospirales; family CAG-382; genus UMGS1052. The sequence continues at coordinate 769 of JAZSGA010000185.1, read as the reverse complement.
CCAGGATGCAAAGCTGCCCCTGGTTGATGAAGTAATTGAGCTTGACATTCAGTCCAGAGCCATTAAAACCGAAGCAGACGGTCTTCGCAGTGAAAGAAACAAGTGCTCCAAAATGATTGGTGCTCTTATGGGACAAGGCAAAAAAGAAGAAGCCGAAGAAATGAAGAAAAAAGTAGGCGAACAAGCTGCCCGCCTTGCAGAATGTGAAGCGCTTGAAGCAGAATATCAGGAAAAAATCAAGAAGATCATGATGATCATTCCTCAGATAATCGATCCTTCTGTTCCGATAGGCAAGGATGACAGCGAAAACGTGGAAATCGAAAAGTTCGGCGAACCCGTAGTACCCGACTTCGAAATTCCTTATCACACCGACATAATGGAACGTTTTGACGGTATTGACCTTGACAGCGCAAGACGTGTTGCAGGCAACGGTTTCTACTATCTCATGGGTGATATAGCAAGACTTCATTCCGCCGTTATTTCCTATGCAAGAGATTTTATGATTGGCCGCGGTTTCACTTACTGTGTACCTCCCTTTATGATCCGTTCCGACGTTGTAACCGGCGTTATGAGCTTTGCCGAAATGGAAGCCATGATGTATAAGATCGAAGGCGAGGATCTTTACCTCATCGGTACTTCCGAACATTCCATGATCGGTAAGTTTATTGATCAGATAATCCCCGAAGAACAGCTTCCTCAGACCCTTACAAGCTATTCTCCCTGCTTCCGTAAGGAAAAGGGCGCACACGGCATAGAAGAACGTGGCGTT
>JAZSGA010000032.1:0-26449 GCA_045532495.1 Eubacteriales bacterium | reverse complement strand
TTTATGAACAGCGAACACGCCTGGAGCAGGGGAGCCTTTGGCAGAGGAGTAACCGTGGGTATTGTGGATTCCGGTGCAAACGCCCATGTGGATCTTGAGGGCAGAATAACCTATGCATACAGCTATGTAAACACCGATACCTCGGATATAACCGACCCTATAGGCCACGGCACGGCGGTGGCAGGCGTTATTGCCGCAAACCGGGGCAATTCGGCGGGTATAACCGGCGTGGCGCCCCGATGCGATCTTGCGATTTTTCAAGTGGTAACAAAGGATTCTGGCGGCAATCAGGTGGGGCTTACGGTCAGCATGGTATCGGATGCCATTGAGGATGCCGTGGATTACGGATGCGACATAATAAACTTAAGTCTTGGTGCTTCTAATTCCTCCGACCGCCTTGAGGATGCTGTGGCATACGCAAGGGACAACGGAGTTTTGCTTGTGGCGGCGGCGGGTAACAGCGGCGGCACATCTCATTATTATCCCGCATCTTACGATTCTGTTATAAGCGTGGGCTCGGTGGACAAAAACGGCACCGTGGCACAGACATCTCAGCACAACGGCACGGTCAATGTTGTAGCACCCGGCGTTTCGGTATATACACTTTCGGGCACAAGCAAATACGGCTACAAAAGCGGCACATCCTTTTCGTGTCCCCAGGTGGCAGGCATATGCGCTGCCATACTTTCGGCAGATACAAGCCTTACAAGGGAAGAAGTCATGGAAATAGTCGATAGCACCGCAACAGATGCAGGCGCCGCAGGCTACGATGCTTATTACGGCAACGGATATGTGGATTTTGGCGCATGTATTGACAGCGTTGTGGGCGACGGCATATATATTTCTCAGATAGATATTGAGGATGCGGCAAAAAATGTTTATATATGCGGCGATGCGGCAGGCAGCTACAAGCTGTATGCCAACAACAGCCGCTATGGATTACAGTCTTTCCCCTTTACACTTTCGGCGGGCGGAAGCACATCGGTGTCCCTTGCACAGTATACGGACGAGCCTGCGTATCTTTTTGCCGTGCATGACAGCGATTTTTACAGCATAAGCAAAACTGCTTATAATATGGACAAATCTTCTGCCACGCAGATAACAGGGCTTTTGGTATCTGTAGCGGAAACAGACGGTGCGATAACCGTAAATTCCGACGGCGCAGTGATTTCCGGCGGTACAAGGTGCAATGTTACCGTAAAATCGGGCGACACTCTGCTTTACGCATCGGAGCACTTGGCAACGGGAGGCACTTTGCCGCTGGCGCTTAAAATTGCGGCGGATGTGCAGTCTTTGCCCGTCACAGGCGGTTTGCCGGTGGAAGTTTGTGTTTGGGGCGCAAGCTCAAAGGCGCAGCAAGCCGTGGTTGTCCCCACAGGCGTGGGTGGAAACCAGGGGGCATCGGGACCTGTCAGCAACACTGAAACGCTGGTGGAATTGCGTAAAGCCGTGGCGGGCATTATCCAAGGCAACGCAAAGCTCGACTACAACAACGACGGCGAATATACCACGGATGATCTGGTAATACTGCGAAAACTGATTGCCGGATTGGAATAAGAATAAAAAGCACAAAAACGTATTAAAATCATGGCGAAAATGGCAAAAACTGGGTTGTCAAAAACGGTTTTACCATTTTCGTCATTTTTGCTAACACGTAGAAAATTAGGTCTTGATTTTGTATAAATTGCCTAAACAAAAAGTGCAAAAAATGGCATTGTTAACCATACAATTGTTAAGTAAATATAAATTATATTGAGGTATATAAATTATAAACTTTTTGTGATGCAAAAGCAAAATTATATATATTTAGTTTTTTGCCTTTTGTAAAAGGTCTGAAAAATCCCTATAAATGGGAAAAATTACAGATTTTTTAAAATGTTAATAAATTTTAAAAGTTTAATTTGTGCACTTTTTTAGACATGTAAAAAACACAGAACACACTTTCGGAGCGGCGCGCCGATTTTTTGACGCTTAGCACAACAGGCGCCCAAAGCATTTGTATATATATATGAAGTCTTGACAAAAAAACCGTTGTGTGTTATTCTATTTCTGTAACAAAGGCACTTTTGCGCCCTTTTTTACCCGTTTCCGGGGGTTTTCCGTGTTGATCAAAGGCACTTCCGGGCAGGTGGATTATGCGCATTTCTGCCTTGATTCTATAATTTCGCCGCAGTTTTTGTTAAGGCTTTTTCAGCTGCAAAAGCTGTTTTAACCCCACATGCGCGGAGATTTTATACAATATGATTATAGCAGAGGCAGTTGTGCCGTATGCCACACGGTGTGTGCCGCTGCTCCATAAGCAAAGCATAGGAGGATTTTTGCTAATGAACATCAAAGCAAAAGGTTTCAAACGATTTGTTTCGTTCATGCTTATCGCTGCCATGGCTACCCAGGCTGTGCCTGCAGTGCTTGCCGACGAAACAGCAGAAACCCCCAAGGTGGAACAAAGCTATGCACCCAGCAATTCTCTGGACGAAATGGCTGAGCTGCTTACTTCCACAACCTACGAAGAGTACCTCACCATGTACGATTCCGAGCTCAAGGTATTGTACGGTATTGAGGACAAAAAACCTGCGGCTGAGGCTGCCACCGAAGAAGGCGCCGAAACCGAAACCAAAGAAATTTCCATCCCCGTTGAAAAGCTGGATCGCCCCGTTACAGGTGAGGATCTTGATCCCATTGCAGCGGCAAGCTTTGACCCCGCACTTTCCGATGAGGGTGTTATAGTTCTTAAAGACCCCGACGGTATACTCAAGGGCGATAAGGACCCCGGTGACCTTGCAAAGGGTGTTAACGAGTATGCCCTTACTCCCGAAGACGGCAAAATAGGCTTTACCGTTGAAATTCCCAAAACAGGATATTACAACGTGCGCCTTACATACTTCCCCTTTGTTAACCTTTACTACGATGCCAACGGCAATATCGTGGCGGCTCCCACCGAAGACGAGCTTGAAGGCAACGAAGCCAAGTACAACGGCTACAACGGTATCGAAGGCAACACAGTTGCAATTGAACGTGTTGTTATGATCGACGGTGCGGTTCCCTTTAAGGAAGCACGCAACATCGCCTTTACCCGTGTATGGAAGGATGCCAAGGCTTACGATAAGGACGGCAACCCCATTGAGCCCGATGCCGACGGACGTGCTTTCCGCAAGGATATCTCCTTCAACGAAATCCGTTCCAAAAAGTACGAAGCTCCCGAATGGCGTGAACACGTTCTGCGTGACTCCAATGCTTTCTACACCGACAGCTTTAAGTTCTTCCTTGAAGAAGGTACACATACCCTCCAGCTGGACGCTGCCCGCGAACCCGTTATCCTCGGCGAAATTCAGCTGTTCTGCGAAGAAAAGCTTCCTACCTATGCCGAATACCTTGAAAGCGTAAGCGGCAAGCCTGCGGAAGAAATTACCAAAGAGGACACCATCAAGCTTCAGGCAGAAGTTCCCGTGGCTACATCCGACCAGGTTATTTACCCCGTAAGTGACAAAACATCCTCTATAACAGAACCCCACGATACAGCTAAAACTCTTGTAAATACCATCGGCGGTGACAAGTGGCAGATCGCCGGTCAATGGATCAGCTATGAGTTTGATTGTGAAAAATCCGGTTTCTATTACATAGTACCCCGCGCAAAGCAGGCGGTTTATGCCGGTATTTTCGCATCCCGTGCGCTTAAGATCAATGGCGAATACCCCTTTGAAGAAGCAAAGTACCTTCAGTTCAACTTCTCCGAAGACTGGCAGACCAAACCTCTTAACGACAATGTAACATACACAGATCCTTCCGCTTCCGAAGGCCCCATAGGCTTTAAGTTCTACTTCGAAGCAGGCAAGCATTATACACTTGAATTCGAATGTGTTCTGGGTAACCTTTCCGATAAGCTCCGTCAGGTTGACGACAGCCTTACCAGAATGAATGATTACTACAGACAGATCCTTATGATCACCGGTCCCGAACCCGATTCCTACACCGACTACGAGTTCACAAAGCTTATTCCCGATGTTCTGCGCGGTATGCGTCAGGAAGCGGCAAACCTTTATCAGGTTTCTGCCGACCTTGAAGCCATCATCGGCGAAAAGGGCCAACATTCCGTATTGCTTGATAAAGTTGCCTACACCCTTGAAATCATGGGCAACGACCAGAACAAAATTGCAGATAACCTTTCCGTTCTTAAATCCTACATCGGTTCCATCGGTACATGGCTGCTCCAGTCCAGAAACCAGCCTCTCCAGGTGGACTACCTTGCGATTCAGGGAACAGACGTAAAGCTCCCCCGTGGTGAAGCAGGCTTCTTCAGCACACTGGGCTTTGAAATAGGCTCGTTCTTTGCATCCTTTACAACCGATTACAACACATATGGTGCCATGACCGACTTTAGCGATGGCTATGAAGGCGAAAGCGTTGAAGTATGGCTTACCACCGGCCGTGACCAGGCTCAGATCATGCGTGAGATGGTTGACGACTTTACCGAAGAAGCAGGCATCGCCGTAAACTACAAGCTTGTTGCGGCAGGTACACTTCTTCCTGCTACCCTTGCAGGTATCGGACCGGATGTTTCCACCGATGCTGACGCCACCGGCTTTGGTGTGCGTAACGCCGTTAAGAACCTTGCTGCCAAGGACGAAAACGGCAACTACATCTACGAAGGATTTGATAAAGTTCGCGGTATTGGCGACTACGAAGGCCAGGGCTGGTTCAACGATGAAGCCTGGGCAGGTCTTACAGTTTACAATCCCGACGATGCCGAAAAGAATCCCGAAGCGGTTTACGGTGTACCCGTAACACAGTCCTTCAACATGCTGTTCTACCGCAAGGATATCTTTGTAGAGCTTGGTCTTGAAGTTCCCGAATCCTGGGACGACATTTACCAGATCATCAGAGTTCTTTCCGATAATAATATGTCCATGGGCTTCTCCCAGGGCATGACTCAGATAATTATGTACCAGAAGGGCGAGCCTTACTACAAGGGCGACGGAGATATCCGCGCCGTAGGCTATGCCACAAACCTCGATTCCAACACATCCCTGGATGCGTTCCAGCAGATGTGTGAGCTGTTTACAATGTACAGCCAGCCTGTATCCTACGATTTCGCCAACCGTTTCAGAACCGGCGAAATGCCTGTGGGTATTGCAGACTACTCGCTGTGTAACCAGCTGCTGTGTTTTGCTCCCGAAATCAAAGGTCTTTGGGAATTTGTAAGACTTCCCGGCTCGTTTGACTCCGAAGGCAAGTTCAGCGCCGTTTCTCCCACAGCTGTTTCCGCTATCATGATCATGGGCGATGCCAAGAATGACAAGAATGCATGGGAATACATCAAGTGGTGGGTAGGCGAAGAAGCCCAGGAACGTTTCGGTAAGGAGCAGGTTGCTATAATGGGTGCGGCTGCAAAATACAACACCGCAAACGTGGAAGCGCTTAAGGGCCAGCCTTGGTCTGCTCAGGAAAAGATCAACCTTATTGAGCAGTTCGATAACCTTATGGGTACTCCCATGACTCCCGGTAACTACATCCTTGCAAGATACACCAACTTTGCTTTCCTTGATGTTTACAACGACGGTGACGCAGCTTCCGATGCTATGCTTTACTACATCGACGAAATTAACAAGGAAATTACAAGAAAACGTGCCGAATACGATTTCCCGACCGAAGAAGAGTTGCTTGAAGCCGGTATTATTGACGAAGAAGGCAACCTTGTTTCCAACGACTAATAGATAAGGAGTGAAACTAATGTCTGAAAAGACTGCTGAAAAAGCGCAGGCTACTCCTCAGCTGAGAAAACTTACAAAATGGGAATATACAAAACGCCAGATGGTTGTTAACCGCATGGGTTACGTTATGGTTGCTCCCTATTTTCTGATTTTCCTTGTGTTTACGGTAGCTCCTGTATTACTGTCCCTGGTTTTGAGCTTCACAGCATTTAACATGCTCGAACCCCCCAAGTTCCTTTGGATGGACAACTACGTTAGACTGTTCCTTGATGACGATATTTTCCTTCTCGCCATGAAGAACACCCTTGTTTTTGCAACTATGACAGGTCCTGTATCTTACCTGCTCTGTCTTATGTTTGCGTGGTTTATCAACGAGCTTACTCCCAAGATCCGCTCCGTTGTTACCCTTATATTCTACGCACCGTCCATTTCGGGCCAGGTATACCTTATCTGGCAGGTGCTGTTCTCGTCCGACTCTTACGGTTATGTAAACGGTATCCTTATGAAGCTGGGTATTATAAACAGCCCCGTGCTTTGGTTCCAGGATACAAACTACATCATGCCCCTGGTTATTATGGTTGCTTTGTGGACATCGCTTGGTACATCCTTCCTGTCCTTTATCGCCGGTTTCCAGGTTGTTGATAAGAGCCTTTACGAGGCCGCTGCGGTTGACGGTATCCGTAACCGCTGGCAGGAACTTTGGTTTGTTACCCTGCCTACCATGAGAAACCAGATGATGTTTGCCGCTATCATGTCAATCACCGGCGCCTTCGGTTTTGGCGGCGTTGTTACCGCTCTGTGCGGATTCCCGTCTCCCGATTACTGTGCATGGACAATAATGCACCACCTGGAAGACTACGGCGGACAGCGTTGGGAAGTTGGTTATGCTTCTGCTATCGCAACAGTTCTGTTTATCATCATGATCGGTTCCAACATGATCATAACCAAAATGCTGTCAAAGGTAGGTAAGTAAGATGGAAAAGAAACAGTTTAAATTCAAAATCAAATCTCACCATCTTAACCGCTCTGTCGGCGGCGATGTAGGAGTTACAGTTATTCTTATACTATTCGGCGCATTCATGTTCCTGCCTATGCTTTACGCATTCATGCAGGCATTAAAGCCGCTGGATGAACTTTGGATGTTCCCGCCCCGTTTCTTCGTGCGCAACCCAACATTCAAAAACTTTACCGAGCTGTTCAGATTGATGAGCACCTCGTACGTGCCTTTCTCACGTTACATATTCAACACAGCGTTTGTTTCCATCGCAGGTACATTCGGCCATCTGTTCTTTGCCTCCATGGCAGCTTACGCTCTCACAAAGATCAACTTCCCCGGACGTCACTTTATGTTCAAAATGATCCAGATGTCCCTCATGTTCCACTCCACAGTTACCGCCATTACAAACTACCTCACAATGTCGGCTCTGCACATGGTAGATACATACTGGGCTCTTATCATTCCCGCGTTCGGCTCCACACTCGGTCTTTACCTCATGCGCCAGTTTATGGATTCCTCCGTTCCGGATTCCGTGCTTGAATCTGCACGCCTTGACGGTGCCAGCGAAGTCCTTATTTACTGGAAGATAGTAATGCCCATGGTTAAACCTGCTTGGCTCACACTTATTGTGTACAGCTTCCAGGGCTTGTGGAACAGCGGTTCTTCCATCTACATCTACAGCGAAGAACTTAAAACTTTCAACTACGCAATCCAGCAGATCCTTGCCGGCGGTATTGTTCGTTCCGGCGCATCGGCTGCAGCAACCGTTATCATGATGCTTGTACCTATTGCCGTATTCGTTGTTTCCCAGAGTAACATCATCGAAACAATGGCAAGCTCGGGTATGAAGGACTAAGGAGGGTTAAACAATATGAGAAAAATAAAATCTGTGTTGGCCCTCGTTGCTTGCCTTCTTATCCTTGTGGGCAGCATCCCGGTCAGCGCAATAACACCTTATTCCACCTACACCTATGACATCGACGGAGAATACATGGAATCCCCCCATGCTTATGTTCCCCAGACAGTTATAGATTCCGAACTTCTTAACCTCAAGGTGCCCATGGCGGCTCCCAAGGATTTTTACGTTCACGATATCAAAGATGAAAACGGCAACATTACCGATCATCTTATCTGCATTTCCGATACCGGAAACAAGCGTGTTATCATTGTTAATTCCTCCTACCAGGTAGTGGGCATTATCATGGACTTTATCAACGAGTGGGGCGTTGCCGATCAGATTGTGGAACCCCGCGGTCTTACCGTTGATAAAAACGGACACCTTTTTGTTTGTGACACATCACAAAACCGTATCCTTGTTTTCGACCTCAACGCAGGCACAGTAAACGAGCAGACAGGTCTTAACGACTACAAGTTTGTAAAGACATATGTTCAGCCCGAAGGCGACGTTTTCGCCGAAGGTACAACCTTTAAGCCCATTGCGGTTTCCGTTGATGATTCCGGCCGTATTTACACCGTTTCGTCCGCGTCCTATCAGGGTATTATCGCAATGACAGACGAAGGCGTTTTCTCTGCGTTCCTCGGTGCTCAGTCCAGCAAGCTTTCCGCATGGGAAATTATCTGGAGAAGACTTCAGACCGCAGAACAGAAGAAAAAGTCTGCCAAAAACGTTTCCACCGAGTATAACAACCTCAACATTGACGAAGGCGGCTTTATTTACGCCACCACATCGGCTATAAAGGCAAGCGACCAACTTTCCGCCATCCAGTCCAAGTCCCGCGCCGGCGATTTTGCTCCTGTTAAGAAGCTCAATCCCGCAGGTACCGACGTTATGATGCGTACAGGTTTCTTCCCGCCCTCCGGTGAAGTTAATGTTCAAAACATCAAATCTCCCATTTCCGATATAACAGGTCCTTCCAAGATCATTGACGTTGCTATTGGTCCCACAAACGAAGGCGTTTGGACAATAGTTGACAGCGTAAGACAGAAGTTCTACACTTACGACGAAGAAGGCCGCCTGCTTTATATCTTCGGTGATAAGGGTGACCAGCTTGGTAACATCCAGACAGTAGCTGCCATTGATTACATGGGCACAAGCATCCTGGCTCTTGATGAAACCAGCAAAAACATTACAGTTTACAAGCGTACAGAGTACGGCGAACAGCTTGCTCAGGCGCTCAGAAACAACAAGCAGCGTCTTTACGATGCTTCCAAGGACGACTGGACAAATATCCTTCAGCGTAACTCCAACTTCGATATGTCCTACGTTGGTATAGGTCAGTGCTACTACCGTGACGGCGAGTGGCAGAAGGCCATGGATATGTACAAATATGCGTACGATACCCAGAACTACTCCGATGCATATCACGAGCTCCGCAAGGAAGCAATGTCCAAGGTTATTGTTCTTATTCCTATTGCAGTTATTCTTATCTGCTTCCTTATTTCCAAGTTCCTTCAGTACGCAGCAAAGAAGAACGTTGAAGGTCAGTCCTCCGCTGTTAAAAAGACATTATGGCGCGAATTCCTTTACGGCTTCTATGTAATATTCCATCCCTTCGACGGTTACTGGGATATCAAGCATGAAAAGCGCGCAACTGTTAAGGGTGCAACACTTATATTCATTATAAATGTAATTGCATTTATTTATCAGTCCATCGGTCGCGGCTACATGGTTAACCCCTCGCAGGAAACCACAAACTTCCTTATGGTTGCCCTTTCGCTGCTTATGCCCGTTGGTCTGTGGATCATCGCAAACTGGTGTCTTACCACTCTGTTTGACGGTGAAGGCAGCATCAAGGATATTTACATTGCAACATGCTATGCATTGTTCCCGTTGCCTTTCTTCATTATCATAACAACATTCGCTTCCAACTTCGTAACTCTTGACGAAGTGGGAATCCTCAATCTGCTTTCGGGTATTGCATACTTCTGGGTAGGCTTCCTGCTGTTCTTCGGTATGATGACCATCCACGATTATACCCTTGGCAAAAACGTGCTTACATCCCTGGGCTCCATTGTGGGCATGGCATTCATCATGTTTATCGCAGTGCTGTTCTCCAGCCTTGTGGGCAAGATCATTTCGTTTATCTACAACATTATTCTCGAGCTTTCGTACCGAGTATCCTGATTGAAAGAGGTGTTACATATGAAAATTAAAAATTTAATATCGCTCATCCTTTCAATCGTCATGGTTATCGGAGTAATGGTACCAGTTGCGGCAGATGAAGAAGTTTCTCTGCCCACAACCCTTGCTCAGCTTGAAGGCTACGAAAAGCTTGCAACCACCGACGGTGTTGACCTTTATGTCAACAAGGAAACCGGCGACGTAAACTTTGTTCTCGGCGAAAAGGTTCTTTTCACCGAACAGAAAGCGGCAAAACCCGCTGTTCCCGCAATTGAAAAAACCGACAAAGAATATGAAAAGAAAATGTCGGAATTTTTCAACTATTACACAACAACAGGCTACACAAGCCCCCACGAATACATTGCCGTTACCATGAAGTATATTTATGAAAACGACGGCTATGTGATCTTTATCGACGATATCACCGGCGCTGCCGCTTTTGTTGATAAAACCACCGGGCAGATACTCACAACCAACCCTTACGATGTGGGCGCAACCAATGCCAACAACCAGGTTAAGGGTCAGCTGCTTTCGCAGTTTGTGTTTGACTATGTAAAGGGCTCCAACGGTGCAACCTTCTCCACATTCGAGCAGGCTGCAAAAAACCTTCAGGTTGCCGTTAAGAGAATCCGCGGCGGTGTTCGTGTTGAATACACCGTGGGCCGCCAGGAAGCAAGAATCCTGCTTCCCATGATGATCGAAGAAGAACGCTTTAAGACAGAAATTCTCGATAAGATCAACGTTGCAAACAAAACTCCCGATATCAGCCTTACCGCTGAACAGATCGCAGATCGTGTTGCACGTGACAAGAGAAAGCTCGAAGCCTGCTACACTCATATGAGTCTTGAAAACAGCACTTCCGAAAAGTCCAGGCGTGACCTCGTTCTCAAATACCCTATCCTTAAAAACTATTCCTACTACCAGTTCAACGACTCTTCAATGCGTCTTAAGTACGAGGTAGAAGCTATTATCAAGGAATACACCGATTACACCTTCGAAGATATCCAGTCTGACCATGAGTTGCTTGAATATTCCGGCAACGAATCCACTCCTGCTCTCTTCAAGATGGCTATTGAATATTACCTTGACGATAACGGAATCAAGGTGCGTGTGCCTGCAAAGAGCATCAGCTACAACAAGAGCGCATTCACCATCAACGCTTTGCGCGTGCTTCCCTACATGGGCGCAGGCAGACAGGGCGAAACCGGTTACACCTTCTATCCCGACGGTTCCGGTACACTTGTAAGATTCGAAGATATCGGCGCAAGCACCCGTGTTATCAGCGGTAAGGTTTACGGTCAGGACTATGCGTTCTACGCTTCCAGCGGTCAGAACAAAGAAGTTATGCGTTTGCCTGCATTTGGTGTTAAGTGTGATGACAATTACACCATTGTTGAAAGCTCCGAAACTTACCAGGTTAAGTATGTAGACGGAGGAACTATTTCTTACGAAGATAAGATAAGATACTTCGGTGTTGATGTTACAGCCGAAAACGATGAATACGCTCCCGTTGAGGGCGGCACAAACCCCACATCCGACGGTCGTACAGCATATCTCGCTTACATGGAAGAGGGCGATTCTCTCGTTCAGATTTCCACCGACCACGGCGGTGTAACACATCCTTACCACTCCACATATGCAACAGTTTACCCCGAAATGTCTGACAGCTATGCCCTTACAGGTATTTCTTCCACAGGCGACGCCAAGTGGACTGTTGACATCAACCGCGGCTATACCGGCAACTATACATTCCGTATATTCATGCTGGATGGCGACAAGGCAAACTATGTTGGCATGGCAACTTCTTTGCGTGATTACCTGCTTGCTTCCGGCGACCTGGTAAAGAACGAAATCGAAGATGAAAACATTGCACTTATTCTTGAAAACTTCGGTTCCATCAAAACAACCCAAAAGGTTGTTGGTATCCCCGTAACCGAAAATACACAGCTCACCACATTTGAACAGAGCCAGAAGATGGTTGAAGAGCTTATGGCAGAAGGTGTTTCCAACATCGACCTTAAGCTTACCGGTTGGTACAACGGCGGTATGGAACATACTGCACCTGCAAAGCTCAAGGTTCAGAAGGCTATCGGCGGCGCAGACGGTCTTAAAGCGCTCAGCGAATTTGCAAAGGCAAATAACGTTGGTCTTTATCCTGACCTCGACTTTACATACGTTGCCAAGGACGGCTCTTTTGACGGCTTTAACTACAAGGACGACGCTGTTCGTACCGTAGATAACAAAGCAGCATCTCACCGTGTTTACAGCGCTCTTTACCAGGGCTTTGAAAAGGATGAACTCCTTATTGTAAACGCAGACAAAATGCTTGATCTTTATGATAAGATCCGCGATAAGTACAACGAATTCGGTATTGGCGGCGTTTCTGCAGCTACCATTGGTTCCGACCTCAGCTCCGACAACGGTGAAGATAACGAAATCACCCGTGAAGAAGCAAAATCTGCAGTTACCGAGCTTATGACCAGAATGAAAGAAGACGGCAACAAGATCCTTGTTAGCGGCGGTAACGCATATACCTTTAAGTATGCCGATCTTATCACAGATCTTCCTCTGGACAGCAGCCGTAACATTTACACAACAGAAGCGGTTCCGTTCCTTGGAATGGTGCTCCACGGCAGCATTGAATATGCCGGCACAGCTATCAACCTTGACGGTGACTTCGGTTACAGCGTTCTCAAGTGTATTGAAAACGGTTCCAATCCTTACTTTATCCTTTCCTATACCGATGACGATGTAGATAATACATCCGAACTCAAGAGCTTCCCCAGATTCTCCAAGTACTACTCCATCAAGTACAACATCTGGAAGGAAGACCTTATCGAAACATACACCCTTCTCAATGAAGCCCTTGGCGATGTTCAGTCCTATGAACTTTCCAGCCACGAGCGCATTGATACCGATGTTGTAAGAGTAGAGTACTCCAACGGTAAATCCGCAAAGACCTTTATTCTCAACTATGGCATGAATAACTACGACTACGAAGGAACAACCGTTGCTCCTCTCGGATTTGTAGTTGTAAATAATTGAGAAAGGCAGGTTTTGACAAGATGAATAACGCAGTAAATGCACCAAAGGCTGCTACACAGCCCAAAAAGAAGCACAAAGCGGCGCTGGACTCCAAAAAAGCACGTGCAGGCTGGTTTTTTGTACTTCCCTTTGCGATCGGTATGATAGTTCTTTATCTTCCTATCATCTTCGATTCGTTAAAGCTCAGTTTTCATCAGATCCTCATCAAGCCCGGCGGAGGTTATGCCATTGAATGGGTGGGCTGGGAAAACTATTCCGACGCTTTGTTTGCCGATGCAAACTTTGTACAGATACTCACGGCAAGTATAAAACAGCTTGTTCTTGACGTACCTGCCATAGTAATATTTGCACTGTTTATGGCCATCGTTCTTAACCAGAAAATGCTTGGCCGTGCGGTGTTCAGAGCAATCTTCTTTATCCCCGTTATTATTTCCACCGGTATTATCGATTCTCTTGACCAGAACAACGCCATGTACTCCTACATGAGCTCCGGTTCCATCGATACCGGTAGCGCGTCCACTTCATCTGCCGCAGAAATCATATCGGCGGTGGACGTTACAAAACTGTTGGGCAACATGATCATTGGTACCGAGCTTGTTGAATATGTTGTTGGTATCGTTAACGGTATTTTCGACATAGTTAACCGCTCCGGTGTACAGATGCTGGTATTCCTTGCAGGTCTTCAGTCCATCAACCCCTCCATTTACGAATCCTGTAAAATGGAAGGTGCAACCGCATGGGAAACCTTCTGGAAGATCACCTTCCCCATGATCTCGCCTATGATCCTTGTTAATGCCGTTTACACGGTTATCGACTCGTTTACATCACAGTCCAACCGAGTAATGACATACATCAACGAGATCTACCTCAACGCATCCGGCGGCCGCGTACTCAGTACAGCGATGTCCTGGATCTACTTCCTGCTGGTAATACTGCTGCTGGGACTTGTGGCACTTGTGCTTTCGTCCTTCATCTTCTACCAGCGCAGAGACTAACGAAAGGAGGAACTTGAAATGAATAAACAGCAAACTGCAAACAGCAAGCTTTATGTTCACAATGCTGACCAGCAGAAGGAATTCAAAAAGATAGGCTTTTTCAAAAGACTTTATCTGCGTGTATTCTCCTCTGCATTTCTTGTGGACGTTGTATGGAAGATTTTCAGATTAGTCCTCCTGTTGGGTATATCCTACATCATCATTTATCCGTTCTTTACAAAGATCTCCGCTTCCTTCTTCAGCCAGCAGGACTTTGTAGACTCAACGGTTAAGCTTATACCCCGTTACCCCACACTTGATACCTACAAAGCCATCATTATCGATAATGACTACTTCCTGCGTTTGTTCAACACAGCAATTATTTCCATTGTAACTGCTGTGTGCCAGACACTTGTAACAGCAATTATCGGTTACGGTTTTGCAAAGTTCAAGTTTAAGGGACGCACCCTTATGTTTGCCCTGGTTATCCTTACCATGGTAGTTCCGCAGAAAACACTCATGACATCCATGTTTATGAAGTTTAAGTACTTTGATTTCTATGGATTGATAGCGTTTATCGATAAATTTATCGATATAAGCTCCAAAACCACACCTTCCATCGACATGATCAACACCTTCTGGCCCTTGTTCCTGCTTTCAATAACAGGTCTTGGCTTTAAGAACGGTCTTTACATCTTCATCTTCCGTCAGTTCTATAAGGGCGTGCCGGACGAACTTGAAGAAGCGGCATATGTTGACGGTTCCGGTATATTTAAAACCTACTTCCGCATCATCCTTCCGCTTACCGTGCCCATGATGGTAACAATATTCATGTTTGCGTTCTCGTGGCAGTGGACAGATACATTCTATTCGTCCCTGTTCTATACGGCAACAGGTCCCAAGCTTCTTTCGGGACTTATGGAAGTTCCAAACTCCATCAATACAGCCTTTGCGGCTCAGGAGCTTTACGAATCCGCCATCCTCAACACGGCAGGACTTTTGGTTATCCTTCCTCTGTTCATCGTGTTCCTGTTCGCTCAGAACTCCCTTGTTGAAGGTATCGAGCGTTCCGGTATCGTTGGCTGATTTACAGTTAAATACTGCATTAAAAGGGTTGCTTTGGCAACCCTTTTTTGTATAAAGTCTGCGTGATTAAAAAATGCGGATATAAGACATTGTAACATAAAAAGGCTGTAAGATGTTGACAAAAGCAATGGCGTGATGTATACTGATAAAAACATTGGAATCGGCAACGTCGGTAAAAGGAGAAAGCTATGCGTACAGATGAGTTTGAAGTAAACGGTTACAAAGCAACTGTGCTTATACCTGACAATCCCAACGGAAAATGGATTTGGAAAACAGAATTCTTTTATGCTTTTGATCAGGCGGAGCAGGCACTTTTTGAAAAAGGCTATACCCGTGTGTATTATTGCATCAGCGACAAATACGGAAGCGATGATGCTGTGCGTCTTATGGCAGATTTTCATGCGACTCTTACAGAAAAATATACATTTTTAGCACCGCAGACCATTTTGTTTGGGTTTAGCCGTGGTGGACTTTATGCTTTTAATTATGCGCTTAAATACCCCGATCGTGTATCAAAAATTTACCTTGATGCGCCCGTGATGAATCTTAAAAGCTGGCCTCCGCAAGGCTCTGTCGAGCAGGCGCAGTTTTTTGAAGAATACGGCATAGACGCCTGCCGGTTCAAAGATTTTCGCTCAAGCCCCATTGACAAAATAGAAGAATTTTCAAAAAACGGAATTCCCGTTTTGCTTATCGTAGGCGGCAATGATTCTGTTGTTCCATTTGAAGAAAACAGCAAAATAATGCTTGATTACTACCGCAGCGCAGGGCTTGATATTGTTTTTTACAATAAGGAAGAATGTGGTCACCATCCTCATTCGTTGGAAGACGTTTCGCCCATTGTGGAATTTGTGGAAAAAGCCTGCTGATTGTTGCCAAAAGCCACCCGGCATGGGCTTGAACGGGTAGACATAAAACGAAAAAACCGCCGTATAACAACAAAACCCCGGAATTACCGGGGTTTTTATATTGGTTTTGTGTTTAATCAAGTTCCACCTTGCCGGTGTAAAGCTCGTAGTATCTGCCTTTAAGCTCAAGCAACTGTTCGTGGCTTCCGCGTTCAATGATTTCGCCCTTTTCCAATACCATAATGGCGTTGGAATTGCGTACCGTGGAAAGACGGTGGGCAATAACAAAGGTGGTGCGGTTTTTCATAAGGCGGTCCATGCCGTGCTCAATGTGGCGTTCTGTACGGGTATCCACCGAGCTTGTGGCTTCGTCCAGCACCAGTATTGGTGCTTTTGAAAGGGCTGCGCGGGCAATGTTTAAAAGCTGACGCTGTCCTTGCGAAAGGTTTGCACCGTCGCCTTCAAGCAGGGTGTCGTAGCCGTGCTCCAGACGCATTATAAAGGAATGGGCGCTGGCTGTTTTTGCCGCCTGCTCAACTTCCTCGTCGGTGGCATCAGGTCTGCCGTAACGGATATTTTCACGCACTGTGCCCGAAAACAGATGGGTATCCTGCAGCACCATGGCTATGTTGCGGCGCAAGCAATCACGCTGAATGTTCTTTATATTAACACCGTCAATGGTGATCTCGCCCTGCTCAATATCGTAAAAACGGTTAAGCAGGTTTGTAATTGTGGTTTTGCCTGCACCCGTTGAGCCTACAAAGGCGATTTTTTGTCCCGGCTTTGCATAAAGCGAAATATTTTTAAGCACGGTTTTTTCGGGCACATAGCCAAAGGAAACATCTTTGAGCTCCACATAACCCTGCATGCCGGATTGCTCGGAAAAATCCGTTGCGTTTTGTGCATCCGCAGGCTCCTCTGCACTGTCAATAACGGCAAAAACACGCTCTGCACCTGCAAGTGCCGAGAAAATTGCACTCATCTGCTGGGAAATATTATTAATAGGGAAGGAGAATTTTCGGGTATACTGGGCAAAAACGGTAAGAGCACCGGGCATCATGCCTGAAACACACATAAGTATGCCGCCAACGCCCACGGTAAGCGCGTAGCTTATCTGCGAGGTGTTGCCCATTATGGGGCCCATTATACCTCCGTAAAACTGGCTTTTGAACTGCTTGTCACGCAGGTCATCGTTGAGATAAGTGAATTCCTCGATGGAATCGTCCTCGTGGTTGAATACCTTAATTACTTTTTGTCCTGTAACGGTTTCTTCAATGTAACCGTTTATGGCACCAAGAGCTGCCTGCTGGCCCGAATAGAACTTGCGGCTTTTGCTTGCAATAAGCACGCCGCCCCTTGCAAAAATGGGTACAAATACCACGGTTATTGCCGTAAGCAGCACGTTGGTGGTGAGCATAAATACCAGCGTGCCCACAAGGGTTACAACACCCGATATTACGGATATAAGCGAGTTATCCAGCATCATGCCTATGTTATCCACATCGTTGGTAAAACGGCTCATTATTTCGCCCGTGGGGTGATTGTCAAAATACTTTACGGGCAGCTTTTGCAGCTTTGCAAAAAGGTCGTTTCGAATGGCTTCAAGCGATCCTTGCGAAACTGTCATCATTATACGGCTTTGGGCGTAGTTGGCAACAACCTCCACCATATATACCAGAATAAGTATGATAAGTGCCACAAGTATGTACATCATAACATATCCGAAATCCCCGAATACGGAAAAATCAATAAGTCTTTCCAGCTTATCGGAAAAGGCGTTAACAACAGCACTTATGGCGTTATCGGAAAGCTGTTCCATGGTGCTTAGCTTTTCGGCACCCGTTTCCTGCACATGCATGGCTATTTTGTTGATAATGGGCGCCAGCATAAACGAGCCTATAAGCCCGGATACTGCGGTTATAAGCATGCAGAAAATAACGGCAACAAGGCGAAGTTTATACTTGCCCACATAACCGAAAAGACGCTTTATGGTGTTTTTGGTATCCTTGGGTTTGCCCTTGGCACCGGGCATACCACGTCTGCCCGGACCGCCAAAGCCCATGCCGGGTTTTTGTGCAGCGGCGGAGGAATTATACTGCTTTTGAAGCTCGGTAAGTGATCTTGCCATCAGTTATTTCCCTCCTTTGCGGTATTTGCGGTGTCCTTGCCTTCCATCTGGGAAATGTAAATTTCACGGTATTCTTCGTTGTTTTCAAGCAGCTGGCTGTGAGTACCCATGCCGGTTATTGCGCCGTCATTCATAACAACTATCATATCCGCATCCATAACCGATGTTATGCGCTGGGCGATGATTATTTTTGTGGAATCACGCAGACCTGTGCGGAACTGCTCACGGATTTTGGCTTCGGTGGCGGTATCCACGGCGCTGGTGGAATCGTCAAGAATAAGTATTTTAGGCTTTTTAAGCAGCGCACGGGCAATGCAAAGACGCTGTTTTTGTCCGCCTGATACATTTACGCCGCCTTGCTCAAGCTGGGATTTGTAGCCGTCGGTAAAACTGCGTATAAAACCGTCTGCCTGAGCGGCATCTGCCGCCGCAACAAGCTCCTCGTCGGTGGCGTTTTCGTCACCCCAACGCAGGTTATCCTCAATGGTGCCCGAAAACAGCACGTTTTTTTGCAGTACCATACCCACGCCGTCACGCAGGTTTTTAAGGCTGTAATCACGCACGTTTATGCCGTCCACCAAAACCTCGCCCTCATCGGTGTCGTAAAGTCGGGGTATAAGCGAAACAAGGGTGGTTTTGCCGCATCCCGTGGAGCCTATTATGCCCACGGTGCTGCCTGCGGGGATTTTAAGATTTATTTTGTTGAGCACGCTGTCCTGACTGTGCTTGAAATAGCGGAAGGTTATGTTTTTGAATTCAATATCGCCGTTTTGTACGGTGGCATCGGGATTTTTGCAGTTATCGTCGGTAATATCCAGCTTTTCGTCCAGCACTTCGGAAATTCGCTTGCCGCTTGCCATGGCACGGGAAGTGGACATAAACAGCATGGTAAGCATCATAAGCGACATGAGTATCTGGTTTACGTAGGATATAAACTGCGAAAGGTCGCCCACGGGCATGGCGTTGTTATCGCCCATAACAAGCTGTGAGCCCACCCATACCACAAGGGCGATGGTCACATTCATAAACAAAGTCATTATGGGACCGTTTAGTATGATTATGCGCTGAGCCGAAAGGCCTGTTTCCTTGAGGTCGCGGTTGGCATCGGTAAATTTATCCACCTCGTACTGCTCACGCACAAAGGATTTTACAACACGCATGTTGGAAACGTTTTCCTGCACGGTGTTGTTTAATTTATCCACCTTTTCCTGCATTTTTGCAAAGCGGGGGAAAGCCGTGCGTATTACCGCAAGGATGCATATAAGCATAAGCGGTACGGTTACGGCAAACACAAGCGAAAGCTTGGGGCGCAAAGATACCGCCATTATGGTGGCGCCTATAAGCATACCGGGAGAACGCAGGCACATGCGCAAAAGCATGTTTACAAAGTTCTGTATCTGCGTCACATCGTTGGTAAGACGTGTTACCAATGAGCCTGTGGTGAATTTATCGATATTGGCAAATGAAAATTTTTGTACTTTTTTATAAACGTCACGGCGGATATCGTTGGCATAGTTTACCGATGCCTTGGCGCCAAAGTATGCGCCGCCAACGCCGCCTGCCATCATAATAATGGCGGTGAGTATCATCAATCCTGCAATTCCCGCGGATTTTGCGGGGGTAAGCGTGCCGTCACGGCCGCCGTTTATTATCATGCCCAAAAACATGGGCATAAGAACTTCGCCCACAACTTCTATTATCATACAAAGCGGGCCGAGTATGAAGTAGAGCACATAGGGCTTTGCATAAGCTAACCAGCGTTTCAATTCAGTGTTCCTTTCGTTGCGTTATTTGTGGGGAAATCGCGGCGGCATTTTTGCGCCGCAGGCTGTAAGATTGTTTTGTATTTTAATAAGGCAGTTGGCAAAAGAGGTCAGTTCTTCTTCGGAAAAACCTTTAAACATGGAGCTATCGATGCTGTCGATTATCTCCTTGCCATGGGCTAAAATATCCCTGCCTTTTTGCGTTATGCTTACCGAATTGCAGCGGTTATCGTTTTGATCGCAGATCTTTGTAACGTACCCTGCGGCTTCAAGCTTTTTTATGGTAACAGTAACCGTTGCGGCTGAAATGTTAAGTCGCTCGGCAATCATTTTTTGCGTTGGCGGTGTTTCAAACCCTGCAATGCACACCAGCATGTGATGCTGACTGCGGTGCAGTTTAAGATCGCTCATACGGGATTCCACCAAACTTCGGTGAAGTTTGTCGGTGCCTATAAAACAGTGCATAAGCTCCCTGGGCGTTATTTTTTTAGTACCCAAAACCAAAAACCTCCGTTAAAAAAAGTGCCTGAAACATGCGGCACAAAAAATGTTAGCATGCTAAAAATTAGCATATAAAATATTATATTGCCTTGAGCTGTATTTGTCAATCGGTTTGGGGTAAATTTCATTTTGTTTTCACATTGCATATGCACCAAGAGGAGGTTTTGGTTTTTAAAAAACGGTTGTGTTTTGTTGTTGATTTTTTATATAAAGGATGCTATAATGATTTCAACGAAGTTGAAATCAGCTAAATTCGCGTGCCGCGAGCTAAATTGAGCAAGCTCAGCTAAATTGCCTGCGGCAGCTGAATTATACACTCGATACGGGCAATGTAGGGGTCGATGCCTTCATCGACCCCAAAAACGGACAGATGCGGAAATCTTTCCCTACAATATGGTGGCACATTATTACATTGTACACTAACCCTATAATGAATAATTCAACGAAATAGGAGGAACGCCATGTTTATTTTTCCCAAACCGAAAAAATTGCAGCTTTTTGACGGCTGGTACGATTTTACCGACAAATTGGTTATACAGCTGCCCGAGGGCGTTATGGATCAGAGCTATATCGGAATATATTCCACGCTTATAAACAACTACACCGCAGGTATGACAAAAGCTGTTTTTGAGTTTTCCGACAAAATAAGCGGAGTTGCTTATATTTCGTCAACCCCGTCAGAGCATTGCGAAAAAGCGTCCACGGAATATGATTACGAGCTGCACACCGATAAGGCGGGTGCAAGACTTGTATTTAACGATTTTTCGGGCTTTGTTCATGCTTTTACAAGCTTTTTACAGCTTATACGCATAGATGACGGCTTTTGCAGCTTCCGTCACACATCGGTATGGGATGATCCAAAACTTAGCTTCCGTGCCGTGCATTTGTGTGTGTTCCACGAAACAACCCTTGAATTTCTCAAAAAATGCATTTCCGTTTGCGGCATTGCAAAATGCTCACACATTATCCTTGAATTCTGGGGTACGTATCGCTATAAATGCTGTCCCACAATTTCCTGGCGTGATGCTTACACCGCAGAGCAGATAAAGCCCCTTATAACCTACGCAAACTCCCTTGGCATGGAGGTAATACCCATGCTCAACCACATGGGGCACGCATCGCAGGGGCGCATAGCCATAGGCAAACATTCGGCACTTGATACCGATCTTTCGCAGGCACCCTTGTTTGAGGATGACGGCTGGTCATGGTGCACCACCAATCCCAAAACGCAAAAACTTCTTGCCGAATGTCGCCGCGAGCTTTGCGAGCTGTGCGGAAAAGGCGAATATTTCCACATTGGCTTTGACGAGGCATATACCTTTGCCACCTGCCGCCGCTGCAGCAAGCATGACAAATATGAGCTTATGAAGCAGCACCTTATAGACACCAATGAGGATATAAAATCCCTTGGCAGGCGCACAATTATGTGGTCGGATATGATGCACGACAATTCACAGTATGACATGAAAATTTATACCTGCCTTACGGGCAGTGATGAATACAAAATACGCAAGGATCTGCCCCGTGATATAATAATGGCGGAATGGCAATATGATTGTGCCGAGGAATTTAAAACCGCAACAGAGCTTGCAAATGACGGCTTCGACACCGTCACCTGTCCGTGGCACATAAGGCCAAACATCCACGCTGCCGTGGATACCGTCATTAACAACGGTCTTTACGGCACCATTGCCACCACCTGGCAAACGCTTGCCACAAACAACTGGCTTATACCTTATGCTGCCGAAAAAATGTGGCGTGGCGAAATTGAGGTGGAGCACGCAGAGCACGCTTTGTTTACGGCATATCACACCCGCCGGTGCGTTCCCTGCGACGGTGACTATGCCCGTGCAGGCATTTGCCCGGGTGAGCTGCCCGGCATAGGATTCTGATAAAAAGGAGAACTTAAATGAAATTGTCAAAAACAAAATTATTATGCCTTGTATTTACGGCGATATTTGCTGCGTTGTCGCTTTTTGGCTGCGGCAAAGAGCAACAGAGCGGACCTCCGCAGTATGACGGTTTTGATTTTTACATAAGAACCGCACAGCTTGACAAAAGCTACGTTTTTGTAGCCGAAAAAGCCCTGGAAATATCCGATGGCACAAGCACTGTTTACGTAAACGGGGTGTTTGACGAAGGCTTTGCGGTTTACAACGGAGAGATCTATGCCTACAACACCGAGCTTTCCGAGCTGTGGCGCATAAGTGCCGACGGAAGCCACACCGTTGCCGTGACATCGGATAAGTTTTCCGTTGCAAAAACCGCCCTTATGAAATATGGCGACGAAGCAACCTACCGCTCGGTGGCGGGAGCTTATGAAAAATACATTTACTTCAACGAAAATTTCAGCCCCGATTACGGCTTTACCTTTGTGTTGGATACTCAAACGGGCTCCTACACCAAAACAAACTTTGCCGATGCCGAGCTGTGCTACGGCCTGAACGGAAAAATATATTACATGTCGGCACGGGGTATGTACAGCACCGACACCCTTTACGAATGCGATGTTTTGCTTACCGAAAGCAAAAAGCTTCTTACCGATGTGCTGCACTACGGTTTTGTGGGCGAAACGGTTTATTACGTTCATGTTCCCGATGACCTTTACGATATAGATTCCCCGGCCTTTTTAAAGGGGTATCAGATAAGTAACTTTACGGGCTTTGATTTGAACGATGTTACCACGCACAAAACAGTTTTTGCCGATTTTGGCTATGCCAATATGGGAGCGCATGCAGAAAGCGGTGAGCATATTGCGGTGATCAGAAATTACATCGGCGGCGAATTTTATGTGGAGGCGGTAAACTGCTTTTTGCGTGACGGATGTATTTTTACCCAGGAGTTTATCCCCGATTCCACAGCCATGGAATGTAGATATATAACCGCAGACAAAATATACACATTCCTTTGCGACACAAAAGTAATGTATCGCCTGCATTTTGAAAACGGCACCGTATATTACACCGATGATGACGGAAAAAGAATATACCCCGAAACCGTTATAACCGATACAGTTTTTGACAGCACATCAAAAACACCTATTGTAAAATACGGTGTTGGCGAATGAAGGAGTTAATTTATGGAAAGATTCCCCGATAATGCCCGCGTTTGCTTTGTGGGCGACAGTATAACAGCCACCTATGACCATCCTGCGCGTGTTGCCGATTATTATCTTACCCGGTTCCCCGGGTGCGGTATGCGTTTTTACTGCTGCGGAGTAGCAGGCGGCACAGCGCGTTCTCAGCGCATATTTTTAAAGGATGATACCCTTTGCCACAAGCCCACCCATGCCGTGCTTATGATGGGTGTTAACGATTCCGCACGCTGGCTGCTGGGCGAGGTAAAATCGGCACGCCGATATGAGATACTTAAGGCAAGATATGATGATTATACCAAAAACCTGCCCATGCTGTGCGATGCACTTGAAAAAGAAAATGTAAAAATAACTCTGTGTACCCCCGTGCCCTATGCGGAGTATCAGGAAACGGCCCAGCCACCTTTGCGCGGAGGTTATGCGCTTATTGCCGGCTATGCGGATTTTTGTCGCAGATTTGCTGCAGAGCGAGGATACCCCCTGTGCGATTATCACGCATATTTTGCCGAAAAAATGCAGACGGAAGATCTTTTTGGTCCCGATCACATTCACCCCGTGGAAAAAGGTCAGTATTACATGGCAAAGTGCTTTTTGGAATTCCAGGGGCTTGAAATAGGCGAGTTTGCACCCATTCCCGAAAAATATGAGGAGCTGCGCCGTGTATCCATGCTGGTGCGCAACATTTTTGCCGTGGAGCTTATGGTTATTGGCGATCTTAACTACGATAAGACCACCGAAGAAAAACTGCGCATAGTGCAGGATTACATCGATGCAGGCAAAGCACCCACCGATTATTTTAAAAACATAACGGCACAGTATATGCAAAACAAGTGCCGCCAGGATGAGCTTGCAAGGCTTACGCATGAGCTTACCGAGCAGGTTATGGGATAAATTGACAAATAAAAACAAAAAAGCAGGTTCAAAGAACCTGCTTTTTATCTGGTGCTCTTGCGGAGAGTCGAACTCCGGACAACTTGATTAAAAGTCAAGTGCTCTACCTACTGAGCTACAAGGGCATATTAAGCTGAACGAATTCAGCCTTATTATGATACCACAACAAAATGTTTTTGTCAATACCATTTTTGGGATTTTGTAGGATTTTTGTATTTAAAAAGCCATGTTTTACAATTTGTATACAAATTGCACAAAAGGATATGCTTGTTATTGGTACTGTTGACAATCCAAAAGTTTTGTGCTATAATGTAAAAAATTCAAAAAACGCAGTTTTTATGCTTTTTTAATATAATAAAAGGAGAGATATCATGTCAAATTCTGCGCGTACCAACAGATCCAACATTCAGAAAATGGTAACTCTTGCCATTCTTGTGGGAATAGTAATAGTGTTCCAGTATCTCGGCAGTTTTATTCACATAGGCCCCACCAGCATAAGCCTTGTGCTTATACCCATTGTTGTCGGCGCCATGTTGCTTGGCCCCATGTACGGAGCTTTTTTGGGACTTGTTTTTGGTGCCATGACCTTGTGGGCAGGTATTTCGGGTATTGACGTTTTCACAAATACTCTTTTTGTGAATCAGCCCGTTGCAACAACAGCCATTTGCATAGGCAAAGCTGTGCTTGCAGGCTGGGGATCAGGCATGATCTATAAATTGTTCGTAAATAAAGACCGCATTGTGGCATCCTTCCTTGCGGCAGCAGCGGCACCCATTATCAACACCGGCATTTTTGTGCTGGGCGGTCTTACATTGGTTTCGGGCACGCTCAATGCCAATTTTGTAAGCGGCACAACTCTTATTTACTTCCTTGTTATCGGTTGCGCAGGCTGGAACTTTGTGGGTGAATTTGCCATAAACATTCTTCTTGCACCTGCAATAAACACCATTGTATCCGTGGTTGAAAAATCCAGAAAATAAATCGTTCTGAAAGGAATCTTGTCCTATGGGAATAATTATAGGCATAGATGTAGGCGGCAGCACCACAAAAATCGTTGGTTTTGACAACAACAGAAAAATGATTCAGCCGCTTATTGTAAAAGCAAACGATCCCGTGGCATCAAGCTACGGTGCATTTGGTAAATTCACCGCCGAAAACGGCATTGAGATTGCCGATATAGAAAAAATCGCCATGACGGGCGTGGGCTCATCCTTTACCGAAAAAGGCCTTTTTGGCATCCCCACCGAGCATGTTACAGAGTTTAATGCCGTGGGACTGGGCGGTCTTTATCTTTCGGGCCTTGACGAAGCGATTATTGTAAGCATGGGCACGGGTACTGCTGTTGTTCATGCCAAAAACAACGGCCCTATTGAGTATATGGGCGGTACGGGCGTCGGCGGCGGTACGCTTGTTGGTCTTTCCAAAAAGCTGCTTGGACTTTCCCATGTTTCACACATTGTGGAGCTTGCCGAAGGAGGCAACGTGGAAAATGTTGATCTGCGCATAAGCGATATTACAAAAAAAGATATTCTTCCCGGTCTTACCAACCGTATGACAGCTTCAAACTTCGGTAAAATGTCGGAAATTGCCACCCGTGAGGATATAGCACTTGGCCTTATGAACATGGTGTTTGAATCCGTGGGTATGCTGGCTATTTTTGCGGCACGCGCCAGAGGCATAAAGGATATTGTTCTTATAGGCAACCTTGCCGTTGTGCCCCAGGCAAAGGATACCTTTAACCTGCTTAACGAAATGTTTTCCATGAACTTTGTTATGCCCGAAAACCGCCAGTTCGGTACGGTTATAGGTACGGCTTTAAAGCAGTTTGAAAAAAATACTGCCTGCTGCTGATGCGCCATGAACGATAAAATTGTTTTTGCCCTGGCGGCGATAAATATAATTGCGTTTGTGCTTTGCGTTTATGATAAGGCGGCGGCAAAAAGCGATGCAAGGCGTATTCCCGAAAAAACTTTGCTTTCCGTGGCGGCGGCTTTTGGAAGCTACGGTATGCTGGCAGGCATGTACCTTGTGCGCCACAAAACAAAGCATCTAAAATTCACGGTGCTGGTGCCGGTTATGGCGGTGTTTCAAACGCTGGCAATATACGGCGTTTTAAGACCTCAGTGAATATGGATATATTTTAAGGACGGTGTTTTTGCCGTCCTTTTTGTTTTGCCCTCAGTTTATTATCGTATAAACAAACATCTCGCTGTGCAGCCTTGTGCCCACATCCGTGCCGTCGGGCAGCAGTGCCAGGGCAATAAAAACCTGCTCGCCCGTGCTGTCTTCGGTAAGGTAGGCGTATTCGCCCTCTATTTTTGTTACTGTATAA
>JAZSGA010000100.1:0-3716 GCA_045532495.1 Eubacteriales bacterium | reverse complement strand
AATTCCGACAAGGTATAGCCTGATTGCAGCATTTTTGGGAAAAGATCCTTTGAAAAATCGTATTGACCCGGCGGAATAAGACCTGCAACCGAAGAGTTAATCACATAAATGCCCGTATTTACTCTGTTGCAGTTTACCTGTGACCAGGGAGGCTTTTCGTTGAAACCGCGGATGTTGCCGTTGGAGTCGGACAATACAATGCCGTATTCCAGAGGATTATCACATTCGGCTGTTACAACTGTGGCATCTGCTCCGCTGTTTTTGTGATGCTGTATAATATCCGAAAAATTATAATCGCACACGCAGTCACCTGCGATTATAAGAACCGGTTCATCTTTGGAAAGTCCCAAAAGCTTGTCTGCATATTTAAGACCGCCTGCCGTACCGAGCGGCACGGATTCTTCAAGATATTTTATCAAAACCCCGTTGCAATGCGTGCCGATATCCTGCTTTATCATTTCGCCAAGATGTCCCACAGAGATCATAATTTCGGTTATCCCCACATGTGAAAGCTGTGAGATAATACGTTTGCAAAGACTTTCACCGTGGAATGGTATAAGAGGCTTTGGCATGCCGTCGGTTAAAGGTGCAAGCCTTGTGCCCTTGCCGCCGGCAAGAATAATAGCTTTGTTCATTGTTTTTTTATCCTTTTACTTTGATTATTTGTGCTTTAATATTTTATGCAACAAATATATTTGCTATACCCAAAAATACAGTTGCATTTTGCGTTTTTGTATGTTAAAATATAAAAAAGGAAAAAGCTTATGAAAAAACTTACATCAAAACAAAAAATAGAATATATTACCGAGGTTCTGTATACAATTTATCCCGAAGCAGCTTGCTCGCTGGAGTTTTGCGGAGATCCCTTCAGGCTTCTTGTGATGTCGCGGCTTTCGGCACAATGCACCGATGCACGGGTGAATATTGTATCAAAAGAGCTTTTTGCGGCGTATCCTGATGTTTATTCCATGGCACAGGCGCCGCTTGAAGAAATAGAACGCCTTGTGCGCCCGTGCGGATTGTTCCGTACAAAGGCAAAAAGCATTAAGGAAATGTCCGTTATGCTTGTGGAAAAATTTGACGGTAAAGTGCCGTCGGATATGGATTCGCTGTTGTTGTTGCCCGGAGTAGGGCGCAAGATAGCAAACCTTATGCGGGGCGATTGCTTTGGATTTGGAGGCATTGTGGCGGATACGCATTGTATAAGGCTTACCTGCCGTTTTGGACTTTGTACTGCAGAAAACCCTTTGGCTGTGGAAAAAGCGCTGGATAAACTTGTACCCGAAAACTTGCAATCGGGGTATTGCCACCGCATGGTATACTTTGGCAGGGAATATTGCAAGGCACAGAATCCAAGATGCGATGAATGTCCCATAAAACAAAAACATCCCGAAATCTGTGTTTATCGGAAATCGGGAAAAAATAAAACGAAAGGAACATCAAAATGAAAGAAATAACTGTAACTTACCAAAACTTTGAAAGCGAAGTTGTAAATTCACCCGTGCCCGTGCTGCTTGATTTTTGGGCAGAGTGGTGCGGCCCCTGCAGAATGATAGCACCTGCAGTTGAAGAAATAGCTCATGAATACGGAGATTCTTTAAAAGTGGGCAAAGTAAATGTGGACGAGCAGCAGGAACTTGCCGTAAAGTTTGGAATTATGAGCATACCAACCATCCTTTTGCTTAAGGACGGCGAGGTTGTTGCCCAATCGGTCGGATACAGACAAAAAGAATATCTTTGCGATCTGATCGACGCAAACATTTAATATATACTTTTTGCAGGTGCATTTTGCACCTGCTTTTTGTTTTTAAAATCAAAATAATCTGTTTTATAAAAAACACAATATGTTTTTGTGCAAAAAGACGAAAATTTATAATTAAAAGTCGCAAAAAACTATATATTTTTTAACAATTTTGAGTTATAATGTATACATCTCTATTTATATTCTGAAAGGAGAATATTAAACATGAGAAAGAAGATTTTATCTCTCATTCTCACGCTGTGTATGCTTTTGAGCATATGTCAGTTTCCGTTGACGGTAAGCGCCGATGTTGTCGTTTCAATGGAATCTACAAACCTGCTCTCGGGCGCTACCAGTGTAACATTCACGGTTTCCGGAAGCCCCACAAGTTGGGTAGCTATTTATCCGGAAACAACAACCACTTATGTTTCCGGTGCGTATATCGACTGGATGAACTGCGGCTCCGAGGGCACATATACGTTCCCTTCGGGATCCTCTGACAGATATAAGGGCGGTCTTACTCACCCCAACGGTGTTTGGACAGTGCCGGACGGTAACTGGAAAATTGTTGTATTTGCAGATGGCGGATACACCAATATTGCAGGCACCTGCTCCTTTACCGTAAGCGGTGATGGTGAAGAATCTGTTGTAAAGCCAACAGCTTTCTCCCTTGAAAAGGACACCTACACCCTCGGCGAGGATGTTGTTTTCACTTACGAAAACAGCCACTACTCCCTTGACTGGATCGGTATTTACAAAGCATCTGATACCGCCACCAAGAGCTATATCGACTATGGCTACACATCTGCCACTTCCGGCACATTGAGCCTTATCGGTTCAAAGTATGCAACAGTAGACTGGCTCAACACACCCCGGTGATTACGTTGCAAAGTATTTTTCCAACGGCGGTTACACCGAAATGTGCGATCCCATCTCCTTCTCCATTGTAGAAGAAGAAATCGAACATTTTGATACAGTTTACGTTTCCGCAACCGGTAGCGACGATAACAACGGCGCTACAGCAGAAACCCCCGTTGCAACAATTGCAAAGGCTATAAAGATCGTCGGCGAAGAAAACGACGGTACGATATACATTATGGATGATATGGCTTTCGAAGATGTTGCCCACACAGGTACCATCACATACCGTCCCTATAGCGAAACAGCAGGATCGTTTACAAGCAATATGAATCTTAACGGTCCCAGCATCGTTTACGTTCCCATTTCCGTAACCAACAAGTATGTTTATACCAACGGTCACAGAACAGAATTCAACAGCCCCGTTAACACATCTATCTATACAAGATTTGTTGCAGGTAATGCGGCAGGTGCTGATGAAACAGTATATCTTAACGGTGGTAACCTCTGGCAGAACGTATATACCCGCGTTCCCGGTCAGACTTCCGGTGATGTTAAGTGGGTAATTGACGGTGCTGTTGTAAGAATGATCGCACCCGGCACAGCTACTTCCGTGGACTCTGTTCATATCGGAAATGTAAATGCTGTTGTAAACAGCGGTGAGCTTTGGTATTTCAACAAAGGTGAAGTGCCTGACGGAACCGTTTCCGAAGGTGCTTTGCAGGCTGTATTCAATAACAACACTTATGAAAAATTTATGGTTGACCATCTCGGAACAAGTAAGATCAAGTTCAACGGCGGCAAGTGGTTTATCATTTCTGCCGATACAACAGGTTCTCTTCTTGATACCACAGATACAGTCGGCAAGTATGCTGTAACAGGTACAAAAACAGCATATGTTCAGTCCTCTGATAAAAAATCTGTTTATTACAGCAAGGACGGCTACATAACTCTGCCTGCAGCAGGTAAATATACTATCCTCTGGGCAGAAAACTTCTCTGCATCCACAGTTGCTCTTCCCACAGGCGCTCTGTTTTGGGATGATAACGGCAACGGTGTTATGACTGCTGTTTACAATCTTGATACAGTTTACGTTTCCGCAAGCGGCAGCGACGAT
>JAZSGA010000025.1:0-3700 GCA_045532495.1 Eubacteriales bacterium | reverse complement strand
ACGAGCTTTATCCCTTTGCGGAAGATATAGATGAAGATTATATTTTTTCCACAGATTGCAACGAGCTTTATCTTATAGTTCCGGCAGACACCGAAACCGACGTCAGGATTTACGAAGCTGTACTCAATGAAGAAACCTTTGATCTGGAAAAGGGTGAGCTTTTAGGAGAATCGGTTGGCGGTTCCCCGTTCCTGCTTTTCTGCAACATAAGCGAAATTATGCCAAATGTTATATTAAGCACGGATTATTTTGACTACAGCCCTTGCACATCAGGCATGGACGGATCGCTTGTTACGGCAGAAGGCATATACGATATAACGCCCTATGCCAACATAAACGAATATTTTGACATTCAGATAGGCGCATATGATGGAGCAGACCCCATTTTCTGCGGCAGCTGGTTCTGTGAAGCCGAAGACGGTGACGGCGAACTTATGGCTATGTACCTTGATCTGTTTACAGACGGCAGCGCCGAATATGTTTACGGCATAGGCAACAGCGAACCTATTGAGTGGTTTTCCGGCGAATGGATATACAATTCCGAAAACGATACTATACTTCTTGATATGTTTGGCGGACCGCCCAACGATGATCCGGAATCTGATGCGCTTTACACAGACCCATACGATGCGCAAATGGAATTTTCATGGGATATGGATTACAGTGATGACAACACTTATCTTGTTCTTACCCACGAGGACGGACTTCCCCTGCTGTATGGCACAGACGGCGATACATTTGAGTTTATACAGATAGTTGACGATTATGCGCAATCATACACCTATCTTTACGGATCATGGTGCATAAGCTCCGAATACATAGACGTATATCTTGAGCTGTTTGAAAATGACGAATTACACTATTATGTGTATGAAGACGGTGAAACAATTGCAGATCTCATAGGCTCATGGTATGCTCTTGATAATACTCTTTATCTTACCCTCTATGATGAGTACGAAGACAAAGAATACAGCGGAGAATACGAACTCGAATACGACGGAGAGCTGCTGACACTGTTTATGGAAGACGGTTCGTATGCGCTTACAGACTATATGGCAGAAAACGGATACGACAGCTTTATGATATCCGGTCTTGGCTAATAACATACAAAGGAGTGATAATATGGCAACATTGCAAGAGTACAAATGCCCATGCTGTGACGGTGCTATAGCATTTGATACGGAATCACAAAAAATGGCTTGCCCATACTGCGGCACAGAATTTGAGATGGAAACCCTTGCATCCTATGACAACGAGCTGCAGAACGACGGCGACGGCAACATGCAATGGGAAACAACAAGCGGCGGCGAATGGCAGGAAGGCGAAACAGATGGACTTAAGGTTTATCAGTGCAATTCCTGCGGCGGCGAAATTGTCGGCGACGACACAACAGCAGCCTCAAAATGCCCTTACTGCGGAAACCCCATTGTTATGATGGGACAGTTTTCAGGCGCATTAAAACCGGATTATGTTATTCCCTTCAAACTCGACAAAAAGGCAGCAAAAGAAGCGCTTATAAATCATTATAAAGGCAAAAAATTCCTGCCCAAGGTTTTCAGCGATCAGAACCACATTGAGGAAATAAAGGGTGTTTATGTCCCCTTCTGGCTTTTTGATACCGATGCAGATGCCAATATAAGATACAAAGCAACCAGAGTACGACACTGGAGCGATTCGAAATACGATTATACCGAAACAAGCTTCTTTAACGTAACACGCAAAGGTACCCTTGGGTTTGCAGGGGTGCCGGTGGACGGATCATCAAAAATGGCGGACGATCTTATGGAATCCATAGAGCCCTTTGATCTTTCGCAGGCTGTTGATTTCCAGACCGCCTACCTTGCAGGTTTTGTTGCTGACAAATACGATATTGATGCCGAATCAAGCGTTGAAAGAGCCAACGCACGCATAAAAAAGAGTACCGAAGAAGCCTTTGCCGAAACAGTTGACGGTTACACCACGGTAACACCCGTAAGATCAAGCATCAATCTTATAAACGGTACTTCAAAATATGCGCTGTTGCCCGTATGGATACTCAACACCGAATGGAACGGACAAAAATACACCTTTGCCATGAACGGTCAGACGGGAAAATTTGTCGGAAATCTTCCTATCGATAAAAGTGCATACAAAAAATGGCTCTTTGGTCTTGCAGGCGCGGTGGGCGCAGCATGTTTTGCGCTGTTATACCTTTTGTGGATGCTTTAAGGAGGTGCGGATAAAATGAAAAAAAGAATATTTGCACTAATTGTTGCCGTAATTTTTACAGCTTTACCCCTTTGTGTATTGGCAGAAAGTGAATACAGCAGGCTTCAGGATATAGCTGAACTTCTTACAGAAGAACAGCAAAGCGAAATTACAGCAAAACTTGATGAAACCAGCGAAAAGCTTGGCATTGATATGGCAATCCTTACCGTTGATACCATTGAAGAAGGACTTACCGCGGAGCAGGATGCAACAGAATGGTACGAGTACCTGGGTTACGGCGAAAACGGCGTTATGCTTTATATAAGCATTGAGGACGGCGAATACTACATGCTTACAAGCGGCACATGTATTGACGCCATAGGCGATAAAGGAATTGATTATGTATCCGATGAATTTATCGGTTATCTTTCGGACGGTGATTTTGCCGGAGCATTTGAAGCATTTATAGCCTATACGGACGAATACCTTAACACCGATCCTGACGCACCAAAGCCTTTCAACCCCGGCATTACTCTTATTATTTCGGTTGCTGTGGGATTTATAGTTTCACTTATCGTAACTGGTATATGGAAATCCGGTCACAACAGCGTTTATTCTCAGCAAAAAGCGCAAAACTACATAAAGCCCGACAGTCTTGATATAACAGACTCTCGCGTATTCTTCCTTTACAAAAAGCTTGACCGCACAGAAAAACAAAACGATTCGGATAACGACACCCACAAATCTTCTTCCGGCAAAACCTACGGTGGCGGCGGAGGAAAGTTCTGATTAAAAATATGAGAATGATGATGAAAATTACAGCAATTATTGCATGTATTGCAAGCCTTTTCGGATGCAAACCAGGCCAGCCACAAATTCTTGACGGTCCCGGAATGGTATACATAGACAAAGATTACCGCACCGAATATGCCAATCAGCTTGATTTTGACAGTTACGATGGTTATCCTCTATTTGCTGTAGCTTATCTGGGAACAGGCGAAGAAGCGGAAACTGCAGCATCTGTTTTCATTGACAAGCTTTTTGCCGGACTTTCCGAGGAATCCATTGCAAAGATCAGACATTTTGATTTCGGCGGCCAAAACATTTATCTTGTTATACCACGTTATGAAAATTGCATCGATATAAAAAACACCATAACAGATGAATTGCATACCGAAAACTACGGCACACCTTTTACAGTTAAGTGTGATACCGGCGTTGAAATTTGTGACTATTCCCACGGTGGTCACACCTACTCTCTTGCAGTTGACAGCAACGGGGTTCTTGTGGCGGCCGATGATATATGGGATATAACATCATATTAAAACTTAAATTACGGAGGTATTTTTATGGGAAAATTTGTAGTTAAGTGTACCGCCACAGGCGTAAAATTTGATCTTAAAGCCGGCAACGGCGAAGTTATTGCCACCAGCGAAGTATACACAACAGAAGCCGCTTGCCTTAAAGGGATTGAAAGTGTTAAAACAAACTGCACCGGTGCTGTTGAAGATCA
>JAZSGA010000195.1:0-2862 GCA_045532495.1 Eubacteriales bacterium | reverse complement strand
GCAGAATAACACCATAACCGCAGGTAATCTTAACGGCACTGATGACAAGATCGTCCTCAGAGGTAAGTTTGTTCACAAGTTGACCACAACATTGAAGAATCAGAAAACAGGCGGACTTGATATCTTTATCGATGGCGGTATTCTCCGTCAGATGTCCACCGGTTCCGGTGTTGAAAACGACGGCTCTTACGTTGTCGGCAATGTTTCGGTAACTGTTAAGTCGGGTGAATTCTGGTGCTTGAATCACAGTGATAATGGTCCTCACAAGACTTCTGCTGTTTTCAATTTCATTGCAAACGGCAACAACTACTACTTCCCCGACGGAAGACAGCTTCTTACATCTACTAATATCAAGGAATGGCAAGACTATACACCCAACGGTGCAGACGGATTTGTAAAGATCCTCTTTGAGGGTGGTAAGTATGTCATCCGCAACGCTGATAAAGAAAACTTTATCTATCTTGGCGAATCCGCAGGCAAATTCACTTATGAAGGCGCAAAGACTCCTTACTACGTAACAGATAATGGTCTTAACGTTCACTATGGTAAGGATGGCAAGATCGATCTTCCTACAGGTAATATTGATGTTCTTTGGGCTGAATCGTTCAATGCAGACGATATGCCTGAACCCAACCTTGCTTCCGGTTATGAATTCGGCGGCTGGGCAGATGATGGCAACGGCTTGCTTACCGCAATCGTTATCAACCCCAACTTCTACTATGTAGACGGTATTAATGGTTCTGATGACAGCAACGGAACAGAAGCAACTCCTTATAAGACAATTTCAAAGGCAATTTCCGCCCTTGATGGCAAAAACGGTACAGTTTATGTAATAGGTTTTGCCCAATATGAATTATCCGAAGAGTTCAATGGCTATGTAACTATTGAGGGTACCACAGCAGATGCTGAACTTCAGATACTTACACCTTTGTATGGTAATGTAACTCTTAAGAATCTTACATTGCCCAAAGATTACGACGTCATTCATCTTGATACTAAGAACATTTCAAGATTTGAAATTGACGATAGCGTTACTGTAAACGTTCCTCTTATGCAAATCCACGCAGGCGGTAACAATGGTGTAGCAGAACGAATCGTTCTTTCCGAAGGCAATTTCGAAATCGATTTTGGTTCATATGGAGCAACTGTTGTTGATGTTGTTCTTAATGGTACAAACGCAAAGTTTGTTAACACGTCTTATTATTTTGAACCGGAGCTTACTGTTCATGCTGATAACGCAACAATAACAGCATATGCTGATGATATTGGTACCTATGGTAACATCGTTATCGTTGCCAACAACTCTGTAATCAACACAGATATCGTTGCAGATAACTTTACAGTTATCAACAGCAACAGCGATGATGGCGCACATGTAGCTGTTTCCACAACAGACGGTGCATACAGCGTTAAGGCTCCTTACGGCAAAACTCCCATCGCAGTTGCGCAAGACGGTACAGTTTATGTGGCAGGTGAGTTCACAACAACAGATGTTGCTCCTACCACATGGTATGACAGACATGAGTATGATGAATACATCAACTATCGCAAGCCTCTTAACAACACCTATAAGAAGCTCACCGAAGATAAAGAACTCACAGTTGCATATTTCGGCGGATCCGTAACCAACGGTTCGGGCAAGCCCGACTGCTGGAGAGAGCTTATCGGTCAGTGGATTATCGACAATTTCCCGGAAGCAGATGTTACAAACATCAACCGTGCGTGCGGTGAATCCGGAACATACCTCGGTACATTCAGACTTGTGGGCGACGTAATCGCTGTACAGCCCGATCTTCTCTTCCTTGAATACTCTATCAACGATAAGTACTATGGTTCCTCCTATGCAGATGCTGCTTCTCAGTACGAAACCATCGTGCGCGAGGTTAAGCAGGCTCTTCCCGAAACAGACATCGTAACAGTACTTGTTGCCGATACCGCTACTTTCTCCACCAACAAGCAGGGCAAGCTCCATACTCAGGCTCAGGCTCATGAGGATATGGCAGTAATCTACGACATTCCCACACTTCATGTTGGAAGACGTATTGCTGAAGTTTGTAACTACACAGCAAGCAACTTTACAGGTACATATGGAACAGATGGTGTACACCTCACCTCTGCCGGTAACTATATTTACTACCAGGTAATCGAGGAGTACTTCCACAACAGCCTTCTCTGTACCGACTTTTCGGGACTTCCCGAAAGAAACGACGAGCTTCCTGTTACACAGAACAAGCTCTTTGACGGAAACAGAACCTGGTATGAACCCACTCCTGAGCTTCTTGCAAAATCCGAAGCTCTTGGCGGTCAGGGTGTAACCCGCACTAACGGAAGTTCTTATAGCGGTGGAGTAACCGAATCTGAAGGTACATATGTATTCAACAGCACTGATGATGAATTCTTCTTCGAATTCAGCGGAACAGACGTTGCTCTTTGGTCTAACTACTATAAGGATCATAAATTCCTTATCTCGGTGGATGGCGGAGCTTATACTCAGGTTTCCGGTTCCAGCCACGCTCCCGCAAGAATTATTGAAGGTCTTGCTTCCGGCAATCATAAGGTTGGTATCAAGATAGCTGATGCAAGCACCTCGCTTATAATCAGATCCATCTACACAAGAGATACAACAAAGGCTACTCCCGCAGGCACAGCTCATACTTACACCGATTATGCCAACAGAACTCTTACAGTTCCTGCAGGCAATTACAGTGTATATTATATCGATGCCGAAACAGTTGCAGATATCCCGTTTGCAGCCGAAAGCAAGATATTCAAGAGCTGGAAGGATACCAGCGGAAACGCATTGGCTTCTACTGCTGCTGTAACTCCCGGCATGGTTATTGTTCCCGAAACCGCTGATCTCAA
>JAZSGA010000023.1:0-13936 GCA_045532495.1 Eubacteriales bacterium | reverse complement strand
GCCTGCGTCTTTTAAAGTACAGAATATTTTTTTCGCTGTCATACTCCGCCTCGATAAACAGCTCCGAAAATGCAGGGTGGGAATTATACGCCGCAGGCGTTGCAAGGCACGGTGTAAACACAAAGGCAAAGCGATTTTTGGCACTGCTTGCTTTACCGGAAAGCTTTATGCGCACGGGTGATCCGCTTTCGCCGGATACGGTATAAGACAACGAAAACTCGCCTTTATCGCATACAAGCTTGTGGGTTGCCGAACATTCGGTATAACTGAACGAAAAACGGCTGTCTGCCGAAGGTTTTGCCGAAAGCGGAGTAAGTCCGTATGCTTTGCCGTCAAGATAAAGGTAACAGCTTAAAGTATGAGGATGCTCTGCCGGATATTTTGCACAGTCGTTGGTGTTAAAAAGTATATTTCCCTTTGATATGCGCACATGTCCGCAATCGCTTACAATGCACGATGTTTTACCGTCGGAAACACACGCCGCCGCAGGGTTGGCATATGACGGATATCCTATATAAACCGTTTCGTCAGGTTTTGATTTTTCAAAATGGATCCTTTTGCCGTATCCACTCTTAAGCTTTTTTATCACGGCATTTACGGGTATTCTTTCTTCCAGCAGCTCACAACCGCACGCCATTGTACAATCGTTCATAAAGCGACGTGACACTCCGCCGTGTTGCGCATTTGAAAGCGCCAGCAAGCTCATGCCCAGGTGGTGGGACATATAGCTTTTTACGCAAGCAAAGCCTTCCTTTACACGGGACGGTGTAAAATCCACTGCCTCATAAAAACCGTATTTGCCGTATATGCCCAGTTTTTTCAGATTATCGAGGTTTTCAAACACCCTCCTATGCGAAACGCACATGGCTAAAAATGAG
Organism: Eubacteriales bacterium; assembly: GCA_045532495.1. Lineage (GTDB taxonomy): Bacteria > Bacillota > Clostridia > Oscillospirales > CAG-382 > UMGS1052. Next base: position 13,058 of record JAZSGA010000023.1, on the reverse strand, counting down.
GAATACGGCGAAATAACAAGCTCTTTATCCAATCCGCTTTTTTGCCCCAGCATGGGTACTCCAAACGCTTTATAACGGTAATTCAGATCACAGTCAAACGAAAAGAATCCACTTTCGGATATACCCCAAACCTTATCCGCACACCTTAATGTCTGTGCGCGGAATGCAAAAACCATTGCCTCATACAAAAACGATCCCTTTTGTGCTGGCATAAAAAGCTCGGGCATAAAATATTCAAACGCCGTACCCGACCAGGATGAAATACCTATATATCCTCCCGATGTAACAAGCGGACGCCCAAGTTTTTTCCAATGAGCCTTGGGTACGGTGCGCGATGCCACGGCAACGTAGCTTAAAATACGCGCTTCGCTCATCAAAAAGTCATAGCATCCTGTATCGTAATCCGCCTTGCCTCCGTTTACCGTGGCTCCCACATAAAACAGTCCCCTTGTTTCGTTATACAAATACGAATAATCTGCACCTTCTATTATTCTTGTCATGCGGTTTATAAGCTCAACAAGTGACGGTTGTTCGCCCGTGTAATCATAAAGTCCGTTTTTGGCCGCAATAACACAAGCCGTAAAATTGCCACTGTCCACAGAAGATACATAAGTGGGATTGAGCAATGTTAGCTTTTCGGTATCGTACCAGTTGTAAAGATGCCCTTTCCATTTCGGCAGCTTTTCCACGGTATCAAGCGTGCATTTAAGCTTTTCATATAGTTCTGCGCTGTCAATAAAGCCAAAATCCCTTGCCGCCACAAGGCAGGTTATATAAAGACCGATATTGGTAGGCGATGTGCGGTGAGCAGTTTTTTTATACGGTGCAATACTTATATTATCGGGCGGCAGGTAGTTATCCGCCGCAGTTACATTATCTTTGAAAAAGCGCCATATATCCGAAGCATAGGCTTGTATTTTTTTACTTTGAACCTTTTTTCCCGGTGCTTCATGCTCTTTGCCGGTGTAATATCCGACTATAGGCATTACAAAAACAGCAAGCCCCCACAGCTTTACAAGTCCGCTGTGCGAAAAGGCAAAAAGAAAAGCTCCAAGCAGCGACGAAAAAATATGACGGCTTATATACAGCATAAGCGTGTTTTTTCCACTGTCCGACTGTGCAGCGGTAACCCATTCAAGCAGCTTGCGTTTTGAAAATATCATGCGGTAAACCGATGTCAGCGCCGCTCCGGTTGAAAGCATGGCGTCCTTTGCAAGCATGGCACCCGAACACAGCATCCTCAAAAAGCTTTGCCATATGCCTGCTGTTACGCCCTTTGAAAAAAACTTGCGTGCGGCACATCTGAATGTCAGGGTAAACACCAGCGTGACTGTATCTGCAATAAAAGGCACGGCATAGGGTAAAAAAGCCACCGCAAACAGAATATGGGCCGTCGGTTTATCGTAAAACAAGGTCAAAACCATAAGCAAAAGAGAAAACGCAGGTGTTAAAGCCCTTCGGATATTATCCGCCAGCTTGAACCTTGAAAAGAATGAAAGATCGTTTTTTGTATTTTTGCCGGACACCTTGATGCTGTTTTTCAGGAATATTGTATTCTGTATATCTCCCCTTACCCAGCGGTGCTTTCGTTTAAGATACGAAAGCTCGTTTTTAGGGAATCCGTCGGTAAGCTCCACATCACACAGCAATGCCGTTTTAAGCCTTTCGCCTTCGGGAATATCGTGGCTTAAAACCGCATCCTCGGGGAAAAATTGCGAACATACTATTGTTTCGTAAAATGCCTGAGCATCAAATATGCCCTTTCCGCAAAACGAGCCCTCGTCAAAAAGCGTCTGATAAAGGTCAAAGGATGCGCCGGAATAAAGGTCTGTTCCGCCGCCTCCGCACATAAGCCTTGTAAACGGAGTTGCCCCCGAACTTTTAAGCTCTGTGGACATTTTTGGTTGCATTATGCCATAGCCCTTTATTACTTTGTGCAGCTTTTTATCCGTAACAGGGCGGTTTTGCGGATGAATTATCTTGCCCACAAGCTGTTTTGCCGTATCCAAACCAAGATTGGTATCGGCATCAAGGGTTATAACATATTTAACGCTGTGCAAATAATCAAGATTGCGCACAATACTGTTTTCGTTCATATCAAAACTACATTCTTTTCCGCATATCAGCTTCACAAGCTCTATTACCGCACCACGTTTGCGCTCATACGCCATAAAGCACTTTTCGCTTTTGGAATAACTGCGCGGACGTATAAAAAACATAAAATTGTCGCCGTATTTTGTATTAAGCGAATTTATCCTGCCTGATGCATATTTAACCGTGGCTTCATCCGAGCTTTTTGTGGCAGTCTCGGCATCACACAGATCGCACAAAACACCAAATCTGATGTTTTTTCCGCTGTTGGCGTTGTATATGCGTTCAAGCCGCGAAAAGAGCTCCGCATCTCTTTTTTCGCCCTGCAAAAGCGTGGTTATAACACACAAAGTTCTTGCTTCATCGGGAATTTCATGCAAATTTATTTCGGGCAAAGTGCTGTCCTTTTTGCAGGTTCTGGATACAAGCACATTGAGTACAAGGCTTGCTCCCTCATACAAAGGAAAAAACGCGACAAAAAACATCCATATTCCAAAAATATATGCCATAGCAGCAGATAACACGCCTGCCACAAGCAAAAGCAACGGATAGTATACCTTTTTCCAAATCGTTTCTTCCTTTACAAAATATCCTATATATCTTTCATCGCCCTGTTTTTTTAGTGCATTGTCAAGCATTCTGCGGGCATACTCTGTGTCGGTAACACCGTGTTTTTTGGACAGTCTGCGTATTTTTTCTCTAAGCGATGCCTTTGATTCTTCGGTCATAACAGGGTATATCCCCGAAGGGTCCTGAACAAGAATCTTTTCGGCACCGCATTTGCAAAAACATTCGGAATAATTATGCACAGAAAGTGTCTTTAGAGTTTTTATGGCGGATATAAGGCTTCTGCCTGCAGTTTCGCTTTCGAAAATGCCGTTTGTATCCGAAAACCTTTTGCATATACTTCCTATAAAACAAAGAACTGCGCAGTTGACCAGCACGGGAAACGACGCAAAATCATCATACTGCAATCCGTCGGGGCAGGCTTTATCACATTCTTCGGCAAGTGCATCTATGTGGGAATGGGACAAGTTGCCCTCACACAGTCTGCACAGTTCGTATGCGGCATCAAAACAGAACATGGAGCAATCCTTGTCAGTAGTTCCGTGCACCTTTTTCAATGCCGAAATGTTTACAAGGAAGAATTCGTCTATAAAAGTGTAGTTGTCGGTAAGCCACAAAAAAGCATCCGTAAGCTGCTGCTCTTTGCCGTTTCTTACTGCGGCACGCATAAAAACCTTTTCGGTGTTGGTGTGTGCGGTCCTTATTCTCCGTATAAGTCTGCGTGCGCTTGCTGTTTTAAAAACAGGGGTATACTGTTCTGCAACGGTTTCGCACAGGCGGTGTACAGAGTTTTTGTGTTCACGGTCGATCGGGTTCATGGTCCGTTACCTCCGTATAATCGCATTTTGTTTTTATCTATTATTTTCCGTTTTTCTGCAAATATTCCTGAATAAAAACCAACGCCTGATGTGTATGCGAGTTTGTGCAATATATACAATATTTGCAGATTTTGCAAAAACTTTCAAAAAACACTTGCTTTTTTGAAAAATTATGATATAATAATTACATAAACTTGTGCTTTAGTTTGCTAAAGTGCTAAAGCAAATCATTTTATTTTTGGAGGATTTTCCCATGAAAAAATTAACAGCCATTCTCCTTTCCGCTCTTATGCTCACAGCATTTGCTTCCTGCGGAAACGAAAACACCGATGTAGTTTCTGACGGTACTCAGACAGAAGTTGAAACAGAGGTTGAAACCGAAGTTGAAACAGAAGTTGAAACAGAAACAGAAACAGAAGCTGAAACCGGAACAGAAGCTGAAACAGAAACCGAAACCGAAGAAGAACCCGCAGCTGAAAGCGACCTTGATTACATCAAGGCAAACGGCAAGCTTGTTGTTGGTATGACACTCTTCGCTCCCATGAACTATTACGATGACGAAAACAACTTTGTTGGTTTTGAAACAGAATTCGCTACAGCAGTTGCCGAAAAGCTCGGCGTTGAAGTTGAATTCGTAGAAATCGACTGGTCCACAAAGGAAATCGAACTTGCTGCAAAGAGCATCGACGTTATTTGGAACGGTATGACAATCACTCCCGAAAGAGCTGAAGCAATGTCCATCACAGTTCCCTACATGCAGAACAAGCAGGTTCTTGTTGCAAAGGCAGAAAACGCTGAAAGCTATGCTGCAAGCGCAGACGGTCTTGCTATCGTTGCAGAAGTTGAATCCGCAGGCGAAGCTGTTGCAACATCCGACGAATTCTTTGCAAACTCTGAATACACAGCAGTAGACAGCCAGGCAAAGGCTCTTATGGAAGTAAGCAGCGGCACAGCAGACGCTTGTGTTGTTGACTTTGTTGCATCCATCGGTATGATCGGCGAAGGCACAGACTACGCTGACCTCGTTGTTGTAGCAACCGAAGAATTCTCTCCCGAACAGTATGGTGCGGCATTCAGAAAGGGCAGCGATGTTACAGAAGCTGTTAACGCTGCAATCGCTGAACTCAAGGCAGACGGTACTCTTGATTCCATCGCTGCAAAATACAAGCTCGCAGAACTTATCTGTGTTGAATAATCTTTAACGCAAGCTAATTACAAACATCCCGCACCGCTTTGCGGCAGCGGGGTGTTTTATTGTGAATATATAAATATTTTCGGAGTAAAAAATGTCATTCTATCAAGTCACACAAGAACTTTTAAAAGGGTTTTATCAGAACTGGATACTGTTTTCCACCACCCTTTTGTTTTCCATACCTCTGGGGCTTATTATAACGCTGGGATCAATGTCCAAGTTTGCCCCACTTGCCTTTATATTACGTAGCGGCAAAGCGGACAAGCTTATCTCTGCAAAATATATCGGGCCAGGGGTAAAGTATCTTCTTGAATTCAAACCGATACGCTTTATAACAAGAATATTTGTATGGATAATCCGCGGAACACCGTTGCTTTTACAGCTTTTGGTCGTTTTTTATGTGCCCGGACTTGTTTTTGATATCCCCATGAAAAACCGCATGCTGGCAGCTCTTATTGCCTTTGTTATAAACTATGCCGCTTATTTTTCGGAAATATACCGCGGCGGTATAGAATCCATACCCAAAGGGCAGTACGAAGCCGGTCAGGTGCTTGGCCTTACAAAAGTCCAGGTATTTTTCAAAATAGTACTTATGCAGGTGGTTAAAAGAATAATCCCCCCCATGGGCAACGAAATAATAACCCTTGTAAAAGATACCTCCCTTGCACGAATCATTGCCGTTGCCGAAATCTTAAAGGCGGCAGAGCGTTTTTCATCCAAAGGAATTATATGGCCGCTGTTCTACACAGGCGCATTCTTCCTTATTTTCAACGGTCTGCTCACAATCATTCTCGGCTGGATCGAAAAGAAATTTGATTATTACAAAGGCTGATATGCGGCGCAATTATTTACTGCAAGAAAGGAACATTTTTTAAAATGGCATTACTTAGTGTTAATAATCTTAAAAAAAGCTTCGGCAGCTTCAAGGTTTTAAAAGACATTTCTTTTGACGTTGAAGAAGGCGAAGTTATATCCATAATCGGCTCATCGGGAAGCGGCAAAACCACCCTTTTTCGCTGTCTTAATTTTCTTGAACGTGCCGATGAGGGAAAAATAATACTTGACAACAACGTCATTTTTGACGGTCTTTCGCACAAGACATATTCCGCCAAGGAAATGCGCCAAAAGCAGCTCAACTTCGGATTGGTTTTCCAGAATTTCAATCTGTTCCCACAGTACACAGCTTTGCAGAATGTTGCTTTGGCAATGAAGCTTTTGGCAAAGGACGGTCTTAAGGAATTCCACGGAAATATCGAAGAAGTGGCGGCAGGCTACCTTGAACGTGTAGGCCTTGGCGACAAGCTTAAATTTTATCCTTGTCAGCTTTCCGGCGGTCAGCAGCAGCGTGTGGCAATTGCACGTGCGCTTGCTCTCAATCCCAAGATACTGTTTTTTGACGAGCCCACCAGTGCCCTTGACCCACTGCTTACCAACGAAGTGTTGGCAACTCTTAAAGACCTTGCAAAAGAAAACATGACAATGATAATCGTTACCCACGAAATGAAGTTTGCACGTGATGTATCCACAAAGGTAATTTACATGGATGACGGTTATATTATAGAAAGCGGTACTCCTGCACAGATTTTTGAACATCCTCAGCACCCCAGAACTCAAGGGTTCCTTTCAAGTTTTATTGAAAATGAACAAAAATAACCCATCAAAACTGTGCTGTTAAGCTAAAAAATATCACATTATTCACAAAAATGACAAAAAGCCAAGCGTTTTTTAATAAAATGTTTGACTTTTTTGTTTTTTTTTGATATAATAACAGTTACGCACGGATTGTTGCGAATACTTTTAAGGGGGTTATTTGTTTTGGCAAAAATATACGCTTTCGCCAACCAAAAAGGCGGCGTGGGTAAAACCACATCCGCAGTAAATATTGCGGCAGCCATTGGTGCTTTGGGCAAAAAAACACTGCTTGTAGACATGGATCCCCAGGGCAACGCCACCAGCGGTGTGGGTATAAGCAAAAAATCCGTTACAAAATCCGCATATGATATTATCGCCAACGGAATTCCCTGCAAATCCGCCATCAAGCGTACAAAATACAAAAAGCTGGATATTCTTCCGGCAACAATTGCACTTGCAGGCGCAGAAATAGAGCTTGTTGATAAAAAGGAACGCGAATTTTGCCTTAAGACCGCACTTGATTCGGTGCGTGACGATTACGATTTTATATTCATCGACTGCCCTCCCTCGCTTGGACTTCTCACAATTAACAGTCTTTGTGCCAGCGACGGTGTAATAGTGCCCATGCAGTGCGAATACTTTGCGCTTGAAGGGTTGTCACAGCTTACCGTAACCATTGCACAGGTTAAGCGCCTTTACAACGCCGATCTTGATCTTTCGGGCGTTATTATAACCATGTTTGACGGAAGGCTTAATCTTTCTTTGCAGGTGCTTGAACAGATCAAAAAGCATTTCAAAGGCAAGATCTTCAAGGTGCCGGTTCCGCGTAACGTACGTCTGAGCGAAGCTCCCAGCTACGGCATGCCTGCCATGTATTATGATAAGTACTCCAAAGGCGCTGCCGCATACTGCGACATTGCAAAGGAAATATCTGAAATGTAAAACAGCCGCCGCTCCGAAGTACACTACTTTGAAGCGGCGTTTTAATATTCCCGGAGGTAAAAATATGAAAATTCTTATTGCATCCGACATTCACGGTTCCGAATACTACTGCAAAGCTCTTTTGGAGCGTTATAACGAAGAAAATCCCAGCCAGCTTGTGCTTTTGGGAGATATTCTTTACCACGGTCCCCGAAACGACCTGCCCCGTGATTATTGCCCAAAAAATGTAATTTCAATGCTCAATCCCCTTTCGCACAGCATTGTTTGTGTCAAAGGAAACTGCGAAAGCGATGTGGACGGCATGGTGCTGGATTTTCCCGTTGATACCGAATTTGCCATGCTTTATTTTGAAAACGCCCGTATTTACCTTACCCACGGCCACAAAATACGCAGCGACATTTCAAAACTCGGCTGCATCCTCATAAACGGTCACACCCATGTGCCGCTGTGCGAAACGGAAGAAGGTTTTTTGCATCTCAACCCCGGATCCGTTTCCATCCCCAAAGAAAATTCTCCCCACAGCTACATGACCTTCGACGGCAAAACATTTTTATGGAAAGATGTTTGCACGGGAGAAATTTACAAGGAATATTCCATCAGTTAAAGCAAAACGGAACGCATTTTTTGCGTTCCGTTTTATCGTTTACCAATTAAGAATGAATTCTATTATAAATACAGAGCTCCAGCTGAAGTGATCACAGCAAAGGCCTTCGCCCGTTTTTGCGTCATAGTTTTCGAATACACCTCGCTTTTCCGCATGGCACATATCAAGTATGTTTTCTTTGATTTTATCAGCTATCTCTATACCGTAATTTTTCAGTCCCTTTGCCGCAAAATATGCCACATTAAGCCATACAGGGCCTCTCCAGTAATCGGTGGAATACTGAGGATTATCAAAGGATACTGTGGGCATGGTTTCCCCGAAATGTTCAAGAGCTATCTTTCCCATATACAATGCACGGTTTGCAGACGCAATTTCGATATAAAGAGGCATAAAAGATGCGGGCGACAGCACATCGGAAACCTTTCCCGTAACAATATTCACATCAGAATAATATTTGTTTTGAGGATCCCACATTTTTTCGTTTATAAGATCAGATAAAGCCTTTGCTTTGTTATGCCACTTTTCCGATTCTGCGTACAACGAAAGCTCTGCCGCAATATATGCCAGTGAGCGGTATGTCATAACCATAAAGCAGTTAAGATCGATTCCCGCATAATCCGTTATACCGTTATCCCAACGCACGGAATTATCCCAACCGGATTCGAATTTCACATACATCAGATACTCATCCGTGTCCTTGTTTTCGGCGTCATAACAAAACAGCCCGTTTTTGCAACGGTTATTTTCCATAAATTCTGCGTGTTTCGCAAGCTTGGGGTACATCAGTTTAATAAAATCCGCGTTTTCTTCACGCTTGTAAACCTGCTCGGTTGCCCATGCAAACAAGGGGGGCTTGGATGCAGTATAAATTATTCTGCCATCCTCAAAAATAACGTCGGGTATTTGGCCGTCCTCGCGCTGAAATTTAAAGAAGCCTTCGATGTTTTCTTTTGCTATCTGTATATCCCAACGTGAAAAGCCTACCGCATGAAAAGCCGTATCCCAATTCCATACACCTTCAAATCTGCCTTTGCCGGGAGAAACGCAGCGATAAGGGCTCCATAAGTATCCGCCGTCGGTATATGTATTGTCTTTCAAAGTATCAAAGCAACGGCTTATAAGCTCACTGTCGCGTTCACTTAAAACACCGAGGGAAGACATCCACTGTTCTTTTGTCATAATCACAACACCTCTATCATTTATTAGTGTAATTCTATCATACATATACATTCAAATAAATAGACAAAAAAACATATATGATGGACAAATGTTACCTGGTTTGATTTTATTGGTACAGCTTTGCCACGCTGTTTATCTGATCAATAAATCCGTCACGGGCTTTTTGGGGAGAAAGCACCGTCATGCGGTTGCCAAAGCCGAATACCCAGGAATAAAACTGAGGCGAAAGCACAACCTTTACATTTATCTCTATTTTTCCGTCACCGCGGTTTATAAAAACCACGTCCTTTCCAAAGCGGTCAATTATAACACCTGCAAGGCTTTCATCGCACAAAAGCGAAACAAATTCCGCATTTCCGCCAAACATTCCGAAAACCGATTTGGAATATACCGCCATATCAAATTCCGAAAAAAGCTCTGCGCCCTCACGTTTTTTGTCAAGCACCTTTACATCGGTTATCTTGTCCACACGGTAATGCTTGAGAAGCTCCTGCTCGGAATCATATGCCACAAGGTAGTAATTTTCATCATCCCAGGTCAGCGACCATGGGCTTAAAATGTAATCCTTGCCTCCGTGCTTAAGCCGTTTTTGCTTATCGGATGTCCACTCAAAATATTTAAAGCATATCTGCGAATCGTTGGATATGGCTGTATGTATGTAATCCACGGTATAGTAAATACTTTCGTTCATGGTCTTTATACGGTTGGCAACAAACACCTGACGTTCAAGCCCCGTTGCCTGATATTTGCTGGCAAAGCCTTCGATCTTTTTTATAAGCTCACGGCTTTTTTTCTGCGTAATGAACTTTGATGACTGCACCGCGTCCACCAGAAGCTTAAGCTCGGGCAATTCAAAATCTCTGCTTGCCACATAATGACCGTGCGCCCTGCCCTCTACCGTTTCGATATCAAGGCCGAATTCACGCAGCATTTCTATATCGGAATAAAGGCTTTTACGCTCCGCTGTTATTCCGTAGCCCGCCAGATGTGTTGCCAGATCCGCCACCGTAAGCGGATGGTCTTCATCAGAATATTCGAGAAATATTTTCATAAGGTACAAAAGCTTTAGCTTGTGATTTGCAGATTTCGGCATTTTTGTAATTTCCTTCCGTAAAACTGTTACAACCATATTATAATATCAAAATCGTTTTTTTACAAGCACAACTGACATTTATGTGTGTTTTTTCGGCAAAAACATAGAGGTTTTTATAGAAAATGCTGTTTTTCGTTCAACCTGCTTGACAAAGATATAATGATGTGTTAATATATATCTGTTAAATAGAATAACTCTTATCAAGAGCGGCTGAGGGACAGGCCCTTTGAAGCCCGGCAACCTGTAATGTTTACAAGGTGCTACTTCCTGCGGAACACATGCGTTCCGAAAGATGAGATTTTCCGTCGCTCCTTGATACACTTGAGGAGTTTTTTTATTGCCAAAATTCATGAAAGGATCATTATACCATGAAAAAAATTCTTTTCACTTCCGAATCGGTTACCGAAGGTCATCCCGATAAAATGTGCGACCTTATATCCGACTCTGTGCTTGATGCCATTCTTGCACAGGATCCCATGGCACGCGTAGCCTGTGAAACCGCCACAACAACCGGTCTTGTTGTTGTTATGGGCGAGATCACCACAAAAAGCACCATTGATTTTCAATCCATAGTACGCAGCACCGTAAACGAAATAGGTTATGACAGAGCAAAGTTCGGCTTTGACTGCGATACCTGTGCAGTTATAAGCTCTGTTCACGAGCAATCCCCCGATATCGCCCTTGGAGTTGACAAATCCTACGAAGCAAAGAACGGTGATACCGATAAATACGATACCGGTGCCGGCGACCAGGGTATGGTTTTTGGCTATGCCTGCGATGAAACCCCCGAGCTTATGCCGTTGCCCATTTCCCTTGCACACAAGCTCGCAAGAAGACTTACCGAGGTGCGCAAAAACGGCACACTTTCATATCTCCGTCCCGACGGAAAAACCCAGGTGACAATAGAATACCACGATGATGTTCCGGTTCGCGTTGATGCCATCGTTGTATCGTCCCAGCACGCTCCTGAGATTACCCTTGAACAGATCCGCAAGGACATTATAGAAAACGTTATCAACCCCACCGTGCCCGCAAGCCTTATGGATGCAGACACAAAAATATATGTAAACCCCACAGGACGCTTTGTTGTGGGCGGTCCCCAGGGAGACTCCGGCCTTACGGGCAGAAAGATAATCGTTGATACCTACGGCGGATATGCTCGTCATGGCGGCGGAGCTTTTTCCGGCAAGGATCCCACAAAGGTAGACAGAAGCGCTGCATACGCTGCACGTTATGTGGCTAAAAACGTGGTTGCAGCAGGACTTGCAAAGAAGTGTGAGGTTCAGATTGCTTACGCCATCGGCGTTGCAAAGCCCATCTCGGTTATGATCGACACCTTTGGCACAGGCACGGTATCAGATGATGTTATCTCAAAGGCAGTTTCAAAGGTATTTGACCTCCGTCCTGCCGCCATCATCGAAGCTCTTGAACTTCGTCGTCCCATATACAAACAGCTGGCAGCTTACGGACATTTCGGACGCGAAGATCTGGGCGTTGTATGGGAAAGAAAAGACCGCACGGAAGCTTTGCTTGCTGCCGTAAACGAAAAATAATCACAGCAAAAGTACAATTTTTGCATAAAAAACCGTCGTTATAAAGCAATTTGCACATATGTTTAAGCGGTTTTTTGGTTAATTGGTAAAAATTGATTTTTTGTTGGGCAAAAATGCACAAAATCCATTGTTTTTAGTACTTTAAAGTTTTATATTTTTCAAAAACCGCCGATTTTTGTGCAATATTACCAAATAATCTTATTAAAATTTGGGGATTTAAACTCTTTATTTTCTCGCCGATTTTTGGTATTATATTATATGTTAAATAACGATAATACGGCACATTTGTGCCTCGTTCAATTGTATTAAATTTCAGGAGGATATTTTTAATGGCAAGCGTATCATTAAAGCACATTTACAAAAGATATCCGGGCAACGTTACCGCTGTTTCGGATTTCTGCCTTGAAATCAAGGACAAGGAATTTATCATTCTCGTAGGCCCTTCCGGTTGTGGTAAATCCACCACTCTCCGTATGATCTCCGGCCTTGAAGAAATCACAGACGGCGAACTTTACATCGGTGAAAGACTCGTTAATGACGTAGCTCCTAAAGACAGAGATATCTCCATGGTGTTCCAGAACTACGCTCTTTATCCTCACATGACCGTGTTCGAAAACATGGCATTCGGTCTTAAGCTCCGCAAAACTCCCAAGGAAGAAATCAAGAGACGTGTTGAAGAAGCTGCACGTATCCTCGATATTAAGCACCTGCTTGACAGAAAGCCTAAGGCTTTGTCCGGCGGTCAGCGTCAGAGAGTTGCTCTCGGTCGTGCTATCGTTCGTGAGCCTAAGGTATTCCTTCTTGACGAACCTCTTTCCAACCTCGATGCTAAGCTCCGTGCTTCCATGAGAACCGAGCTTACCAAGCTTCACAAGAGACTCGGTACAACCTTCATCTACGTTACCCATGACCAGGTCGAAGCTATGACCATGGCAAGCCGTATCGTTGTTATGAAGGACGGTATCATCCAGCAGGTTGATTCTCCTCAAAAGCTTTACGACGAACCTGTTAACCTCTTCGTTGCAGGATTCATCGGCACACCTCAGATGAACTTCGTTAACGCTTCCATCCAGAAGAAGGGCGACAGCCTTTACGCTTGCTTCGGCAGCTGCGAATTCAAGCTTCCTGCAGAAAAGGCAAGCAACGAAGAACTTCAGGGTTACATCGGCAAGGAAGTTATCCTTGGTATCCGTCCCGAAAACATTCATGACGAACCCATGTATCTTTCTTCCCTCTCCGAGTGGGTTACAGAAGCTACTGTTGACGTTACAGAACTTATGGGTGCAAACATTCACCTTTACCTCAACGTTGAAGAAGCAGCTAACCTCGTTGCTACAGTATCCTCCCGCTCCACAGCAAAATCCGGCGACACCATCAAGATTGCTCT
>JAZSGA010000269.1:0-12151 GCA_045532495.1 Eubacteriales bacterium | reverse complement strand
CTTCGTTCCATACAGAAGATTGAACCTCGCCCACATGAGCTTTTCTTAAAAAGAACATGCACATTCTGGACTGACCTATGCCACCACCGATGGTATAAGGAAGCTTATGTTCAAGCAAAGCCTTTTGGAAAGGAAGCTCTGCTCTTTCGGGACAACCACGCTCATTAAGCTGAGATATGAGTGATTCCTCATCCACACGTATGCCCATGGAAGAAAGCTCAAGAGCAATATCAAGTACGGGGTAATATACGATAATATCGCCGTTAAGCTTCCAGTCATCATAGTCGGGAGCTCTGCCGTCATGAATTTTGCCCGACCGCAATTTACCGCCTATCTGCATGATAAAAACGGCACCACATTCCTTGGCGATCTCATATTCGCGCTGTTTGGGAGTAAGATCGGGAAAACGGTCTTCAAGCTCCTGAGAAGTGACAAAAGTGATCTTTTCAGGCATAAACTTTGCGGCAAAGGAATACTCATCAGCGATGTATCTTTCGGTATGACGCAAGGAAGTGTATATCTTTTTTACGAAAGATTTAAGGGTATCGAGATTGCGGTCCTCTTTGTTTATGGTAACCTCCCAATCCCACTGATCCACATAAATGGAGTGGATGTTATCGGTATCCTCATCACGGCGAATGGCGTTCATATCGGTATAAAGACCTTCACCGCGCTCAAAGCGATAATGTGCAAGTGCATGGCGCTTCCATTTTGCAAGCGACTGAACTATTTCAACGTTATCTTTTTCGCCTTTTATGTCAAAAGCAACGGGGCGCTCAACACCGTTAAGCGTATCGTTTAAACCGCTTGAGGTTTTAACAAAAAGGGGCGCAGATACACGGGTAAGGTTAAGCTGAATTGCAAGATCTTTTTCAAAAAAATCCTTTACTTTTTTTATAGCTACTTCGGTTTGACGGATTGTAAGTAAAGACTTATAATCCTTTGGAATAATAAGATTTGGCATTTAAAAGACTCCTAAATTGTAATGCTCAGATAGTGCCGAAAATTCTGTCGCCGGCATCACCAAGACCGGGAACAATGTATTTGTTTTCGTTAAGTTTTTCGTCCAAACAGCCGCAATAGATCTCAACATCGGGGTGATCCTTGGAAAGACGTTCAATTCCTTCGGGAGCGGCGATGATAGACATGAATTTTATGTGGTTGCATCCATGCTTTTTAACAAAATCCACAGCCGCGGAGGCGGATCCGCCGGTGGCAAGCATGGGGTCGAGCAATATTACAAGACGGTTTGCAATATCCTCGGGCAGCTTACAGTAATACTCATGGGGCTCATGTGTAACATGGTCGCGGTAAAGACCGATATGACCAACCTTTGCGCCGGGCACCAAAGCAAGTATGCCGTTGACCATGCCAAGACCTGCACGCAAGATAGGCACTACCGCAAGAGTTTTGCCTGCAATAATTTTGGATTTTGTTGTTGTAATAGGAGTTTTAACAGTTATTTCAGTTGTGGGAAGATCGCGCATTGCTTCATAACCCATAAGAGTTGCAATTTCTTCGATAATTTCACGGAACTGCTTACAACCGGTTTTTTCATCGCGGAGAATAGTAATTTTGTGAGAAATAAGGGGATGATCAAAAACAGTTATTTTACTCATAATCAAACACCTTTCAATAAATATTATCTTTAACTTATATTGTACCAATAATCGTCAGTAATTTCAATAGATTTTCAAAAAATATTCCAAAAAAAGAAAAAATACGCAAATTTTCATTTGCGTATTTTTATTATATCAGTTACTCATGTAAACATTTATCTGCAATAATGCTTTATTTATTTCCCTTCCATACAACGGTATTATCGCAAGTATCGTTTATGTAACCAATTTCTTTATAAAGTTCTGTGCTCTTGTTATCCTGCCATACAATGCTCAATCTGCCGGTTATGTTTTTAGCTGTGGCATAACCGTTTTCGTCAACAGTAAATTCCACATTACCGTCAACCCAGAAAGGAACTGTGGTTGCGGTCTTGGAAGGCTTCTCTATGTACATACGGCAGTTGGAATCGGGTTCCATCATAAATGTAACGTCAGCGTTTACAAGTCCGTTTATTGAAATACGGTGGTCATTATACATTACATCACCGATGGTTTCTGTGCGACACATGAGTTTTGATTCTGCCTTTTGTTTTACAAACACTCGACATTCTTCGTGCAGACACTTGGGGAGCGAATATACGGCGGTGTCATTGCTGATAAGGCAGGATGTGTTTGTGATAACAGGTGCGCCGTAAGGAGTAGAAAGAGAAGTTTTAACAGTTTCATCCTTGGAGAAAGCTGTGAAATAATAGCCGTTCTTATAAGCAGAAGTGAGGATTAGCGGAAGCTTATCGTTTGCTTCGTAGGTTTCGAAAGAGATGGAAACGCCAAGCTTTGAAAGCAAAGACCGCATAAGACGGGGTGTTTGGAACTTTTCTGTAAGATCAAACATCTGGGGCAAATGGGCTTCGTGGCCGCTGTTGCGGTACGGGAAGCTGCCGCGGATCCAGGCAATGCGTGCGGCAGGATTGTATGTTGCATAAACTCTTTCTGCGCCGTTTTCTACAGCCTTTGCGGTTGCAAGCACCTGTGTGTTGCCATCCGATGCTTCACCCAAGCCACCATTGGATGTAAGCGGATCGTGGCAGAACACATCTGTGGGCTTTGTGCTTGTATATTTATCCGCATAAATATCTGTTACAATGCGGTAATCGGCTTTATCGTTAAGCTCATCAACAAGCTTAACACCAAGCAAAGAACGAATCTTATCGGATGCAAACTTTGTATTGCCGTACATAAGAACAGGAAGCCCTGCATCAAGTGCCTTAAATACGCACTTTTCGTAATCGGAGCCTGCTTCGGGCACGGGACAAACGATAACGGAATGTTTGAATATTTTGGTATCTACTTTGGAGAATACTGTATCGGAAACAACGGTGTTCATGGGGAAACCGCCGTCGATTGCAGATTCTATAAACCAGTCATCCATGAATATTCTGTCGGGATGTCCTTTGCGCAAACCCATTTCACAGTAATAATCAAAGGGATACAGCCATGTTACAAGGCCTGCTCCATCAGGATAGGTTCTGAAGCTTTCAAGCAAATGAGGAATAACTTCATTGGGGCAACGTCTGGGAAGCTCGCCAAGGGAGTCATCGGCAGAAAGGAAGCTGATACCAACAGGCTTTTCAGTCTTACCTTCTTCGTTAATACGGGTAACAGCGAGCGGCAGGTAAATATCATGAGGGGATCTGCCGTATCTGTCAAACCACGGGCAATTTATCCACCACGGGTCATGGGTATAGTATCTGAAAGCATAACCGTTGGAGGGCACATTTGCCATATGGGACATATAACCGATAAGTTCAAGACCAAAACGGGAATCAAGCGCCGCCCAGGGTGAGTTGGGAGGAGCAATGATGTTGTTTTGATAAATGTAATCTATGGGGCAGCCGCCTGCGGCAATGTCTATTGCGGTAGAAAGGTTTGTGCCGCGCACTTCGGTTATGAAATCTGTGTTGGGAGTGTAATGTTCCCAGAACTGTGCGATGGAATCACGAACCTTTGCGGCATTTTCAAAGTCAAACTTTTCGCCGTCAAAAAGCTCGCCGATCCAGTTCCAGCTTTCAAGAGAGAAGCCGAAGCCGTTGGAAAGCCAGAGGTAATCAAAGCCAACGTCTTTTGCAAGTGCCATAAACTGTTTTGACAAAAACTCGCCAAAAACCGTGCCCTGGGGTATGCCGTTAGGGTAAGCTGCGTATTTTTTGTCATCCGCATTAAGGGTACCCGCGCAATGAATCCACGCACCCATTATCTGACCTTTATTGAGTTCGGTGTGACGTTCAAACTTGAAATCGGAATAAGCAAATTCCGGTCCGGGGTCAAAGGTTTCGCCGACAGAAATATCAAAGCCTGTCATTTTTTTGCCGACACGCTTAACTGCAGCTATAATACGCGCAAGATCGGTATAATGCATTACGGGAGGATTTTCGGTATAAAGCACAGGTGTAACATGAACCCAGCGGTCATCATCCCAAAGTGTACCGGGAACACGGTCTACGCACTTCGGGTTGCCCACACCGATATATCTTGCCCATTCAAATTCATCTTCGATATTTCCGGAATATTCAAGAATTTCGCTTCCGTCGCTGGTCCAGAACATAACGTTGCAACCCGTTGCTCTGTCAAGCAAAGGTTTCCACTGTTCAAACAGTTCTGTACAAACAGCTTCGATATATTCGTCATCAAGCTTTTTGAAAGGTTTGAGGGACATTTCAAGGCATACTCTGCCGACGTTCATGTCCTTTGGATATTCATAAGTATAC
The DNA here is from genome assembly GCA_045532495.1 of Eubacteriales bacterium. Classification (GTDB taxonomy): domain Bacteria; phylum Bacillota; class Clostridia; order Oscillospirales; family CAG-382; genus UMGS1052. Next base: position 7,827 of record JAZSGA010000269.1, on the reverse strand, counting down.
AAAATATCACTCCTTTAATTATTTGATTTCTTCAAGACCGATATGGGATATTTTTGCGAACAGTTTAATTGCTTCGGTGTTATCACCGCAGCCAAGTGCAAGGTGATGTGTGGGGCCTGCTGCGCACCATTTTTCAAGGAAATCGGTTACAGGCATATCAAACTTACATCTTGTGTTGGTGTTACCGGTCTGAGGAATAGCACCTGCCATGGATTCGGCTTTTGCAAGTACAAACTTAAGATTGCCGTTTCTGTCTGAAGATGTGGAAAGAAGTGTAACAGGACCTACTTTGAGGTTGAATTCAACAGAGATACCTGCACCGGATTTGCCGTGGAACTTTTTGAGCTTACGTATGATGGGTTTTGAATCGCTTATGGTGATATTGTGGGGGCCGTCATGTCCGATAAGAACAATATCATCGTTAACATCAAAGGGATGGAGCTCTGCAAAAGAACCGCCGCCGCCAACACGGTTGGTGATAAGCATGGATGCTGCAGTTTTAAGATCAGCCTCACCCGCAAGCGGAATACCTTTGCTTGTAAGCAGGGTGTTACCGATTATAAGGTTAGATGCTATGCGTTCGTAAAGATTGCCGCCTTCGCCCTTATAGTAATAAGCAAGGGCTGTAAGACCGTTCTTTTCAACAAGGGTATCAAGGGCAAGCGACAGGCGTGCAGACCATTCAAGGTCGCTTCTCTGCACGTAATCAGTAAGAGGATCGCCGGAGGGCTCTCTTATATCAAACATGCTTTCAATAAGGTCTATTCTTTCGTTTATGGCATTGGCACTTACGGATTCGCAATAATCGGCAAGTTCGCACATTTCAAGCATTTTGACGTGGGATCCGAATGTCTTTGTAAACATGGTGGGGTCGCAGTTCATATCATACATGCCTTCGTATGTGTGGCCGAGATAGCCGATCTTTGCATACTTGAAAGCTGCTTTGGCAGAAAGTGCCTTTTCCCACAGTGTAACTGAGTTTTTGATTTTATCTGTTTGTGAAGAAGCCGCAACTATAAAATAAGGCATATCCTTTGCAAGGCGTTCATAAACACCTGCAACCTCAGGCATTGCGCAGATATCATCGTTGCAAAGCTGCATGTAAGTGGTTGTTTTTTCGTAATCGAGCTTGTTAAGCGGCTGAATACCCACAAGGATCTGCGGAACATCAAGGTGAATGGCAAAAGGTGCTGCCACAGCGGATGTTACATATGTAGACATTATAAGGAAAAGAGCGTCAATATCAAGCTTTTTACATTCCTGAACACAAGCAAAAGCCTGATCAACGTTATCGGCAAAACCCACATCAAAAACTTCGGTTTCATCGGAGAAGTAGCTGATAAATTCGCCGGATTTTTTAGAAAGTTCTTCCTTAAGGCCGTCAAACTGAGGCCAGTAAATTTCGTGGCCAAGTGAAACAACAGCCACTCTTGCTTTTCTTTTAAACATAATATATCTCCTGTTCAATAAAATATTCTTAATTAAAATATACATTCAAAAGTCGATAATGTAAAGAGATAATCCGTCCATTTTAAGCACTTTTTGTCCAAAATTGTCTTGACAAAATCATATAACGGCTATATACTGAAACAAGAGATATGGAGGTGGCAGTTTTGTACAATATTTCCGTACCGATGGTTCTTAAAAATATAGAAAAATTCGGTTTTAAGCCGGCACTTGATCAGCTAAAATCCGTCGGCGCTTCACGCGTTATGCTGGCAATTGATTCATACATAGTTGATGCCGAAAAAAAGCAATCGCTTATGGCTTCCATCGCCAAAGCCGTTGATTACTTTAAAAGTAACGGATTTGAAACAGGTGTGTGGCTTTGGAGCTTTGCCGTAAGATACAAAAACGATTTCGAAAAAATATCTTCCCCGGACGGACTAACGTGCAAAGAGGAAGTTTGTCCTTCGGATAAAGCATTTTGCGATATGGCAGCCGATTTTATTAAAAGCATTGCAAAATGCGGCGTGGATTTTATTTTATTTGACGACGACTACCGCTATGGCTGTTACACCGAAGTGCAGCTTGGATGTACCTGTAAAAACCACATGGCACTTATTTCGGATATGCTTGGAGAAAATCTTACAGCTTCCGATATTAAGGACTATCTGTTCAAAGGCGGCAAAAACAAATACCGTTGCGCATTTATTGCCGCAAACAGAAAAGTTTTTCTTGATTTTGCAAAACTTATGCGTGATGCTGTGGACAGCATTAACCCTGCTATCAGATTCGGATTATGCGCCTGCATTACCACATGGGACTTTGACGGAGCATCTCCTGCCGAGATATGCAAAGTCCTTGCCGGTAACACAAAGCCTCTTTTACGCCTCATAGGAGCACCGTACTGGGCACCCTTTAAAGGTTGGGGCAACAGCCTTTCGAGCATAATTGAGCTTGAAAGATTGCAGGCAAGCTGGTGCGACAGCGATATAGAAATTATTGCAGAAGGCGATACCTATCCCCGACCCCGATATTACACACCCTCAAGCTATCTTGAAGGCTTTGATACCGCCCTGCGTGCAGACGGCTCTCTTTGCGGCATCCTTAAATATATGATTGATTACTGTTCGTCCAACGAATACGAAACAGGATATATAAAAGCCCATTGTGAAAACACAGAATTCTACAAGAGTATCGAGAGAATTTTTTCCAACAAAGAATGTCAGGGAATCCGTGTATACGAAGCCATGCGTAAATATGAAGATATGGACGTACCCGAACAGCTTTCCTACGGCGGAAATGTATACAACGCCTTCTTCCCCATCACTTCAAAAATGCTTTCGGAAATCTCTGTGCCAACAAAATACAATGGCAAAGGTGTGGGCATTGCCTTTGGCGACAACGCACGTTATTTGCCGGATAACGCCGCCGTTGACGGACTTATTATCGACATAAGAGCGGCAAAAATAATGCAGGAAAGCGGCACAGATGTGGGAATCAAAAGCTTTGGTGACAGTATTTCACCCACAGCCGAAAACTTTACGGAAAACGGTGAACGGGTTCGCCACGATCAGACAGCAGCACAAAGCATAAGCATAAACCCCAATGCATGTGTCAGAAGCACATACGAAGATTGCGGCACACCCGCCTCCTTTACTTATCAAAACAGCAACGGCGAAAAGTATTATGTACTCAATGTTGACACATACAACAGCTCTGATTGTTTTTACCGCAACTACATGAGATCAAAAGAAATTGCCAAGGTTTGCAAGCAATTTTTCTTGTCGCCGTTGCCTGCATACAGCGCAAATCATCCTTACCTTTACATAATGGCAAAAAAGTCGGCAGACAGCAACGCTTTATCAATAGGACTATGGAACTTTTTTGCTGACAGCATACACAATGCGGAAATTTATCTCGATTCAGTATACAAATCCGCAGAATTTGTCAACTGTTCGGGAGCTTTAAAAGGAGATATGCTTACGGTAGACGATGTTTCCGCCTTCGGATACTGCTGCATAGAAGTGAAAAAATGAATAATTTTATTAGTATCTCCCCTGTTATCGATTATGACATTAACATAACAGATATTCAGCTTATTCACCGCAACGATTATCACACCAACATGCGTTACAGCGCATATGCCAACGGCAGAATGACATACGGTCTTGTTTATATCCTTGACGGAAAAGCCGGATTTTACATGGAGAATGAAACAATAACAGCGGTGCCCGGCACAATTATGTTTTTGCCCGAAAAAGCAAAATACACTGTTGAGGCGTTTTCGCGGGAGGATTTTATACATTATACCGTCAATTTTGGTATACAGCCCGATCAGGCGCTTAACGGTCCGCTTTATTCATACATAACGGGGGACAAAATTGTTACACTCAACACAAAAAACAACACCATGTTTGAATCGGGTTTTGTAAGGCTGCTTTCCATATGGAACGATAAAAAAAGCGGCTTCAGGCTGGCTGCAAAAGCGCAGTTATACACGTTGATATCGGAGTTTTTCAACGAGCTCAGCACATCCTCGCTCAAGCGAAGTGAGCTGATGCGCATTTCACCTGTAAAAGAGTATATTGACAGTAATTTTGATAAGCAAATAACCATAACACAGCTTGCAAAGTTATGCGACCTTTCCGAAACTCATATGCGCAGGCTGTTTCATGATATTTACCACATATCCCCCATTGAGTATCAGATAGAACTGCGCATGATGCGTGCAAAAGATCTTTTACTTTCCAAAATGTATACGGTAAGCGAAGTGGCAGAGCTGTGCGGTTTTACCGATTCAAGTTATTTTGGCAGATTATTCAAATCCAATGTGGGAATTTCACCGCTAAAATACAAAAACACCAACTGAAACGGAGAATGTATGAAAAATAGGATTCTTTTTCTGATACCCATAGAATCAGATACAAAGCCCAAATTCTTAAATCTTGCGGCAACGCATAATTGCGACATTGATTTTGATGACATCGACAACATTTCAAATATCGATCTTTCGAAATATTCGATAATAATAGGTTGTCCGCACACAGACAGATTACAGGAGGCAGTAAACCTTAAATATCTGCACTTATCCATGGCAGGCTCCAACAACTATGTAAAAGAAGGAATACTGCCATCGGGAGTTTTGCTTACAAACTCAACGGGAGCCTTTGGGCACGCCATAAGCGAACACATGATGGGCATGCTTTTTGAAATATACAAAAAGCTTCACCTGTACCGTGACAATCAAAACAAAAACATGTGGCACGGCGAAGGCAAGGTAAAATCGATCCGCGGCGCTTCATGCCTGGTTCTCGGTATGGGAGATATAGGCTCGGAATTCGCAAAAACCGCAAATGCTGTTGGAATAAAAGTTTCGGGCATACGCCGAACAACAACCGAAAAACCTTACTATATTGAAAAAATGTACAAACCCGATGAGTTGAATGATATAATAGGGAATTTTGATATAATAGCCATGGCTCTGCCCGAAACGCCTGATACAATTAATATTATAAATGAAACAAATATTTCAAAAATGAAAAAAGGCGCTGTGATAATCAACGCAGGCAGAGGCTCGGCAATAGATACAGAGGCGCTTTATAAAGCTCTTGAATCGGGTCATTTGGGCGGTGCAGGACTTGATGTTACCATGCCTGAACCTTTGCCAGCCGATCATCCTTTGTGGCAATGCAAAAACGCAGTAATAACCCCACACATATCGGGTTTTTATAATCTGCGCGAAACCTATGATAACATTGTAAAGCTTGCATACACAAACCTTGAAGCTTATCTTTGCAACAAAAAGCCGCAAAATATTGTGGATTTTACAACAGGCTACAGAATTCCGAATAACCAATAACAAGCAAATCGCCATAGCAACAAATGTAAAAAAGTTACAACATTTAAACGGTTGTAACGGGTAAAAGCTTTAATGCCTGCCCGTTGCAACCGTTATTTTAATACATTTTTGCAGTGTAGCCACCCTTTACCCATACTTTTTCCTATACTTTATTGAAAAAAATATCAAAAATTTTATTCAAAACCTCACCTTTTACTCAATTGGTCGGGGGACAAAAAAATAAATATAAATATAATTTATTATAGAATCAAATACAGATACAATTATGAAAGGAGGATAAGTATTATGCAGAACAAAAAGGCACAGCACAAATTAATTACGGACAGTACAGGCATACAACGCTATAAGTTTTTCTGCGATCTTTCGGGTGCGCTTGAATACACATCGCCTCCCATCAGTGATAGTGATTCCGAAACACAGCTTGAGCAAATTTGGAACAACGAAGCAAAAAAACAGTTCAACCACTGCAAAAAATGCGGCAAATGGGTCGATTCTTTGATGTTCAATGCCGATGTTCTGGAATGTGTTGCATGTGCCCCGTGGGAGGAGCCGCCCAAATACTGTCCTCATTGCGGCACCGCAGTAAAGGAGGAAATAACAAATTGCACTGTATGCAAAAATCCCCTGCGTTATGAAGGAGAGGTGTAGCCTTGACAAAATATCAGGAAAAACTACGTCACGAAAGCATGATTCAGTACGAACTTGGCCCGGATGCCATGAGAAAGATTAAGGTGTGCACACATTGCGGAGCAAAATCAAGTACAAAAAATCACTCCTGCACACAATGCGGCGCAAAGCTGCCCACCGAATCGCTTTATATGTTTTACATCAAAAACCACTTTGTATGCGCCAAATGCAAAACAGCTGTTTCGGCAAAATACAATTATTGCCCTCAATGCGGCAAACAGCTTATTTATCAATAAGCAACATATCAGTTTATAAATTTTTTAATAAAAACGGAGGAAATACTATGGCAAAGAACACATGCGCAATATGCGGAGCAGAAGTTAATCTATTTACAGGTCAGCAGCTGGCTGATAAAACACACATTTGCAGAAAGGTTTGTGCAAAGAAGTGTCTTAAATTATTCGATTTTGTTCCCGCCACCATCGACGAAGTAAAATCGCACATGGAGCAGGTTGAAAAAGGCACAAAAGCATGGAATCAGATCTTTATACCCTTACAGAAAACCAAGGTTAAAGAAGAAAAACTAAAAAGATTCGGCGCAGATATCTACGTTTCCCCTTCCACCGGTCTTATGGCTCTTGTGGAAACAAGATACAAATTCATTGTTTTTGGCAAAAGCCAGCTTGCTTGTGTGTACAGAATAGCGGATCTTGCTTCCTATGAATACGAAGAAGAATCCGTAAAGAATTCCGAAGGCAAAATCGAAAAAAAGGAATTTTGTCATATGTTCTTCAACAACACGGCAGGACTTTACGACTTCCGATTTGAAATAAGCAACAGTCTTGAATTTAAATCCATCGAAAAATATTTTGACACAATGTTCGGAATACAGAAAACTCTCGGCAATTCCATCAACAATGCCAAAAAACAGATGGCGGCTATAAAGGATATAGCAGGAGCTGTAAAGGCTGCCGCAACAGGTGCAGAAGACCTTGAGGAAAAGGCTGCTACAGCCGCAGAAAGTCTTGGCAACTACCTTGAGGGCGACAGAACAGAGCTTATTGCAAAAGCTGATGCCGCACTTGCTAAAGTACAATAATAAAGGTGAAAAAATGAAGATGATTTTTATGTATTTACTTGCGTCATGCATTGCTTTTACGTTTTTTACATCGTGCAACGTAAGTGTAACTCCGCCCGATGACAGCGAAACGACCGAAATAACCAAAGAACAGGAGCCTGACGGAAATTCTCTTGAAGATATGCAAACTAAAATATCTGATAGCGGATCGCAGCTTGGCGTGGCTTATCTCGGATATGACGAAACTGCATTTGATGTTCAATCGTATCTTGATGATCTTGGTATTTACGAGCTTTATCCCTTTGCGGAAGATATAGAGGAAGATTATATTTTTTCCACAGATTGCAACGAGCTTTATCTTATAGTTCCGGCAGACACCGAAACCGACGTCAGGATTTACGAAGCTGTACTCAATGAAGAAACCTTTGATTTGGAAAAGGGTGAGCTTTTAGGAGAATCGGTTGGCGGTTCCCCGTTCCTGCTTTTCTGCAACATAAGCGAAATTATGCCAAATGTTATATTAAGCACGGATTATTTTGACTACAGCCCTTGCACATCAGGCATGGACGGTTCGCTTGTTACAGCGGAAGGCATATACGATATAACGCCCTATGCCAACATAAACGAATATTTTGACATTGAGATAGGCGCATTTGACGGAGCCGATCCGATTTACTGCGGCAGCTGGTTCTGTGAAGCCGAAGACGGCGACGGAGAACTTATGGTTATGTACCTTGACCTGTTTACAGACGGCAGCGCCGAATATGTTTACGGCATAGGCAACAGCGAACCTATTGAGTGGTTTTCCGGTGAATGG
>JAZSGA010000040.1:0-51811 GCA_045532495.1 Eubacteriales bacterium | reverse complement strand
GAAGCGGTTGTTATGCTTTCCAGAATAGTGGCTGACGAAAACAGCTTCAAAGGCAAGGTCACATCTGATTTTGCAGATGTGGAGCCCGGCTCCTGGTATGAATCCTATATCGGTCTTTTTGAGCATATGGGATTGCTTGATCTTGTAAGCACCTGGGGCGGCAGCAGATTTGAACCTGCCAAAAATATTACCCGTGCGGAATTTGCACAGCTTATTTACGAAATAAACACTTTGGGCACCGTAAAATCCACAAAGCTTGCATATGTGCCTGATGTGGAACCCACAAGCCCCTTTTATCCTGCCGCAAGTAACGCTGTGGCATCGGGTATAGTTACGGGCTATGAGGACGGCACGTTCCGTCCCGATAACAGCATTACCCGCGCGGAAGTTGTTACCATGGTAAACAGGCTCCTCGGACGTGTGCCCACAGGCAATGCAGGTACAGTAAGCTTTGGCGATACCGCTTCTCACTGGGCAAACGGTCAGGTGCTTGCGGCATGTAACCCCGAAGGCACAGCATGGACACCCAAGCAGACACCCACCGAATATTCCATAAACGGCACAACAGCCAAAGAATATGTTATCGGTCTTTACGATCAGTCAAAGGATCTTTCCTCCGATGCCATTATGAGAGGTATAGACACCATATCCCAACAGATGAAAAAGGATGTGCTTGAAACTCCCAACACTGCGGATATTTACGGTGACAAAATGACCGGTCAGATTTACTACATTTCCGAAAAGAACGGTAATGACGATAATGACGGTAAAACTCCCGAAACTGCGTGGAAAACACCTGCTGCAATTACAAAGGTAGCTTTCCATAAAAAGAACACCACCTTCCTTTTTGAACGTGGCGGTGTTTATCGCGGAAACATAAGCGTAAATGTGGACGGCACCATTCTCGGTTCCTACGGTACAGGCGAAAAACCTGTTATCATGCAGTCAAGAAAGAACTATGCCGATCCTGCACTGTGGGTTGAAACCGAGTGGGAAAACGTGTGGAAGTGTACCGAAGCCCTGCATGATGTAGGTGTTATCGGCTTTGATCACGATCTTTTTGATCACACAGACGATGCATACAATGAACTGTTCGGCGACAGCCAGATCCCCGATGCTTTTGGATTTACCGGCGATGTTGCGCAAATGAATACCGATCTTCAGTATTACTCTGTACTTGATAACAGCAAGGACGGCAAGCTTAAAACAGGCGAGCTTTATCTTTACTCCGCATCCGGCAACCCCGGCTCCCGCTTCAAGTCCATCGAAATAGGCGAGGATGTGGCAATTGTTTCGGGCAGAGGTGACGATGTTATCATCGACAATATCTCCTTCAAGTTCACCGGCGGCCACGGCATGGGCGGCGCAGGCGGATGCAAAAACCGCACAGTGACTAACTGTATTTACTCCTGGATCGGCGGTTCTGTTCTCAGCCTTACCACACTTTACGGCAACGCCATTGAAATTTACGGCGATTGCGATGGCTACTTTGTAGAAAACAACTGGATCTATCAGATCTACGATACCGCCATAACCCATCAGTATAACGAGGAAGGCGTTTGTATCCATCAGAACGTAAGATATTACGGCAACCTTATTGAATACTGCTATTGGGGTATCGAATTCTACAACCGCCCCGGTCCGCTTACACCCGCATCCAGAAAATATACCAAGGATGTGCATATTGCATACAATGTGCTCAACCATTCCGGTTACGGCTGGGGATCCGCAGTTTCCAACCGCGAAGGCTTTGCATATTGCGGAACCTCCCTTGCAACAAACTCCGATCAGCTTACCGAATATAATGTTATCAACGGATGTTCGGGCTGGATAATCCTGCTTACACATAACAGCACCGAAACCGATGACAAAAACTTCTATATTCAGGAAAAAGGACGCCGTATAGGCAACCTCAAAGCCACATCAAATGTGGTGTGCGATTACGATGCCGCTTATCAGATAGGCAAACACCTGGGCGATGAAAACGCAGTTGTTATCGTGCTTGAACCCGAAGAGGCGTAAAATATAAAACACAGGGCACCCGAATGGGTGCCCTGTTTCAATTTGTATATTTTGTTCTTATTTTACCGTATATCCGTTTTTTGCAAGAGCAGCAAGTGCGTTTTGAAAATTCTCTTTTTTGGTAAAAATGTAATCGGTGTTGTAGGTGGAAACGGCAAAAATGCCTATCCTTTCCTTTGCAAGCACGGAAGAAATATCCGCAAGGATTCCTATCAGCGAAAAATCCAGGGTTCCGCATATGCAAAATGCCTGCCAGCCGTCCTCGCGGCACTCGGTGCGTGCGGGCACAAGCTCCGTGGGGCATACCAGCGAAATTTCTTCATCGGTAACGGCGGCAAAGGTGAATTTTGCGGAAAGATCAATGCAGGATGTATCTTTGATCTTGCAAACCGAAAAGCTGTGGGGAATAATACGTATTTCCATTATATTTCGGTGTAGGGTACAAGCTCATTCATAACAAGACCTGTTATGAGCTTGGGATAGAAGTACGTGGATTTTTGCGGCATTTTTTCGCCTGCCAGAGCCACGTCCTTTATTTCGCTAACCTTTGTGGAATTAAGTATAAACGCACAGTTGAACTCCGCGTCTTTTATGCAGTCGCATGCTTCGTCAATATCACGGGTGTACTTGAGGTTTATTTGATTTGCCATGTTTTCCTTGTCAATACCGAAAAGGTTTTCAAGTATGAGCGAGTGAAGCACGGTAACGTCAAGCCCCTTGTAAGCATCGGATTTTCCGGGGTTGAGCAGAGAGAGCTTGCTTGCGGCATCGGGGGTGTTTTTGAGTGTGAGCAGATGGTATTTTCCACTCTTTGTGCAGAAAACATACGCCTTTTTGTCGGCATTTTTGTTAAGAGAGGCTTCTATTTCATTGCGGCTTATTTCGCATGTGTCAAAATATTCGGATATCTTTTCAAGCGCCTGTGCCTCGTCAAAGTTTTCAAGCCCTTTTATCATTCTGTGAGTGGGGAACACCACAAGGCCGTCGTTTTCCATGTCTATAAGCATCATCATAACGTAGTTGCCGGGATGGTTTTCATCGGTTATAATGCCGTCGGATATCAGCTTCTTTTTAAAGTTCAAAGCTGTTTCGTAGCGGTGGTGACCGTCGGCAATAAACAGCTGCTTATCTTCAAAAGCCTTTTCGATAAAATCGGTTTCTGCACCCTTTTCTATTTTCCATAAACGCTGGGTAACACCGTCGGCACAGGTAAACTCAATATCTGCCTTGCCGTGTGTTAACTGCTTTACCTTGCCCGAAATTTCTCCTTTTGCATCGGTGTACATGGAATATATGGGGCTGAAATTGCAGAATGTTGCACTCATAAGGTTAAAACGGTCGGTTTTTGCCTTTGAAAGGGTTTCCTCGTGGGGCAAAACCACGTTTTCGGAAAACTCGCAAAGCTTTACACGGGCAAAAATGCCTTTGATTTTTTTTGTTTCTCCGTAAGCGGTAAATTCTTCCTCATAAACATAAATGCCCGGGGTGGCATCGTTTTCCAGTATGCCGGAGCTGCGCATTTTTTTGTAAAGCTCACCTGCGTCGGCGTATGCGTTTTCGCCCACGGGAAGCTCAAGGCGAATGATGTTGTTTTGGGAATCGGCAATATACTGCTCACGCTGAGCCGGTGAGATAATGTCGTAAGGCGGACACACGTTTTTGGAAATATCGCCTGAGGCAGCGGTAAAACGCAGTGCCGGAAAAGCTTTTATTTTTGCCATTGTATAAATCTCCTTGCGTTGTGGAATATTATATTCAATTATACTATATGCGGCATGATTTTTCAAGTTGTTTCGTTTTATTTTTGCCCTTAAAAGCCGTGAATTCCGAAAAATATAAATTTTTTTAAAAAAGTTAAAAAAACACTTGACAAACGTAATCGTTTCTGTTATAATAGCAAATGTTCCGAGCGAACAAGCTTATAAATGTGCTGGTGTGGCTCAATGGCAGAGCAGCTGATTTGTAATCAGCAGGTTGGGGGTTCGACTCCCTTCACCAGCTCCAGGTTCTCGGCAGCAGCCGAGAATGTATGGGGGAATTCCCGAGCGGCCAAAGGGGGCAGACTGTAAATCTGTTGTCACTGACTTCGGTGGTCCGAATCCACCTTCCCCCACCAGAAAAAAGACTATTCGTAAGAATAGTCTTTTTTCAACGAAATAAATCCTATCGGATTTGTGAAATGCCATACGGGCGTGAAATATTGCTTCGCAATGTGAAATACGCCTGCGGCGTGTGAGGATTTATTTCATTTCACTTGATGTTAGCATCAAATTTCACAATTTACGAAGTAAGTTATTTCACATCAACGAAGTTGATATTTCACACATAGACAAGTCATACATTATAAGTTTTAATAGTTTGCGGGGGAGCTAATAAATAGTGGCAGAGTCAAAATTGCGAAACTTATCGGTTGAATTTTCTGTTAAAATAATTAAATTATGCTCATAGCAAAAGTGATTTTATTTCCAAATTACAAATTGCGCTCAAAGAATGTTATGAAACAGAATATTGATTAGAATTGTTTGTTAAATCAGATTTGCTGGATAAAAATACAATAAAAGACATATACAATGAATGCGGAACAATCCGCAAAATGCTGATAGCATCAATAAATACAGCAAAACAAAATATTGATAAATAAATCAGGAAGCTGTCTTGCTTTTGCATTTAAGACAGCTTCCGTTTTTGTTTTGTTTTATTTTCTTTCGTTAAGTGCATCCAGCCTTTTGTTGCGGAAATAAAGCACAATGTCTGTACCCACCATTACAAGATTAAGGAAGTAGAAGTATGTGGGCCATTTTATCGAGCCTGTTTCGTACAGCACCAGCATTTTCCATGCAATTCCGCATACGTAGCCGAAAAATATAAAGCACAAAAACAGCAGGCTTTTACCTTTTGCGGTACGTGCACGGTAGCTTTTGAGAATGGAAAGCGGCCACGAAATACCAAAGCTGATAACCATGGCGGCTTCAAGCAGTTCCTGAATAAGTGTCATTTTTTATTCCTCCATTTTTTTAATTACAAATTTAAAAGCTTTTCGAGTATTCTGTCGGCAATGGCGCGCATGCCCACATCTCCGGGATGTGCCGCAACACCTGCGTGCTCAAAAAGACCTATGGCTTTCATTTCGTCAAGCTCGCCGAGATCTGATATTTTAACGGCACCGCCGCAGTATTTGTTTGCCGCCTCGGCTATGCCGTCATATGTCCAGGGACTGTACCAGAACGAATCGGTTATAATAAGCTTTCTCCTGCCACCGTCGGCAAGATAATCGCACAGAGCCATAAAGCCTGCGGCAAAATCGTGTTTTTCACAGTATTCACGGCTGCAGTTTTCCGAAAGGCGTATAACCACCGTGTCGGGATCGTATGCCGCAAGATCCTTAAGCTGAAAAGGGTAGTCGGCAGGGGATTTGTCAAAATCCTGCTCCCACTCTGCCGCCTGCACCAGCATGAACGAGGTTTGCGGATGCACCTTGCGGTAATCTTCCATTACCAGGTGAAAAAAATCCTTTTCGGGGCAGGATGCCGCCATACCCCATTCTCCGTGCCAGCCTATATCTGGTTTTATGCCGTGCAGAGTTATGGAATTGCCTATAATTGCAATTTTTTCGGTGGCTTTTGGAATATTGTAATATTTTGTTTTATCGGTATCTGCAAGCTGATTCTGTGCCGAAACCGTGTTGGCTTCTATTGATAGTTTCATTTTTTACTCCGTCAGTTGTTCCAGTATTTTTTATCAAGATTGCGCAGCTGCACAGCCTGCGCCACATGCTCACGGCGTATGGTTTCGCTGGCGTGCATATCTGCCACGGTGCGTGCCACACGCAAAATACGGTCGTAACCCCTTGCCGAAAGCCCCATGCGCTCAAAGGCGTTTTTCATAACCTCGCCTGCTTCATCGTCCAGAACGCAATAGCGGCGGATCATGGCAGGCGTAAGGTCGCCGTTGGCGGAAATACCCGTGCCTTTGTAGCGTTTTTGCATTATCTCACGGGCGTTAATAACACGCTCGCGTATTTTTTCCGAGGGCTCGGCAAGCATTTTTTCGGAAAGCTCGTCAAAGCTGAGCGACGGCACCTCCACCTGAATGTCCATTCTGTCAAGCAGAGGACCTGAAACGCGGGAAAGATATTTGTCTATAATGCCTCTTGAGCAGGTGCATTGCTTTACGGGATGTCCGTAATAGCCGCATTTGCACGGATTCATGGCACAAACCAGCATAAAACGTGAAGGAAATCGGAACCTGCCGCCCACACGGGTTATGGTAACCTCGCCATCCTCCAGCGGCTGACGCAGCGCATCTGTGGCATCCTTTGCAAATTCCGGCAGCTCGTCAAGGAACAGAACTCCGTTATCGGCAAGGGAAATCTCGCCGGGCTGGGGAATCTTTCCGCCGCCCACAAGTCCTGCCGAGGACATGGTGTGGTGAGGTGATCTGAACGGGCGTCGGGTTATAAGTGTTTGCCCGGCACCTATGTTGCCGGATGCGGAATATATTTTTGTGGTTTCAAGAGCTTCTTCAAAGCTCATGGGAGGCAAAATACCGGGTATACGCTTGGCAAGCATGCTTTTTCCCGTACCGGGAGGGCCCACAAGCAAAACGTTGTGCATGCCTGCTGCGGCGATTTCTATGGCAAGCTTTACCTGCTCCTGACCTTTAACATCGGCAAAATCGGGTATGCCGTCATAGGAAAGGTTAAAAAGGCCGTCGGTGCTGTGATTTGCGGGTTTAATAACATTGCCCTTTAAAAGATGCTGTGTAAGCTCGGAAATATCATGCACACCGAAAACATCAATGCCATCCACCACGGAGGCTTCGTTTATATTGTCAAAGGGAACGTACATTTCGGTAAAGCCGGCATCACGCGCGGCAATGCACATGGAAAGAATACCGTTTGTTTTGCGCAATGCGCCTGAAAGCGAAACCTCACCCGCAAAGCATTTTCCGTCAAGGTTGCAATCGCAAAGTACTGTACAGCGCAGCATGGCAAGCAGAATGGCAAGGTCGTACGCCGTGCCTTGCTTGAGCATATCTGCAGGAGCAAGGTTTATGGTCACCGACATCATGGGGAATTCCAGCCCTGCGGATTTTATTGCCGCTTTTATGCGGTTGTAGGATTCCTTTACCGATGCTCCGGGCAGGCCTACGATATCAAATTTGGGTATGGACTGGGATGCAAAACATTCCACGTCCACAATGTAGCCGTCAATGCCAAGAATTCCGGCGCTGTTTACCTTTGATAACATAAAAAACTCCTTGATTTTTATAAAAAAGGTAGATATTTAACAAAAAGCCATTTCAATTATAACACCATATTTTTTTGTTGTCAACTGTGTATATAATCGTCTTTTTATAGTTGACAAAGCGGAATGTGTAATATATAATGTATTTATCATAATGGTGTAGTATACCCATTATTATTAAAAGAAAGGAAAAAGTTATGAAAAGAAACTTTTCAAAGCTTACAAGCGTAATTCTGGCTGTTGCCATGATACTGTCGATATGCAGTTTTCAGGTAAGCGCCACAACCGGAAAATTATCGCTTGACAAAACCATTTTTTCCCCGGCGAATTTACGATAAACTTTTCCGACAGTGCTTCGGAAAAGGATTTTGTATCGATCTATTCCATCAGCACTCCCGACGGAACAACCTCTGCCTCGGGCGAGCTTGCATGGGCATATACAAAGCCCGAATCCGGATCTGTATCCCTGACGGATTTCAGCGCAACCGCATGGGCTTCAACTCCCGGCGATTATATCGCAAAGTATTGGAGCGCAGATAATTACAGTGTTCTTCTTGATACCAAGTATTTTACAATTTCCAAAATATCCTTGGATAAAACGGAATTTGAATACGGGGAAGACATAACTTTCTCATTCACAGGAAGCACATCCGAAAAGGATTTTATCTCCATATATTCATCCAGCACTCCCGATGGAACCGGTTCTACCAACGGCGAACTGGCATATGCTTATACTGTGGGCGAATCCGGCACGGTATCCGTTGCAAATTTCAGCAAAACCGCATGGGCAACAACTCCCGGCGATTATATTGCAAAATATTGGGCTGCCGATCAGTACAAAGTGCTTATGGGAACACTTCGCTTCACCATAAAGGAACCCGAACAGAAGGATATTTACGAATACTATGTTAAAAAAGGCGGCACCGGCGACGGACGCTCTGTTGATGCTCCTGCAGGCAGCATAGTTGATATCGTTAAAAATATCAATGCCGACGGTCACAAGGCAGGCGGCAAGGTAACTGTTTACGTTATTGATAGCGGCGAAGCTGCAAAAACAGTTATCGACAGCGATTGCGTTATCGGCTATAATAACACCGGTATAAACCAGGTGCCAAAGCACAAAGTTACCATAAAATACACAAGCTACGATGAAAACGTAACATCCGTTATCGGTCACGTTAATTATCAGGGCTCATCCAGCAACGCCTCACACTTCCTGCTTGCAGGCCCCTCCGAGTTTGAAAATATCAATCTCCTTGATATGAGAAACTCCAGCGCAGGCGGCACCGACAATTACATGGGCGGCCATCCGGTATCCTTCAAAAACGTAAAGTTTATGGACCTGGATACATCAAGCAAAGTGTTTGCTCCTTCATCCACCCATCTCTACCTCGGTCAGACCAGAGGCAATTCAACCGTTTCCGGTGACCAGGACGTTTATCTTGACAACGCAAGTATTATCGGCGATTTTATCTCCATGACCGGTTACACCGATGCAGGTTCCAAGCAGACGCTTGATGGTGATGTTACACTCCGTATAGGCTCCGGCACATTAAAGAACCTTTATCTTAACGGCTCCGGCGGTACAGAAACCGTTACCGGCAATATGAACATCGTTCTTGGCAAGGGTGTTTCCGTAACATCAAAGTTCAAGGGTGCCAGCGGCAGCGTTTACGCTGTTGTAAACGGTGCAGTTCAGATTATAAAGAACTACGGCGCCGCTATCCCTGCAGGCTATACTGCCCAGGCTTTATCCGTTGCAGGTGGCAACACTTACGCACCCGTTTATGAAATCACCTCCATGGAAGACGGCGTTTCCATCGATGTTACCGAAACCGCAGGTGAGTTTGCAATAACTCATAACGGCGGCATGGTTTATGCCGTAACAGAAGACGGCACCGTATATTACGATGAGGGCAATATCCTTACCGTACCCGCAGGTGTTTACGGTGTTTACTCTGCGGCAGATAAGGCCGAAATGATAACAAAGCTCGGTACTCCCGCAGGTTCATCCGACGGTATTACCGTGTTTGATAAATGGGCAGATGACGGCGAAAAGCTTATTGCCACCTTCAAACAGCGTGATGCTATCCTTAAGGATTACTACGTTATGTACGGCGGTACCGGCGACGGTAAGAGCGAAGCTTCTCCCGCAGGCACCATCGGCGAGGTTATTGACCTTATCAACAACGTGGATAAGCTCACCGCCATTGATACAGCAACAGTGCATATTCTCAGAACCTCCGAGGATACAAGAGAAAAGTGGGAAACTGTTATAACAACTGCCGACGGCACAGATACCATCGTAAAAGATGAGATCACAGGCATAGGCTTTTTGAGCTATAGCACAGCAAAGTCCCACAAAGCAAAGATAATTTACGAGGGCGAATCTGCCGAAAACCTGAGCTCTATCGTTTTTGCTTCCAACTGGAGCTGGCTTAACGATAAGGGCGGACATATGAATCTCGCAGGTCCTTCCGAATTTAAAAACATCCGTATTATTGACCCCCGTGCAAACCACTATTGGGTACTTTATTTGTGCGGCAATGATGTTGAATTTACCGGAAACTCTGTTATAAAGCAAAGCAAGGTTTCCAAAGCTGCTGTTACAAATGAGGACGGAAGCACCACCACCACATATACAATAAGCAACACATTCAGAGGTTGGGCAGGTGTAATATATGCCGGTTATCATTACAGCGTACCCAACAACAAGCTGCCCGGCAGCACAATAACATTTACTCCCTCAAAGATCTCCAATAAGATCGTTCTCAATTCCGACGTTAAGACTACCGTTAATGCGTGCACCGCAACGGGCGATATGACAGCCGTTCTCGGTGCAGGAACTTTGGGTGAACTGGAAATTTCTTATCCCGTTTCAGGCGTTGCATATACATTCGAAAAGAACGTAAACGTTGTTCTCAACGGCACAACTCTTACAACACTTAAAAACAGCGGTGCCGCAAGCATTGGCGGTGCGCTTCAGATAGTGCTCAACAACGGTGCCGTTATTACCACCGACGCCACCACCGAAGAAAACAAATATGTTATCACAGCAGGTACAGGTGCAACAGTTGACGTTACCGACGAGGCAGGCGTATTTGCTGTTTCCGGCGGCAACATTATCTACACAGTATCCGATGATAACAAAACCATCAACTATTACACAGGCGGCACATTTACAGCTCCAGCTTACGGCGCATACACCGTGAATGTGGCAGCAAGCCTTGATGCACTCAAGGCAGCAGAATCCAAAAACGTTCCTGCCCCCGAAGAAGGCATGGAGTTTGCAGGCTGGGTTGAAGAAACAGCAGGCGTTCTCACCGCAAAATATCAGCCCAGAACCCCCAAGCAGCAGACATATTACATAAAGTGGGGCGGCACCGGTGACGGTCTTACTCCCGAATCTCCTCTGCCTACTCTTGCGGATGCTGTTGCAGCTTCCAATGCAACGGGCGAGCTTATAAAGGGCGATATCATCAACGTTTACGTTATGAACGATGATACCCACACCTCCCTTGAGGCTTATAACGAAGCACACCCCGAATTCTGGAAATATTCCGCTGCAGGCGAGTTTATTTTCAATAACAAAAACCTTAAGAATGTGGAAAGCAGATTCACCGCATGGGGCAGAAACTCCACCTATACCGATCAGCACACCTCGATTCCTTTCCACGATGCAACCCTTGTTGTTACAAGCTATGACAAGGAAAACCCTGCTTACATAGCACAGCACGTTGTCATCGGTATGAACGCCTATGCTTATATCGGCGGTCCCACCGTGCTCCGCGATATCACATACGTTACCGCAAGAAAATATGACCGCGAGCTTATGACAAGGGGTTACGATTGCGAATTTGACAACGTAACATTCCTTTATATGGATTCCGATAACTCTCAGGCCAGCGGTACAAAGCTTACGGGACTTGTCTCGGGCCACTTCCGTGTGTTCCTTGGCGATAAGGACAACACGCTGGACGGCCCCGGCGGTACAATTACCGTAAAATCTGCGGTAAATGCCACAGGCGGCACCTACGGTCTTGAAATCCCCGGTGATTTCGGTGCAACCTTCACCAAACACACAAAGCTTTATTTTGACCACGCAAGCCTTAATCTTGGTCTTAACTGGGGACGCAAGGCGGCAACCTTCAACAACGGTCTTTCCATCGTTGTAAACAAGGGTACAGTTACTGCCGGCTCTCATACAAGCCTTGTGAATACCGTTACTGTGAACGGCGGACTTACAGTTATTGCCAACAACGGCACAATTGCTCCTGCCATCCCGTCCAATGTTACCGCTGATAAACAGTGGATCATTACCGTGGTGGGCAACAACGGCACGCTTGATGTGACAAACACGGCAGGTACATTCAGCGTTGATACCGAAATGAAGTATTATTACTCCTTTGATGATACCTTTGGTATTATCTGCGGCGAAATTTCTGCAGAAGACACAATTAATCTGCCCGAAGGCGTAAGAAGACTGTATTTCAGCAACACAGATCCTGCGGCAAACGATTTTGAAGTTGTAAGATCTGTTCTTCCTGCAAAATACAAAAACGCCCTCCAATGGACAAAGGTTTCCGATACCCAGTATGCTTCGGTTTTCCCCAAGATCAAGCAGGTTATGAAGATAACCGATGCAGGAGCCAACTTTGAATCCAACACCAACAACGAATACGTAAGTGAAAATATCACTTTCCAGGGTCAGACAGTAAGAAAAGTTACCCGTGCACCCGAGGCTACAACTACAAAAGCAAATCCTCTGTTCTACAAATACTCCGCTATTCTTGACGAAGACGGAAACAAAGTAAGCGTTTCCACAGCAAGATATATTTCTTTCCGCTATTACTATGCTCCCGCAAGCGGCGGAACAGCTCCCCTTGTGGGCGGAAAGGTTATTTGGACTCAGGGCAAGCTTGAAGGCGGCAGCTGGAACGGCGCCATAAACGCATCCTCCCGTGATGCTTATGTGGCCAACAAGTGGTCCACTATCACCATTGATATGTGGAACAATGCTCTCTACAAAAACAACGCCTTTGGCGATGCAGGCTATCTTGCACAGTACAAGTTTGCATTCCTCAACGGCAAACACCTTGAAGCAGGCGATACACTTTACATCAGTGATGTAATATTCACAAACTACGATCCTGCCGAAGAACTTGCACAGCCCGTTATGGTATTTGTATCCGAAAATGGCGACGATGCAAACACAGGTCTTTCCGCAGATTATCCCGTTAAAACCCTTGCAAAGGCATATGAAATTGCAAAGAACAACGCTGAGATCACCTTTGACATCTCCGGCAATGTAACCGAAGGAACATATGCGGCATATTACCCCGAACTTACCGCAAAATTTGTATCCCTTGACGGCACAGGTGCCATTGCAAACCTCACCACCGTTTCCAAGGTGGATATAAACTACGATATCATCGGAGATGTTACCGTTGATAACGGCATGGAAATTACCTTTGGCGAAGGCTTTGGCGGCGCAGTTACCGTTAAAAACGGTCTTGCCATCATTGATACGGATGTTTCCTCTGTAATCGTGGCAGAAGGTGCAACCGCAACTGTGGATATAGCAGGCGGCAATGTTGCTGCTCTTACACTTCCCACGGCGGCAGAAAGCATCACTATCGATGTTCCCACCGCTTCCGCATACGGCACAATAACAGCCAACGGCACAACCACAGAAAACCTCATGGTGGTTACAGGTCACAGCATTGATGTTCCTGCAGCCCTTGCAGGCATTGCGGTTTCCGGCAAAAACATCACAGTTAAAACTCCCATTATGAAGGCGAGCACAGGCGAAGCCTTTGCAATGACACCCACAGCATTTGGCAAAGTAAAAACATACTCCGGCACAGCATATAATTTTGGTGCTGGTCACACAACCTATATTGCATATACCGTAACCGAGGATGGCTACACGGCTTATTACTCCAACGCAAATACCGGCTATATTTTGACCATCGGCGAAGGTGGCGTTTACCAGGTGGATATTGCCTGCGAAAAGGGTTATAACCACAATGGCAACGCATCAAAGCCCATTGCAGGTTTTGATCCTTCCACTCATCTTACACTTCCCGAGGATGCCATAAGCTGGATCGATGACGGTGCAGGTACAATTACCGCATCCACATCCGCTTCCTCCGGCGAATACAAGACAGTTTACGTTTCCAACCGCTACGGTTCCGATGATAACGACGGTCTTACCGCCAAAACCGCATTAAAAACAATAAAAGCGGCTGTTTACAGCATAGGCCTTTCCAACGACGGTAAAGTTATCGTGCTTGACGGCCGTGATTCCGAGGGCAATCCCGAATACGCTGTTTACACAAGATACAGCGCATCCGTAAACGGCAAGTATGTTTACGGCCCCGATAAGCTTACCATAGATCAGATCACCCAGGATGTTCTGTTCTACGATGCTCCTGCTCACACAGGTACCATTACCTATGAGGGTGACGCTGCGGATTCCGTACTTTGCGGCGGTGCAAACCATCTTGAACTCAATGGTCCTTCTGTGTTCAAAAACATTTCCTATATCGAAGGCTACAACACCGGTAAGAGCTTTGTAACAAGGGGATATCCTGTTTCCTTCGAAGGAACTGTTTATGAAATACCCAATGCCCTTGCCGACGGCTCCGGCGGCGTTGCTAACAAGGCGCTCGGTGCTCCTGTTACAAACTTTACACTTGATATCGTGGGACGCACAAGCATCAAACATGCAGGTGTTCTTACGGTTGGCGAAAAATACACCGGAAACATTGCGATGAGTGCGTGGGACGGCACATACACAGTATCAGGTCCCCAGACTATAGTTGTTAACGGTGCAAAGATCTCCTCAATCTCCGTCGGAAGCGCTGCTGTTACAAACCACAACATACTCAGCATTGTGCTCAATTCCGGTTCCATCACAACCATCAAGGATGCAAAGACTCCCGCATATACCACAGCAGAGGCTGTGCAGATAATCTGCAACAACGGCACATCCATCGCTACAAACACATCTGCTGTAACAGGTAAACTCGGCAACTGGTATATGAACTCCGCAGCAACCGAAGGCTGCTCGCTGGATGTTACAAACACAGCAGGTACCTTCAAGGTTAACGGCGGCAAGTATGCCAAGGCTGTAAGCGGCGACTCTGTTGTATATTCCGCAAACGGTATGCTCACTGTTCCTGCAGGTACATGGACAGTAACCTATGTGAACCTTCTTCCTTACGAAATTAAGGACGATGTTCTTACAGCAAACGAGGATATCGAGATCACGGTTTCCGAGCTTGACGGCAACATTTCAAATGACGGCGTATTTATGGGCTGGTCCAAGGATGCCGAAGGTACAAGCTGGGCAGCAAACGAAAACAGCCTTGCAACCGGCGAAAAGCTTTATGCAAAATATGAAAACTTTGATAAATCCGTTGGCGGCGACCTTTCCGTACTCGGTGCACAGATCCGTTTGGCTTCCGATACAGTAAAACAGGGCCTGAGATTTGTATCCAAGGCGGACAAGGAATTCCTTGATATGCTTGGAATTACACAGATCGGCGGTGACAATGTTAAGTACGGCGCGGTGCTCTTCCCCGAAAACTTTGTCGGTGAAGGCGAGCTTGTTCTCGGACAAACATACGGCAACTATGTTGCGGCAGATGTAAAGGCTGTAAATACCTACAGGGAAGACGATAACTCCGTAACCTTTACCGCTGTTGTGACAGGCATTTCCGATGCAAATCTTACAAGAAGATACACTGTTCGTCCTTATATCAGCTATACCGACAAAAACGGTGTTACAAGAACAGTTTACGGCGATAGCTACGCTACCAGCGTATACGCAGTGGCGGCATTTGCTCTTGACCGTGATACAGCCCTTGACGATACCGCAAAGGAAGTTCTTACAGGTATTAAGGATACAGCGGCAGATATTGCCGATGCACCCGTAAGCATTGTGGCATACAAAAATGCCCCCGAAAGCTATGAAGCGGCAACAGAAGAACAGTTTGCCAAGGGCGAAGTGTTCTATAAGAATTCCGACGGTATCACCATCCGCGAGATTCATATTCCCGGTGCAAAGAAGGAAACCACAGTTGGTATTCTTACCGATACCCATATCAACCTTCTCAACGAAAAGGATAAATACTATCCCGAAGTTCAGCTTACCTATTACACACGTACATGGTTGCGCAACGGTCTTACCATCGGTGCCTTCTCAAGATCCGCAGATCTTGCAGATAAGTACGATCAGCTTGTTGTAACGGGTGATATTATCGACTACCTTTCCTACGGTGCTCTGGATGCCCTTGATGAACACATATTCCAAAAGCATCCCACAGGTCTTTATGCACTTGGCGGACACGATGTAACCAGAAACATGGAAACAGGTCTTGGCGATAAAACTCCTCTTGCCGAGCGTCAGGCGCTGCTTCAGGAATACTGGCCTCACAATATCTACTACGCATCAAGAATCGTAAACGACAGCGTAATGTGCATCCAGCTTGATAACGGCTGCACAAGATTCTGGCCCGAACAGGTTGATAAGCTTGCGGCTGATATAGAAAAAGCTCGTGAAAACGGCTACATTGTTCTTATTTTCGAACACGAGCCCATCAACTCCGGCGATACCACAGCAACCGAGGTTATTTCCTACGACAGCGCTGATACCAACAACTTCTGGTTTGGCGAAGGCAGAGTTCACTGGGGTGTAAATGCCGATGAAGCAACCAAAGCAGTTTACAATCTTATCACCAAAAATGCAGACGTTGTAAGAGGTGTGTTCTGCGGACATACTCACCTTTCTGCGTATGTGGATATAAAGGCATCCTATGTGGATGAAAACGGCAATACTGTTGAAACAACAATTCCTCAGTATGTAAACCGTCCTGTTGCTTATGAAACAAATACAGGTTCCGTAACAAAGGTTGTTATTACAGCAGAATGATATAATAAACATCAAAAGACCGATCGTTATGATCGGTCTTTTTTTGTCCTTGCAACTTCCTTAAAAAGTTTTATAAACTGTCGAAAAACTATTCCATTTTGCCGCATTTTTTGTTATAATATAAATTGATAAAAAGTATATTAAAATGAGGTACTATATATGTTTGAACTTTTGGATGCCGCAAAGGCGTTTATAGAAGTGGCAATAAAGCCAAACTCCGTGCTGTGCGATTTTACCATGGGTAACGGTCACGATACCGAGTATCTTTGCCGAAAGGTGCCGCAGGGCAAGGTTTATGCCTTTGATATTCAAAAAAGCGCCGTGGAAAACACCGCGGCGAGGCTTGAAGCTGCAGGTATCACCAATGCAACGCTTATACATGACAGTCATGCCGAATGTGAAAAATACATAACCGAAGAAATTTCCGCAGGTATGTTCAATCTGGGATATCTTCCGGGCAGCGGCAATAAAAATATCCACACCATGCGTGAAAGCACCATGCCTGCCGTAAATTCCGCCATAAAGTTGCTCAAAAAAGGCGGTGTGCTGGTTATTTCGGTTTATCCCGGTCATGCCGAAGGTAAACTTGAAGGCGAAATGCTGTGCGAGGCACTTTCACAGCTTGATAAAAAATACTACTGTGTTACAAATCTGCGGCTTATAAATTCCCCCGATGCACCTTTTATCATAGCCGTGGAAAAATACGATAAATAACCCACAGAAAGGGCAGGATGATCAAATGAACGCAACCCCCAAACAGCTTGCCGAAAAGTTTCTTAAAAATGTGCAGAAGCCGGGCAGATACACCGGCGGCGAGCTTAATCAGATAATAAAAGATAAATCAAAAATAAAGGCACGCTTTGCCTTTTGCTTCCCCGATGCCTATGAGATAGGCATGTCAAATCTCGGTGTAAAAATCCTTTACGGAGCACTCAATAACGAGGAAGATATATGGTGCGAGCGCACATATACTCCCTGGCAGGATTTCGGCGATATTCTCCGCCGCGAAAACATTCCGCTTTATGCCCACGAAAGCGGCGATGCCCTGCGTGATTTTGACATAATCGGCTTTACCCTGCAGTATGAGATGTGTTACACCAACATCCTTTACACCCTTGAGCTTGCGGGTATTCCCATATATGCCGCTGACCGAGATGACAATGCACCCATAATAATAGGCGGAGGCCCCTGCAGCTATAATCCCGAGCCCATTGCTGACTTTTTCGATTGCTTTAGCATAGGCGAGGGCGAGGAAGCTCTTGTGGAATTTACAAAATGCCTTATATCCTACCGCGAAGAATGTGAAGCACGTGGCGAAAAGTATTCAAAGCGTGAGTTTTTGCACCGCATTGCGGCAAACCTCAAGGGCTTTTATGTGCCCTCCATGTATGATGTAAAATACGACGGCAGGGACGGAGCAATATCGGAAATCGCTCCCATTTATCCCGATGTGCCAAAAACCGTGGAACGCCGTGTCATTACGGATTTTGATGCATCCTATTTCCCCGAAAAATCACCGCTTCCTTATATAGAAACCGTGCATGACCGCATAATGCTTGAAGTGGCACGCGGCTGCATGCGTGGCTGCCGTTTTTGTCAGGCCGGTATGATATATCGCCCTTTCCGCTATAAAAACCACGAAACCCTTGCAAAGCAGGCTCGCTGTCATTACGATTCCACGGGTTATGAGGAAATGTCGCTTACATCCTTAAGCATAAGCGATTATCCCCAGCTTCTTCAGCTTGTGGATTGCCTTAAGGAATGGACAGATGATTGCAAAGTGGGACTTTCGCTTCCCTCCATGCGTATAGATTCCTTCGAAAGCGAAATAATGAAAAAGATTGAAGAGCTACGTAAATCCGGACTCACCTTTGCGCCCGAAGCAGGCACACAGCGCATGCGTGATATAATCAACAAAAACCTCACCGAAGAGGAAATACTGCGCACCTGTGCTGATGCATTCAGAAACGGCAGAACCTCCGTAAAGCTTTATTTTATGCTCGGTCTGCCCGGCGAAACCGACGAGGATATTATAGGTATTCCCCGCCTTGCTCAAAAAATAGTAGACGAATATTACAAAAACCCCGATAAACCCAAAGGCCGTTCCTGCGAGGTCACCATTTCCGTTGCATGCTTTGTACCCAAAAGCCACACGCCTTTCCAGTGGTGTGCCCAGGATATGCGTGATGAGCTTATACGCAAGCAAAAGCTGCTTGGACAAAATATAACCAGCCGCAAGATCCGCTATAACTGGCACGAATCAAAAGTAAGTTTCCTTGAGGCTGTTTTTGCCCGTGGCGACAGAAGACTATCCGCTGTTATCGAAAACGCTTATCGCGGAGGCGCTGTTTTTGACGGCTGGGACGAATGTTTTGATTTTGATAACTGGATGCGTGCCTTTGCCGATACGGGTATTTCTGCAGAATTTTACGCCAACCGTGCCTTTGATGCAAACGATGTGTTGCCCTGGTCGGTTATTGATTGCGGTGTTACACAGCGCTTTTTACGCCATGAGTTTGAAAAGGCAATGGAAGCGCAAACCACGCCCGATTGCGGAACAAAATGTTCCGGCTGCGGCATTTCAAAATACGGTGTACCGTTTTGTACGGCGCGGAGAGGAGAGGATCAGCAATGACAGATTTCAGAATAACCTTTTCAAAAACAGGTCCTCTTGTTTTTATTTCCCATCTTGATCTTTCCCACACCTTTGTGCGTGCCTTTAACCGTGCGGGTATTCCGTTGAGATATTCTTCGGGCTTTAATCCTCACCCAAAGCTGGTTTTTGCCCTGCCGCTTTCAGTAGGCATGGCGGGCGAAAACGAAATGTGCGATGTGGGACTTGAAAAGGATATGGATATGGACGAGTTTAAGGAACGCATTTCGTCGGTAATGCCGCCCCACCTGCGCATAAAATCCGTGGAGGAGCCCGTGCTTAAATTCCGCAATGTGGCGGATGCCGAATATATATTTACCATTCGCAACGTTTGCGGCATATGCGAAAATATTCGCAGTTTCCTTTCCAAAGAAGATATAACCGTTACAAAAAAATCAAAAAGCGGCGAAAAGCAGGTTAATATAAAGCCGCAGATATTTGCTTTCCACACCGCCGAAGTAGACGGCAATACACAGCTTGTGCTAAAAGTGGATTCCGCGCCTGACAGCTACCTTAATCCCGAATATGCCATACGCGCCCTTGAGGATGCAGGCATAATTCCCGAAAATTCCGATATAACCTGCACAAGAACGAGGATAAATCTCAGATGATTTACACACAGCTTGCAAAAAAACCGTTGCCCATGACTCCGCAGGAGCTGCCCGAAGGTATTTCCTGCCCGGATTTTGTTTATGTAACGGGTGATGCATATATCGACCACCCAAGCTTTGGAGCGGCGCTTATATCCCGTCTGCTCGAAAAATGCGGCTTTACCGTGGGCATAATTGCCCAGCCCGATTATAAAAAAACCTACCGTGACGGTTCGGGCGGCGGAGTATGTGTTTTTGGGCGTCCAAGGCTGGGATTCCTTGTAAGTTCCGGCAATGTGGATTCCATGGTGGCAAATTATACCGCCGCAAAAAAACGCCGTTCCGACGATTATTATTCGCCCGGCAAGGCAGCAGGTATGCGTCCCGACCGTGCGGTTATAGTGTATTGCAACCGTATCCGCGAAGCGTACGGGGATGTTCCCATAATAATAGGCGGACTCGAAGCCTCGCTCCGACGCTTTGCCCATTACGATTATTGGGATGACAAAGTTCGCCGCAGTATTCTGGTGGATTCCCGTGCCGATATATTAAGCTATGGTATGGGTGAACGTTCCATCCCCGAAATTGCACGTCTTTTGGATAAGGGCGTACCCGTGCGCAAGATCCGTGATGTGCGTGGCACAGCCTTTTGCGTAAAGGACGATTATGTGCCAAAGTACGAATATATTGATACCTACACCTACGACGAGCTTAAGACCAATAAAAAAGCTTATGCCGAAGCTTTCCGTATTCAGTATCAGAATCAGGATTACGTTGGCGGCAAGGCAATAGTGGAGTTTTATGACGGTTGCCGTGTTATACAAAATCCTCCGCCTGCACCTCTTTCCGAAAAGGAGCTTGACGAGGTTTATGCCATGCCGTTTACGCGCACCTGGCATCCGCGCTACGATGCCGTCGGCGGAATTTCGGCATTGGATGAGGTGGAATTTTCCGTAACCCACAACCGTGGATGCTTTGGCGCCTGTGCATTTTGTGCCATAGCCTACAATCAGGGCAGAAACGTGGTATCACGCAGTGCGGAATCCGTGGTGGAGGAAGCAAAACTTTTAACCACTCTTCCAAGATTCAAGGGCTATATTCATGATGTGGGCGGCCCCACGGCAAATTTCCGCCACGGGCCATGTCAGGCAGTGCGTGACGGTAAAAAGGCTGTGTGCAACAACCGACGTTGCCTTTCGCCCACGCCCTGCAAAAATCTTATTGCAGATCACACCGAATATATAGATATTCTTCGCAGAGTTTCCGCTTTGCCTAAGGTGAAAAAAGTTTTTGTCCGTTCCGGCGTGCGGTTTGATTACGTTATGGCGGATAAAAGCGATGCTTTTATCCGTGAGCTTGTAAGCAAGCATGTAAGCGGACAGCTTAAGGTTGCCCCCGAACATATTTCGCCAAGGGTACTTGCGCATATGGGCAAACCTAATGTGGAAATATACAATGCTTTTTGTAAAAAGTATTTTGAAACCACCAAAAAATGCGGTCTGGAGCAATATCTTGTTCCTTATCTCATGTCATCACATCCGGGAAGCACGCTTTCCGATGCCATAGATCTGGCACTTTATCTGAAGCGTGAAAACATACGTCCCGAACAGGTTCAGGATTTTTATCCCACACCGGGTACTGCATCCACAACAATGTATTACACGGGCATCGATCCTTTCAGCGGTAAAAATGTGTATGTACCCAGGGATTACGAGGAAAAGCGCATGCAGCGTGCACTTTTGCAGTATAACCGCCCCGAAAACCGTCCGCTTATAGAAAAGGCAATAGCCCTTTCAGGCAGAAACGATGCGGCACCCTTGTTGTTGGGAAGACCTGCAAAGCGCAGTAATGATACAAAAAAAGCTTCCGCAGTTTCACAAAAGAACCGCAGAAATACCCGTAAAGGTAAAATCACCGCCGACATGTCGGGCAGTTCAAGGGTGTACGGAAAAGGTACACGCAAAACAGACGGCAGAAAAAAGAAACGCTGATTTTTTTGAAAGGAAAACCCATGGCACAGCAAAAGAATAAAATTTTCAAAAACATATTTCCTTATGCGGCATATGCCATACTTGTTGCACTTTCCACCGTGTTTACAACGGAAAGCGCAGGTATTTTGCGCACAATACCCTTTGTGCTGGTTTTGCCTGCTTTGGCGACGTTTTTTATAAACAAAAAGCTCATCACGGTTTTTCTGTGCTTTGCAATAGCGCTGTGTTTTGGAGCCGTGGAACGCTATAGCGTGGCGCAAACGTTTTTTAACGCCGTGGCGGCAGGTGCTTTTGCAGGTATCGGAATATTGGCAAAAAGGTTTTTTGTAACTGCATGTGTGGCGGAAAGATTAAAAAAACTTATGGTTTTGTGCGGTGCGCTTTTGCTGATAATAGGCGGTGCAGCATATGCTTTTGTGTTCGGCAACCCCGTGCATGCGGCAATTTATGCTGACAAAAATGCCGAATATATAAAAAACATCTACGGCGAAAATGCCCCCGAAATACGCTACACCCATTATGATGCTTTGTCGGGCAAGTATTTTACCAATGTGGGCTTTACCGATGAAACCTACATGAACGCCGATATATCGCTGGATGGCGCAGAGGTTTATGACGGCTATTCCAATTATTACGAATATAAAATACTGTCCGAGCGCCGTACGGAAATGTCCCAGTTGCTTACGCAGCGTTTTCCCGGAAGCCAGTTTGCTCTGCGTATAAATATGGATGAAACTGATATTTCTGTTTGTGCGGCAGATGTAAATGATCCGCAGAAGTTTTACGGCAGCATGGTTTTTGACCTGGCGTTTTACGGTCAGCTGCGTGAAAAAGATGCCTTTGCCGATGAGTGCAGGAAATATGCGGAATATTTAAAGAGCATGGGCACAATATTTGCACATTTCAATTATTACGGCGGCTTTGCCGATGAATTTTTATACGAAATGGCAGTGCCCTGTGGCTTTGAGGGTGATTATACTTTGCTTGTAAAAGATTTTGAAGGCGAAACTTTCAACCGCTATTACGAGGAAAGCGATTATATAGACGGCTGGAGCTACGGCAGATAACTGTACGATTTATGGTACACATGCTCTGATATTATATAGTTACAGATAAAATTAAAAATAGTATTTGACAATCGGCAAAAAATGTGATATACTTGTTTTAATAAAACAAACGTTCACACAAACTGCCAAATGTGCGGCAGCGTTTGCATGATTGCGCAAATCGAAAGGTAGGTTTTACATTATGGCAAAAAAAGAAGCAAAAGTTAAAGAACCGGTACCCCAGGATAAAAAAGCGGCTCTTGCCACAACTCTGGCAAGAATAGAAAAGGATTTCGGCAAAGGCGCCATAATGAAGCTGGGCGAAAACGCCGCAATGAGCGTAAGCGCAGTTCCCACAGGATCGCTTACCCTTGACCTTGCCCTGGGCATCGGCGGTGTTCCGCGCGGACGAATTGTTGAAATATACGGTCCCGAATCCTCGGGTAAAACAACTCTTACCCTGCACATCATATCCGAAGTGCAAAAGCTTGGCGGCGAGGCTGCATTTATAGATGCCGAGCATGCTCTTGATCCTGTTTATGCAAAGGCTTTGGGCGTTAATATCGATGATCTTCTTGTTTCCCAGCCCGATAACGGCGAGCAGGCATTGGAAATTACCGAAGCACTTGTGCGCTCGGGTGCCATTGATGTTGTTGTGGTGGACTCGGTTGCGGCACTTGTTCCCAAATCCGAAATCGAAGGCGACATGGGCGAAAGCCATGTGGGCGCCCATGCAAGACTTATGTCCCAGGCTTTGCGTAAGCTTTCGGGTGCTGTTTCAAAATCCAACTGTATCGTTATTTTCATCAATCAGCTGCGTGAAAAGATCGGTGTTATCTACGGCAACCCTGAAACCACCACAGGTGGACGTGCGCTTAAGTTCTACGCTTCCGTTCGTATAGATATACGCAAGGGTGAGCCCATAAAATCGGGTGCCGATATAATAGGCAACCGCACACGCTGCAAAGTTGTTAAAAACAAGGTTGCACCGCCTTTCAAATCTGCGGAATTTGATGTGCTTTACGGCAAAGGTATTTCCAAAATGAGCGAAATTATCGATATCGGTGTACAGCTTGATATAATCTCCAAGAGCGGATCGTGGTTCTATTACAACGAAGAACGCATCGGTCAGGGCCGTGATAAGGTTCGTGAATACCTTGAACAGAATCCCGATTTTGCCTATGAGATCGAAGAAAAGATCAAGGCAAAGGCAAATTCTCTGGACTTTGACGACATCGAAGCCGTGGAGGATGACGACGAGCTTGAGGGCGGCGTTGTTGTAACAGAAGAATTCGGCGACGAATAATCTTATCTGAAAAATGGATATAATCTCCGTAACATTCACCCAATCGGGCAACGAGGCATGTATAAAAACCGATGGCGGATACTATGATATAACCAAGGCGGATCTTAAAAGCTTTGTGGCAGATATAACAGGCGGTGCGGATATTTCGGAATTTTCCGCACACCTGCCCATGTTTGTTCCCGAAAGCGCCGTGGCACAGCTTGAACAGCTTGCCGAAAAATTAAAAGCCATAAAATATGCCGCATATATCCTCGGAATCAGCGATAAAAGCGAAAAACAGCTGGTTTCAAAGCTTAAGCTAAAGGGATATTCGCCTGCGGCAAGTGCGCAGGCGGTGGAGGTTTTAAAGAAAAACGGTTATATTGACGATAAACGCTACTGTACACGCAAGTGCGAAATGCTTGCCAACGGCAAACTTTTTGGCAGGCACAGAATAATATCCGAGCTTATAGCAAAAGGAATATCCCGCACGCTTTGCGAGCAGGTGCTTGATGAATGTGAAATTGATTTTGACGAAAATCTGAATATTTTGTTTGAAAAACTTTCCAAAGGTGAGATTCCCGAAACCAGGGAACAAAAAAAGAAATTATCCGACAAACTGTTGCGTTACGGTTACAGCTACGATGAAATATCCGGGCTGTTTGACAATTACGCAGATTATTGACCGAAAGGAGTGTTTTAATTGCCGGGTTATGCAATATGGGCGGCAGTGCTTGTAATTTCGCTTATCGTTGAGGGCTGCACAAGTGCACTGGTGGGCATATGGTTTGTTCCGTCGGCGGCGGTGTGCATATTACTTGATGTTTGCGGTGTTAAAAACATTTACATACAGCTTGCCGTTTTTGTTATAATAAGTGTTGTTACAGCGGTGCTTTTGCGCGAGAAGATAAAGCAGAGCTTTGTTGCCAAAACCCATAAAACCAACGTGGATTCCCTTGTCGGCAAAATTGCCACTGCCGAAAGTGATATCCCCGAGGGCGAGGTTGGCAGAGTAAAGATCAACGGCATGAGCTGGTCGGCTGTAAGCTTCGATAACCGCCGCATCCTTGCAGGTGAAAAGGCAAAGGTTGTGGATATTTCAGGTGTAAAGCTTATATGTGCCGCATTGCGCAGCAGCAGTGTGCCCACGGAGGAGCTTGTGGGTAAGCATGCCAGGGTGGAAAGCACCATCGATAATTTTTCTGCCGACGGCACAGTTATGTGCGACGGCTTTGTTTACCCTGCCAAAGGTGTGGACAGCGACATTATCGAAAAAAACACAGTAGTAGCAATTTTGCGGATCGAAGACGGAAAAGCCGTTTGCGGCAGAGTTTCCGAACCCGTAAATGCTTAATAAATTTTATTTTCTAAGGAGGAACGCATAAATGCCCGTTCTTATAGGTTTTGTAATTGTACTTTTTATTCTCATTTCTTGCATCAAAATCGTGCCCCAGGCACGTGCCGTGGTAATTGAACGCCTTGGCGCATACCACGATACCTGGAAAACAGGTCTTCATTTCCTTGTCCCCTTTATCGACAAGGTGTCCAAAAACATGTCGCTTAAGGAGCAGGTTGCGGATTTTCCGCCTCAGCCCGTTATTACAAAGGATAACGTGCATATGCAGATAGATACCGTTGTATACTATCAGATCGCCGATCCCAAGCTTTATACCTACGGCGTTGAATACCCCATGGCGGCTATCGAAAATCTTACAACCACCACTCTGCGTAATATCATCGGTGATCTTGAACTTGACGCCACACTTACCTCCCGTGATATTATCAATACAAAAATGCGTTCCATTCTTGATGAAGCCACAGATCCCTGGGGCATAAAGATCAACCGTGTGGAGCTTAAAAATATCACACCTCCCAGAGATATTCAGGACGCCATGGAAAAGCAGATGCGTGCCGAGCGTGAGCGCCGTGAAAAGATCCTCCAGGCAGAGGGTGAAAAGAAAGCGGCTGTGCTTATAGCCGAAGGTCAGAAGGAATCCAAGATCCTTGAAGCCGAAGCAAACAAGCAGGCAGCTATCCTTAAAGCCGAGGCAGAAAAGGAAGCAAGAATCCGTGCCGCAGAGGGTGAGGCAGAAGCTATTCTCACCGTGCAGAAGGCAACTGCAGAAGGTATCCGCCTTATAAACGAAGCAAGCCCCTCAAAGGAAGTGCTTGCCATGAAGAGCTTTGAGGCACTTGAAAAGGTTGCCGACGGTAATGCAACAAAGATAATTGTTCCGTCCGACCTTCAAAACCTTTCTGCATACAGCGCAGTTGTGCGTGAAGCAGTGGAAAAGTAAAATAAAACATGGCGGAGGCTGCGGTGTTTTGCCGCAGCCTCCGTGTTTTTGCGGAACTGAACAATAAAAAGCCCGATGCTTTTGCATCGGGCGACAATTATTCAACATTAAGCTTGCTTTTGATTTTTGAATCGTACACCTGGTAAAGAACATATATAAAGTATGTCAGCACCATACATATAAAGAAGCCCTCAATAACACGGGGAGTATTGAAAAGTGCGTAGGTAAATTTGCCGTATGTTCCGGTGTAAAGATTAAGGAGCAGGGCAGAATTTATGCTTGTTTGTATAAGCTCCGCCGAAAGGAGCGAAGCAAATATCTTTGCGGCAAAACCGCCCGTGGGATATTTCTTTTCCGTAACTGTAAGGAACACAAACAGCAAAAGTCCAAGCACCGCAAAACCTATAAGCACGGCGCATATAAGGTTGAGTGTTGATGCAAAGCCTGAATTGAAGTTTGAAGTTTTGATTATAATATCTTCGCCGCCCACATTTATTATCTGATAGTTTGCATGCTTTGCAGGATCATCGGGGAGTTTTGCTTTTTCCGAATTGCTGCGGGCATATTTAAGTGCAAGCTTTGTGGGCGCGGAGTAGTTATCGGCGTTATCAAAAAGCTCCTGTGCGGAAAGAATGTTTTCGGAGGAGGGGAATGTGCCTTCGTAAACGTTGTCGTTTCCGATGCACACAAGGCTGTATATACCTGCCGCCGCCGAAATTATAACCGCTGCTGCAAGGGCAGTTTTTATCCACGATGCACTGCGGCGTTTAAGCAGCATAAACACATAGCCTTTTATAAAGCCTGCAAGAAAAGCGGTAAGGGTAAACCAAGGCACATATGCACCTGTGGGTTTTATAAAACAGCCGATTATATCCGATACTCCGCAAACTATACCACCGTATATGGGACCGAACAGAAATGCGGGGAAGGATGTGAAAATGCTTCCGAGCTTTATTTGCATGCCGTCGGGGCCGAAAAGGGGAATTGAAATTTCCGTAAAACCGTTGACCACCACGGCAAGGGCTAAAAACATGGCAGAAACCACCATGCGCATGAGCAGGCTGTGGGTTTGCTTTGCCGACTCTGTTTTTGACATAAAAAAACACTCCTTTGAAATAAATTGCGACAGAAAATGTCGCATTTCAAAAGAGCCTAACAGAACTTTATAAAAATGCGGCAGCGGGATGCGGAAACCGTACCGCAAGAAAACTTTTCGTCCGAAAGACAACTCCCCGTTCAATCGGCACTTTACGCACGGAATCCTACTCTGTCACCGATATTATACCCCTTTTTTTGCACTCTTGCAATAGTTTTTTTGAAAATTGTAAAAATATACAAATATGCGGAACTTTTGTAAAGCTTATTCGTCAAACAAGCAAAACCAACTTAAATGGAGGTAATACCATGAAAAACAAGTTAAAATCCATACTGTGTGCACTTCTTGCACTTGCCATCAGCGTGCCCGTGGGCGCAGTTTACGAAACTGCGGAAATTGCATACGAGGAGCCCGTGGCACCCGATTACGGCAAAACCGATAACGAGCAGCCCACCACCGCCGAAATGGAAGCTGTTATAAAAAAGGTAAAACCTCTTATTGATGTGCCGGCTGAGCTTTCCGAGTTTATGTGGGATTATTACGGCGGAAATCAGCACCGTGATCCTTACTGGACATTTATATGGTCCACCAAGCCCGGCGAAAAGGTATACAGAGATGTTTCCGTTACCTGCGATAAAACGGGAAAAATAACAAACTACAACAATTACGATCCCAAAACCCGCAACGCATATCCAAAATATACCAAAGCGGAGCTTATGGATACCGCAAAGGCTTTTATCAAAAAGATAGCACCCGATGCAAACCTGTTTTATGTAAGCGCAAACGATGCTTCCGGCAGATATTCCGGCACTTACACATATAATTTCAAACGCATGGAAAACGGCATAGATTACCCCGATAACACAGCATCTGTTTCCGTAAGCAATGTTACGGGTGAAATAACATCCGCTTCCGTAACCTACGATTATGGCATAGACGTGGTTTCTGCCGAAGGAACCATAACTCCCGAAAAGGCGGCGGAAATACTCGGCACCGAACAAAAAATGGAGCTTTCCTATGTTCTTGATCGCACCGAGGATGAAAACGGCAATGTTTCCAACAAGGCTATCCTTGTTTACAAGCCTGCCGTAAGCTATATTTCCGTTGATGCAAAAACAGGCGAAATATATTTTAACCGCAGCGAAATAAAAATAACCGCAGGCGGAGTTACAAACGATAAATTCTTCGGCTCCATCCAGGAGGATGCCGCAGAAAGCGAAAACGGCGATTATCGCCTTACCGAAGAAGAGCTTGAACAGCTTGAGGTGCTTAAAAAGCTTATAACCCGTGAGCAGGCTATTAAAAAGATCACGGATAACAAAAATCTTTATCTGGACGTATCCCTTTCCGCAATAAGCGCCGACCTTTCAAGACTTTACGATTACAGCACATATTCATCCAAGCAGAAAAACGATAAATATGTATGGAACATAAGCTTTTCGAATCCTGTGGAGGATGGAAAATATCAGTATTACTACGCTTATGCCAATGCCCGTGTTGATGCGCAGACCGGCGAAATTCTGAGCTTTGATTCAAGCCTCAAAAATTACAGATATTACGAAAACGCAGGCGAGGATTATCCTTCCAAAAAGTTTACCGAACAGCAGACCAAAGACATTTTCGAAGGCTTTGTAAAGCAGAATATCCCCGAAAAATTTGCAAGCACAGTTCAGAGCGATGTAAGCGAAACCAACACCATTTTTTATAAAACCACCGTGGATGAAGCGGGCAACAGCGAAAGTATTCCCCAGTACGGAGCATATCGTTACAACTACACCCGTGTAAACGAGGGCGTAAAGTTTGACTACGATACAATTTACGGCGGCGTGGATGCCGTAACGGGAAAAATATATTCCTTTGGCTATTCCTGGACAAACAACCTTGTTTTTGAATCGCCCAAAGATGTTATAGGCGAAAAAAAGGCGCTTGAAATTTACCTTGATAAGGCGGATTTTGATAAATATTACGAGCGTTATGACGAATATGTTCTGGATATTTCCGAGGCAAAAACCCCCGAAGAAAAAACCCGTGCCCTTGTGGTAAGCATAAAGCAGGATACCGCAAATTATGAGCAGTATATCGATAAATATGCCCCTGAAATGGACAAAGCGGCAATCAAAGAAGCGGTAATTGCCGGGGACACAGATTCCGTTATTCGCATATGCGCACAGTATTTCGGAGTGGAAGCTCCCGACAGCTATTATTTCTACAACAGCCTTGACGAGCTTTACAATAAAAAGTCTGTGGCAAGACTGGTTTACAAAACAAATGTAAACGGTGTAATAATCGGCGCAATATCCGGCAAACGTGTAACACATTCCGGCAGCGAATACGAAGAAGCTTATACCGAAGGATATACCGATATTGACGGTCACTGGGCGCAAGAATATATTACCCTGCTTGCTGATATGGGTATTCTTGTACGTTCCGAAAAATTCCTTCCCGATGAGTATATCACCCTCGAAGAATTTACCGAAATGCTCAATGGCGCAAACTTTTATCAGAATTCTGACGAGCTTGAAATATCCGATAAAATAACACGCCTTGAGGCGGTTAGAATGTGCATAGATTCCCTTGGCTACAGCAAGATTGCCTCCCTTGAAAATATCTATAAAACCGAGTTTTCCGATAACCCCGATGTGCCCGAAAAATACGTTGGCTACCTTGCCATTGCATGGGGCTTTGGCATTATCGAAGGCTATGCCGATACAAACACATTCCGCCCCGATCAGCGTATAACCCGCGCCGAAGCGGTAAAGCTTATTGCAAAAACAGTTGAAAAAAGCTATTGATAAGTGTTATATAACAAAAAACAGAACTGCCAAGCGGTTCTGTTTTTGTATTTTTATTTTACCTTTTTGTATTTTATTTTGACGTGGCTTGAGTGGAATATTGACATATGGGTTTTGATGTGGTAAACTCAAAACATATTAATCTGTTACCGGGAGATGTTTTTATGAAAACACTTACAAAAGAGCAATATTTTGATAAAGTACGTGGTTGCTGGTTTGGAAAAAACATAGGCGGCACATTGGGTGCGCCCTTCGAAGCCTACCGTGAAGCCATCGACGTGGAATTTTATACCCATGAGCTTGAAACGGGCGTTTTGCCCAACGATGATCTGGATCTTCAGCTGGCATGGCTTTGTGCCGCAGAAAAGTTCGGAAGCAGTGTAAATTCCAAGATCCTTTCCGAATACTGGATATCCTGCATAGGCCCCAACTGGGCAGAATACGGAGTGAGCAAAGCAAACCTACGCATGGGACTTCTGCCTCCTCTTTCGGGCGGCTATACCAACGCTTTTAAGGATTCCAACGGAGCATGGATCCGCAGTGAGCTGTGGGCATGTCTTTGCCCCGGTCACCCCGAGCTTGCCGTAAAATATGCGTATGAGGATGCCTGTGTTGACCATGCGGACGAAGGCGTTTATGCCGAGGTGTTTACAGCGGCTCTTGAAAGTGCGGCTTTTGTGGAATCGGGTCTTTATGAACTTGTAAATATCGGTCTTTCGTATCTGCCGCAGGATTGCGGTGTGGCAAAAGCCGTTAAAATTGCCATTGAAGCATACAAATCCGGCCTTACCTGGAAGGAGGCACGCATAAAGCTGCTTACAGAGATTCCCGGTTCATTTGGAGCACAGCGGCCTGATGCCCCCAACCCCGACAAATTGCCTCTTGGCCCCTGGGGTTACGATGCGCCGTCAAACATAGGCCTTGTAATTATCGGCTGGCTTTACGGTGAGGGTGATTTTGGCAAGAGCATATGCATTGCCGCGGGCTGTGCCGAGGACGGCGATTGCACCACAGCAACCCTTGGCTCAATACTTGGTATAATATTCGGCGAAAAGAAACTGCCGCAAAAGTGGCTTGATCCCATCGGCGATGAGATAAAAACCGTATCGCTTAATCTCAAAAACTCCATGCTTAAGGTGCCCGAAACCGTAACCGAGCTTACCGACAGAACATGCGCCCTTATGCCTGCTTTTGTAACGCAGTATTTTAATTATATGACTGGTGAAATTTCTGTTTGCGACGGTAAGGAACTTTACGATAAACCTCGCAGAGAATGGATGATAAAGCCCTATTGTTTCTGTGATGAATATCCCGAAAGCTTTACCTCCTATACCGCCGAGCATCCGCTTTTTAACGTGTGCGTTACCTTGCCCGACGGAGCAACAGTACATTCGGGCGATGTTGTAAAAGTTAAAATAAAGGCAGAAAACACAAGTACATTCATGGGAAATCAGCTTTGGTTGCAGTTCAGATGGCTTATGCCCGATGGCGAGGGATGGAGCGTTTCATCCGGCAGCCGCTCCTCCATGTTCCTCAACACCTATCACTGCGGCACAGGTCATGCGGAAACAGAACTTGAGCTTACCGTAGGTGATCTGCGTGAACCCAGAACCACGGTGGTTCTTGAGGTTGCCGCCCATGACCGTCCGCTTAAGGTTTATGTTCCAATTGAGCTTATTTGCATTGCATAACCGCTATTACAGCATAAAAAAGCCTGAAACGATTGATATCGTTTCAGGCTTTGGTTTTATTTGTAAGTAACCTGGCTGTAGTATTTTTTGCCTTCGTAGATTATGAATTTTTCATAATCCTCGTAAACTCCGTCGGCATTGCGGCGTTTTAAATGCAGATTGTAGCTTTTTCTTGCGGGATCGCCGTCCTGATCGACGGATCCGTCATTTTTCAAAAGCTCAATGCCTTCAAAATTCACACGCATATAGCCGTAGGAGTAGCGTTCATCATATATTGCCATGGAAATGTCCGAATAAACATTGCCGTCTTCATCGGTAAGGTAAA
Source organism: Eubacteriales bacterium (assembly GCA_045532495.1). GTDB lineage: Bacteria > Bacillota > Clostridia > Oscillospirales > CAG-382 > UMGS1052. The sequence goes on along the minus strand of JAZSGA010000040.1, from coordinate 19,839 downwards.
GCTCAAAGGGCAAAAGCTCTGCAGAATACTGAGTTGTGCGGTCGGGCAATATTTCGCAGTTGAATTTTACGGATATCTGAAGATTTTTTGTGGCGGGTATGTAATACATGTCGGAAAGGCTTAAAATTTTACCGCCCATATCGCTGTCTTCGTTGTCCGCCGGGTTTTTGCTTACATACCAGAAGCGTATCTCGTGCTCCTGTACCTCAAAGGTATCGGGAGATGCGCTGTATGCCGCCTCTATTTCCGGAGTTTTTAAAATATCGTCCACAATTTCGGAATCACAGCTTACAAAAAACCTCACCATGAGTACAGACAGCATGGCAAGCATTATGCAAATGGCACAGGCTTTGAAAAGGCGTGATATTACGGACGGCTTTTTTTCATCATCGTACATTTTTATCGTATCCTTTCGGAAAGGGTATTATTATATTTACAATTATATCATAAAATACCGCGTTTAGCAATGGAATTTTATATTTACTTTGTAAAGTCTTTGTGTTATACTGTATAATGTGAAGCAATAAAAAACGGAGGCTAAAGTGGATAAAAAGCAACTGAAAAATAAAAAAAGCACGGAAAGCCGCCGTGCACGCAACCAGGCATCTTCCGATGTTTACAAAATTAAATATTCAATAAAAGAAGGCACGGGAACACGCCCTGCTTCTTCCATAAAAAAAGTACATGTGCGCCACAGCCGCCGCATATATTCACCTATAGAGGCAGACAGATTAAAGCGTGCAGGCGGAATACTTACTGCGGAAAACGGACATGCACGCCGAGCAAAGCGATCCCTTACCTTAAAGCCTGCTCCCGTTGATCCCACTATTCCCAAGGGTATAATGACGGGCAGGTTCGGCGGCATACTTACCGAACTGCGTGAACATCTTGCGCACATCGATTATATAACCGTGGCTATAGTGGCGGTGTTGTCGGTTATCGGAATCCTTGCGGTGCACAGTGCCACCCTTACCAAAGGCACATCCAGGTTTGACGTGATGCAGATAGCCATGACGGTGGTGGGATTTTGCATAATGGCAGCCCTTTCATACCTTGATTATGACGGTCTTACAAAAAATTACCGCATTTTGTTGGTGCTGAATGTGATAATGCTGGCGATAACGGCAGTTTTCGGTACAGGTCCCGACGGTAGCGGCGATACCAACCACAACTGGATACGTGTAGGCCCCATAGGCATACAGCCTGCGGAAATTGGCAAGATCTTGTACATAATAACCTTTGCGGCGCATCTTGATACCGTAAAGCACCGCATAAACCACATAAAAACAGTGTTTGGCCTGATGCTCCATTCCGGACTTATAATAGGACTTGTGCTGCTTGAGCGCGATCTTGGTCAGGCAACGGTTTACATTGCCATCACCGTTACAATGCTTTTTGCCGCAAAGCTGAGCTTGTGGTATTTTGCAGGTGTGGGCGTGGCAAGCCTTGCGGCGGCACCCATTATTTTCGAAAATCTTAAAGATTATCAGCGTGAAAGAATACTTGTGGGCTTTAATCCCGAGCTTGATCCGCTTTATCGAGGATATCAGGCAATACAAAGCAAAACAGCCATCGCGTCCGGCGGCATAACGGGACTTGGTTATCGCATGGGCTATCTCAGCCAGTCGGAACTTTTGCCCGCAAAGCAGACAGATATGATATTTGCCGTCATTTGCGAGGAGTGGGGCTTTATAGGCGGTCTTACCGCATTGCTTCTGCTGTTTGCGCTTACGGTACGCATATTTACAAATGCCGTTTCGGCGGATAAAATGTCGGGCTCCCTTATATGCGCAGGTGTGGCAGGCATGATAATGTACCAGACCATTGAAAACATAGGCATGTGCCTGGGAATGTTGCCGGTTATCGGTATCACGCTTCCTTTCCTCAGTTATGGCGGTTCATCGGTGCTGGGGCTTTACCTTGCCATAGGCATGGTTATTTCCGTATATGCCAAAAATGACAGGTTCTATTTCAGCAAGGGCAAGCTGTAAAAAAGGGGATAGTTATGAAAAAAACGGCGGTACTGTTCAGCGAATCAAAGTATAACCTGGACAGAGTATATTCCGATAAAATCAAGTCAGAGCTTGAAGATATTTTTGATCTTAAAACTGTTTATACCAAGCAGGAGCTTTTATGCCTTCCGTGTATAGCAGAGGTTTCGTATCTGTTTTCCACCTGGGGGATGCCTGCTTTTACCCCTGATGAAATAAAGACCATGAAAAAGCTGGACAGCGTTTTCTATGCCGCAGGCACCGTGCAGGGGTTTGCAAGGGAATTTATTGAAAACGGCATAAACGTGTTCAGCGCATGGGCAGCAAACGCCGTGCCCGTGGCAGAATATACCATGGCGCAGATAATCCTTGCCAACAAGGGCTTTTTTGGAAGCTCACGCATTGAAAAGCACTGTGACCGCAAGCGTTCAAAACAACATTCCGATATGTTCCGGGGTAACTACGGTCAGAAGGTAGGCATAATCGGCGCAGGAATGATAGGCAAGCTTGTAATAAAAATGCTTTCTGCCATAAATCTTGAAATTCTGGTTTTTGATCCATTCCTTTCGGACGAAAAGGCTGCGGAGCTGGGCGTTAAAAAGGTTTCGCTGGATGAGCTTTTTTCACAGTGCACCGTGGTTTCAAATCATCTTGCCAACAATCCGCAGACCGTGGGTATGCTCAATTATGATCTGTTTTCTAAAATGCCTTCCAACGGTGTGTTTATAAACACGGGCAGAGGAGCGCAGGTGGTGGAGGCTGATCTTTGCCGTGCCCTGCGTGAGCATCCCGATCGCACAGCCGTTTTGGATGTTACCTGGCCCGAACCTGCATTGCCCGGGCACGAATTCTATGAGCTTGAAAATGTGGTGCTTACGCCTCACATTGCAGGCAGCATGGGCGATGAAACTTACCGCATGGCGGAATACATGGTGGAAGAATATAAGCTTTATGCCGCAGGTAAACCTACCAATTACGGTGTTACACTTAAAATGCTGGAAACCATGGCTTAAAAATATAAAGCTGCATTTTTCCGCAATATACATAAAAATCAAGTGGTTGTATCAGCAATTGATACAACCACTTTTTTGGCGCCAAGTATATATTATTCAATGCGTTTTTTTAATTTTACGTTTGATACAAGTATGGCTGCGGCAATAACAGCGAAAGCCGCAAAATATTCGGGACGCAAAACATTTTCCTTGACAATAATTCCCGAGAATATGGTGCCGAATATGGGTTCAAGATACTTTATGATTGACATTTTTGAAATGTCGTTGTATTTGAGCAGCATGTTCCACAAAAGGTAGGACACTATGGAAGCAAAGCATATGTAAACTATGATGCCGACAGAGCCTGCGGTAAAACGTGTTGCTCTGCCGCCAAGTACAAGGGCGACAATGGTGAGTATTATGCCGCCCATAAGCTGGGAATGGGCTACGATGTATGCAGGCTCAAGCACAGCAAAGGCTTTTTTTGAAATAACGGTACCCGCAACGCTGAAAAATGAAGCAAGGATCACTATAATCTCGCCTATGCCCATGGAAAAGTTCAGCCCGTTGAGGTTTACGATTATGATGCCTAAAAAACCCAAAATACCGCCTATAACTTTTTTAACTGTAAACTTATCGGTTTTTACAAAAATAAATGCAAAGCACGAAATAAAAAGATAACCTATTTGCTTTAGTATGGCGGTTTTGGATGCTTCGCACATGGAAATTGCGGAGTAAGAAAGGGAATAGTGTATAACAATGGTGGTTATGGCAACGCCAAATACGGGCAAAAAGCTTTTGCCCAAAGGCAAAACAAACTTTTTGTTTTTTGCACTTACCCCTGCCGTAAGAATTGCGCCGCAGATAAGAAAACGGATACCTGCAAAAAGTATTACCGACGGAACAAAGCCTGTGTCAATACCCAGCAGTCCGTAGCCAGCCTTTATACATGGGTAAAGTGAGCCCCACAAAGCGCACACCACGGTGCAGAGAACAATGCTTAACACGGGATGCGAGAATAATTTTTTGGTATTCATGATGCTGATCTCTCCTGATTATTAATACAAAAAGTATTATAACTCTGCCGCCAAAATAATTCAATAGTAAAAAACAAAATTACAAAAAAATCCCTCTTTGGAATTGACCAAAGAGGGAAAAAGCTTCTATATCATGAAAAAACGTTTATCAGAATATTGCAACAACTGCACCGTTGTAGGTTTCTTCGATGTATGTCTTTATAGCGTCTGTTTTAAGAGCATCGATGAGAGCCTTAATCTTTTCGTTTTCGGTGTTGCCTTCCTTAACGGCAATGATGTTTGCATATGTCTGAGCTGCATCGCCTTCTGCGTTTTCTATAGCAAGAGCGTCTGCAATGTTAAGGTTTGCCTGAAGAGCGTAGTTGCCGTTGATAACAGCAATTGTGCCTTCATCGCTGTTTGCAAGCTGAGCGGGAACCATATCAGCCTGAAGAGCCTGGATGTTGTAACCGCATGCGTCGATTATATCAAGAGTGGTTACGCCAACAGCTGCGCTTGCCTCTTCGGGAAGAACAATAAGGCCTTCCTGTTCAAGAAGAAGAAGAGCACGTGTTTCGTTGCTGTCGTCAGCGGGGATAAGGATGGTTGCGCCTTCTGCAAGGTCAGCAAGAGCTGTAACACCGTTGCCGTAAATGCCAAAGGGCTCGTAGTGGATAAGCTCAGCAGAAACAAGCTTTGTGCCGTTCTTTTCGTTGAAGCTGAGAAGGTAAGGTGTGTGCTGGAAGTAGTTTGCGTCGAGTTCGCCGTCGTTAAGAGCAGTGTTGGGAAGAACATAGTCGTCAAACACTTTTATTTCAAGTGTGTAGCCCTGTTCTGCAAGAGGAGCCTTAACCTGTTCAAGGATTTCGGCGTGGGGTGTGGAGCTTGCGCCCACGGTGATGGTTTTGTCGTCAGCTGCCTTTTCGCCGCAACCTGCAAGGCAGATGGCGGAAAGTGCAAGAGCAATAGCAAGAATTTTTTTCATGATTGATCTCCTTTGTAGAGTGAATTTTGTTCCGCTTTTGGCGGTGATTTCATGATATAGATGAAATGCGCTTTATTTTATTCGTTTGTCGGATTTAAGTGCTATTCTCATTCCGACTTCCTGAATAATTTCAACAATTATAATGGTAAGCAGCATGCATACCCATATGATGTCGTATTCCGAACGCTGATAACCGTAAATTATGGCTATTTTTCCCAATCCGCCTCCGGCAATGGTGCCTGCCATGGCAGAATAACCGAGTATGGTAACGGTGGAAATAACAGCACCCACGGTAAGCGAAGGGCCTGCTTCCGGGATAAGCACTTTGCGGATTATGCCGAAGGATGATGTGCCCATTGCCTGAGCGGCTTCGATTACGCCCTTGTCAACTTCCTTTAGCGATGATTCCACCATTCGTGCAACATACGGTGCCGCCGCCACCACCAGGGTGAATATCATGGCACGGTTGCCCATGGATGTGCCCACAACCAGCTTTGCCGCAGGCAGCAGAGCCACCATTAATATAACAAATGGGATGCTTCGCAATACGTTAACGGCAAAACCCAGCACTTTGTTAAGGGTTTTCATGGGGCATATACCGTCTTCCGATGTTACGTTTAAAATTATTCCGATGGGAAGTCCCAAAAGGTATGCAATAACGGTGGAAAGCAGAACCATATATATGGTTTCCCATATACCAAGCACAAGCTCGCCTTCGGTCCACAGTTTCATAAGCATATCGGACATTTAAACCACCTCCTCGGAATATTTAAGGTTAATGGAATCAAGGTAAGCGGTTACACGCTCAAAACTGCGGTCTCCGTCGGGTATCTGCAAAAGCATCTGACCAAAGGCCTTGCCGTCAATATCCTTGGTGTCGGCAAACATGATGTTAACAGCCACACCGCTGGATATAACAAGGTTTGAAATAACAGGCATGCCGGATTCCTCACCGTCAAATATAATTCGGAGCATTCTTTTGCCGTGAACCTTGTCTGTAACCCTGGATTTGGGCAGGATAAGCTCGCGGGCAATGTCCGATTGCGGATTTACAAAAACGTCGGATACTTTGCCGCACTCGGCTATCATGCTTTTATCAATAACGGCAACCTTATCGCATATGCTGTCAATAACCTTCATTTCGTGGGTTATTACGATAATGGTAACGCCCATTTCACGGTTGATTTTTTTAAGCAGGGCGAGTATTGCCTGGGTGGTGTTTGGGTCAAGCGCACTGGTTGCCTCATCGCACAAAAGGTATTTGGGGTTTGTGGCAAGTGCGCGAGCAATGGCAACACGCTGCTTTTGCCCGCCCGAAAGCTGGGCAGGATATGCCTTTGCGCGGTCGGCAAGGCCAACAAGCTCCAAAAGCTCCATGGCACGTGCCTTTGCATCGGTGCGTTTTACTCCTGCAATTTCCAGCGGATAGCAAACGTTGTTTATAACATTTCGTTGTGCCAGAAGGTTAAAGCCCTGGAATATCATTCCAATTCCGCGTCTAACTTCAAGCAGACGCTTTTGGGGCACGGCGGTTATATCCTCGCCGTCAATAATTACCTGCCCTGTGGTAGGGCGCTCCAGCAGATTTATACAGCGCACAAGGGTACTTTTGCCTGCACCGGAAAGACCTATGATGCCAAAGATTTCTCCGTCGCTGACAGTAAGATTTATGTTTTTAAGAGCGCATATATTGCCTGCGGGAGTATGAAAGGTTTTTGTCAGGTTTTTAAGCTGTATCATTTTTATACTCCAACAAAAAAACGGAAGGGCAAACCATTCCGCTTTGTGATTTTACGTCTGGGATTATGTGATATCTGGAAGCGGAAGCCGGACAGCACAACGCATGCGCATGACACACATGCACATAGAGCCTATTGTTGCTGTGGAATTTGAAGCAAACATGACATTCCGATTCCTTTCCTTAATAATATAAAGACAGTATAGCACGCAAAATTAAAATTGTCAACCGCTTTTTTCCAATTTTGTGTTGGCGCAATCCGGCGCTTTTTATTCAAAAAGCATATAAAATGGGGATATATGGCAAAAACAGTGGTGCATATGCCACTTGACAAGTTCATAAAAATAGTGCATAATATATATAACTTTATAGTGTCCGTGATTATATTGTTGTTTTTTCCGAGAGGATTCCGGATATTGCAGGCATGCGGTTCCATACCGTTTTATGGATCAAAACCAAAGCTGTGCAAGCCGCAATCTTTGTCGGTATTGTTTGTTGTGCTTTGTTTTTTGAAAAAAATTTTCCTTAGGTGAAATTTATTTTTTATTCTGACAACAATAACAATGAGCTTTTTACATAATTTACATTTTTATCTATGAAAGGAGTGCTGTACAGATTTGGCACGAGCAAAAAAGACAACCAAAAAACTGAACTCTGAAAAAGTTAGAATAATCCCCCTTGGCGGTATAGGTGAAATAGGCAAAAATATGACCGTTGTGGAATACGGCGACGATATTATAGTTATCGACTGCGGTCTTGGTTTCCCCGATGAGGACATGCCCGGCATTGACCTTGTTATTCCCGATACCACCTACCTTGAAAAAAACGCCTCCCGCGTAAAGGGTATACTTATAACCCACGGCCATGAGGACCATATAGGTGCCATACCCTACGTTTTGCGTGTACTGAATGTACCGATCTACGCCACACGTCTTACAATAGGAATAATCGAAGGCAAGCTTGTTGAACACGGACTTGAAAAACAGGCTGACCTGCGCTGTGTTGATGCGGGGGATACAATAAAAATAGGTTCGTTCTCGCTGGAATTTATACATGTAAACCATTCCATCGCCGATGCCTGCGCCATTGCGGTTACGTGCCCGGCAGGTACTGTTATTTTCACGGGTGACTTCAAGGTGGATCTCACACCCATTCAGGGCGGCCCCATTAATCTTACCCGTTTTGGCGAGCTTGGAAACAAGGGCGTGCTTGCCCTGCTTTGCGATTCTACCAATGCCGAGCGTCCCGGATACACCATGTCTGAACGAAAAGTGGGTGTTTCGCTTGAAAACATTTTTTGCGGATGCACAAAGCGTATTATAATTGCAACATTTTCCTCCAACGTTCACCGTGTTCAGCAGATAATCGACTGCTCACGCCGCTATGGCAGAAAGGTTGCCGTAACGGGCAGAAGCATGCTCAATATAGTTGACGTGGCAACACGTCTGGGATATATGGATATTCCCAAGGGCACACTTATTGATATAAACGAAATAAATAAATTCAAGCCCGAAGAGGTTACTCTCGTTACCACCGGCAGCCAGGGCGAGCCCATGAGTGCGCTTTATCGCATGGCATATTCGGATCATGATAAAGTTACGCTTTCCGACAGCGATCTGGTGGTTATTTCAGCCACAGCTATCCCCGGCAACGAAAAGCTGGTTACCAAGATCATAAACGAACTGCTTAAAAAGGGTGTTACCGTGCTTAACGATGCCGTTGCGGATGTGCATGTTTCGGGACATGCGTGTCAGGATGATTTAAAGCTTTTGCATGTGCTTACAAAACCCCGTTATTTTATTCCCATCCATGGTGAATACAAGCACCTTAAAGCGCATTACGAACTTGCCAAGGAGGTGGGCGAGGATCCTTCGCATATCCTTATCCCCGAAACCGGCAAGGTTATAGAAATCTCCGAAGAAAAAATGGAAGTAACGGGAACCGTGCCCTCAGGCAAGGTGTTGGTGGACGGTTTTGGAGTGGGCGATGTGGGCAACATCGTTCTGCGTGACAGACGCCACCTGGCTTTGGATGGACTTATCGTGGTTGTGGCGGCGGTGGATATAGATGCCGGCGAAATCGTTTCGGGCCCAGATATAGTATCACGTGGATTTGTGTATGTGCGTGAGGCAGAAGAACTTATGGAAGAAGTAAGGACCATAGCCCACGATTCGCTGGAAAAATGCCTTGATAAAAACATGAAGGAATGGAACGCCATTAAGGCAAAGGTAAAGGATGAACTTACCGATTACCTTTACGCCAAAACCAAGCGCAAACCTATGATACTTCCCGTCATAATGAATTTATAACATTGCGTTTTTATATTGAACACATAATTCCTTTATAATAAAACAAACGGAGTTTTACTATGGCTCAGAAAAAAGAGCAAAAGCCGCTTTCCTGGGAAAACGAGCTTAAATATTGCAACAAAACCGTTTGCGGCGTGGACGAGGCAGGCAGAGGCCCTCTTGTGGGCAGAGTGTATGCCGCCGCAGTCATTTTGCCGTATGACCTGCGTGATAACCCTTTTGTCCTTGCCCTTAACGATTCCAAAAAGCTTACCGAAAAAAAGCGAGATATCCTTGCTGCCGAAATAAAAAATTTGGCGGTTTCGTGGAGCGTTGCTTACAGTGAGGTTGCCGAAATAGAAAGCATAAATATTCTGGAGGCATCCTTGCTTGCCATGCGCCGTGCCATAAAAGGTTTATCCGTACCTGCGGATGTGGCGCTTGTTGACGGCAACATAAACCGCGGCTTTGATATCGAAGCCCATGCCATTATCGGCGGCGACGGTATAAGTCCGTCCATTGCGGCGGCATCCATACTTGCCAAAACCGAGCGTGACCGCTGGTGCATGGAATACTTGGATGCAAAATACCCCGAATACGGCTTTGCAAAACACAAGGGCTACGGCACAAAGGCACATTACGAAGCGATAGAAAAATACGGCCCGTGCCCCGAGCACCGCTTGAGCTTTTTAAAGAAATTTTATGAAAGATATCAGCAGTAAGTACACTTTGGGCAGGGAAGGCGAAAAGATTGCCTGCGAGCATCTTGAAAAGCAGGGACATAAATTGCTGTGCCGCAACTACAAAGTGCGCGGCGGAGAAATAGACATAATTACCCTTGACGGCGACACGCTGGTCTTTTCGGAAGTAAAAACACGCAGCGGTAAAAAATGCGGAAACGCCGCCGAAGCGGTGGATTCAAAAAAAATATCACGCATGTGCGTTGCCGCCGAAAGGTATATTTACGAACAAAACCTTAACAACAAAGCCGTGCGCTTTGATGTGATCGAAGTGTATGCAGCGTCACAAAAAATGCTTGTAAACCATATAAAGGGTATAGATATAAACTGACATTGCGAGGCTTTTATGCACCTGTTTGATCTTCACAGCGACACTCCCTTCCGCATGTACCGCGAAAACCTGCAAATAACCGACAAAAGGCTTGACTGCAGCCTTCCGGGGCTTGCGGAATATGAAAAATCGGCGGCGGTGTATGCCGTATGGTCAGATCACAAAAACAGCGGACAGCGCAATTATGAGGATTTTTTCAAAATAACAGCAAACCTAAAAAGCAACATAGACCGCAACAGCACCGTGTGCCGTATTTGTACATATTCCGAAGATATTGCGCATGATGACGGCAAAACAAAAATCATCCTTGCCGTGGAGGGCGGCGGACTTTTATGTTCCGATCTTTCACGCTTGCAAAGCCTTTGCAAAAACGGTGTACGTGTTTTAACTCCGCTGTGGCGTGGCGAGGATTTTATCGGCGGTGCCCATGATACGCAAAAAGGTCTTACGTGTTTTGGCAAAGAGCTTGTGCGTGAATGTGGGCGTCTTGGAATAATAACCGATGTTTCGCATATGTCCGTGCAATCCTTCAGCGATACTCTTTCTGCGGCAGAAGGTGCTGTTATGGCATCCCATTCAAATTCATTCAGTGTGTGTGCGCATCCCCGCAACATTACCGACGAACAGTTTTGCGCCATAGCAAAAAGGCATGGCATTGTGGGCATAAATCTTTATCCGCCTTTTGTTTTACCGCAGGATTCCCCTTCCGCCGAGCTGCTTTTTGACGGTCTGTGCAGTCATATATTGCACTTTTTGTCGCTGGGCGGCGAAAAATGCATATGCATGGGTGGCGACCGTGACGGGATTCCGCACATACCCGGCTATTCTCCGGTGGAATTTGCGGTATGCATTGCCGAAAGGCTTTTAAAACTGGGTATAAACCAAAACATAATAAACGATATATTTTACGGCAACGCCTTGCGTTTTTTTGCATCGGCATTGCCTACGAAAGGAAATAAAATCAAATGAAGTACTTTAGCACAAGAGATGTTAAAAAATCCACACCCGTAAGCGCAGCCCAGGCTATAAAACAGGGCATTGCGGCAGACGGCGGACTTTTCATGCCCGAAAGCTTCCCTGCCATGGGGGCTGACGACATATCCGCACTGTGCGGTCTTGATTACAACAGCCGTGCGGCGGTTATCCTTTCAAAATTCCTGGATGATTACAGCTATGACGAGCTGCTGGCATTTGCCGGTGCGGCATATGCATCCGATAAATTTATCGGCGGAGCGGCACCCGTATATTCCCTGGGCGAAACCCACCGCGTGCTTGAACTGTGGCACGGTCCCACCTGCGCCTTCAAGGATATGGCGCTTCAGATAATGCCCCGACTTCTTTCGGCGGCACTTAAAAAGACGGGCGAAAACCGCACAGCTTATATTCTTGTTGCCACCTCCGGCGATACCGGCAAGGCGGCGCTTGAGGGCTACAAAAACGTAGACGGCGTTAAAATTACCGTGTTTTATCCCGAAGACGGTGTTTCTGCAATGCAGAAGCTTCAGATGACTTCTCAGGACGGCAACAATGTAAACGTATGCGCAATCAAAGGCAATTTTGACGATGCCCAGACCGGCGTAAAAATGATATTCTCCGATAAGGATTTTGCACAGGAGCTCGATAATCAAGGCTATTTCCTTTCCAGCGCAAACTCCATAAACTGGGGCAGACTTGCTCCCCAGATAGTGTACTATTTTTCAGCCTACTGCGACCTTGTAAACAGCGGTGATATAAAGCTTGGCGAAGAAATAGATATCGTTGTTCCCACGGGTAATTTCGGCAACATTTTTGCCGCATACATTGCAAAACGCATGGGACTTTATGTAGGCAAGCTTATCTGTGCCTCCAACAGCAACAACATTCTCACCGATTTCCTTACCACCGGCGTATATGATCGCAACCGCAGCTTTTATACCACCATGTCGCCTTCCATGGATATTCTCATATCCTCCAATCTTGAGCGACTTTTGTATGTAATTGCAGGTCCCGAACGCTGCACAGCCTATATGAAAGCTCTTTCCGAAAACGGAAAATATGCCGTAGAGGCAGATGTGCTTGACGAGATCAAAGCAAACTTTGCGGCAGACTACTGCTCCGAAGAAAACACGGCAAAAACCATTAAAAATGTGTTTGATAATTATAACTACCTTATCGATCCCCATACTGCATGTGCAGTTTATGCGGCTCAGTCTGCGGAAAAGAGCAATGCGGCAAGCGGCAGGAACGTAAAGATTCTCACCGCCTCCACCGCATCCCCCTATAAGTTTGCCGCCGATGTACTTCGTTCACTTGGCAAACAGCCTCAGAACCCCGGTTTCGAGGTTATTTATGAGCTTTCCGAGCTTACAAAAACCGCAGTTCCCGCACCCCTTGATGCTTTACGCAGCGCAAAGGTTCGTTTTTCGGGCTCTGTGGGCAGAACAAAGGAAGAACTGCTTTGTGCGGCAAAGGATTTTGTTTCGGCAAAATAAAGCTTTAAAAACTCTTTGCCTTGAATGTGGCGCATACCGTATCCGTGCATGCCGTTGCAAAGCTTGGTCCCACGCTTATGCGTGATGCGGTACAGTAAGAATCACCGTCATGGTAAATGCAGTTTTTTACATTGCAGGATATCCCCTTGATGTGGTCCGGTACATCGGAACCTAAAAGGGAATTGTCAAAAAAACCGCCTTTTTTGCTCATTAAGGTTACCTCCTTTAAGGAATATTACGGGTTTATTATCCGCCTGCGGCAGGATTTTATACCGAGAAAGGAAGATTTTTTATTCTTTATACAATCTCAGATCCCCATCTTTCCTTTTCCACCGATAAGCCTATGGATATTTTTGGCAGCCGTTGGGATAACCACGCCGAAAAGCTTGCGGAGGAATGGAAAAAAACCGTAACAGATAACGACACCGTTGTTATCCCCGGCGATATATCCTGGGGCAGCAGCTTTGAAGAGGCATACGAGGATCTTAAATTTATAAACGATCTGCCCGGCAAAAAAATAATAGGTAAGGGCAACCATGATTACTGGTGGGCAACCATGAACAAGCTCACCAATTTCAAAAACGAAAAAAAGCTTGACAATATCGAGTTCCTTTTCAATAACGCCTATGCCGCCGAGGGTAAAATAATCTGCGGCACAAGGGGCTGGGTAAATGAATTCGGAGTAAAAACCGAGGACGAAAGGATTATCCGCCGCGAGGCCCAGCGTCTTGAACTTTCGCTTAAAGAGGGAGAAAAACTCAAAGAGCAATACCCAAATCACGAAATTGTGGTGTTTTTGCATTATCCGCCGCTGTTTGGTGAATTTATGAATCTTGATATACTGGATATCCTTTACCGCTACGGAATAGAACGGGTTTATTTCGGTCATCTGCACAACGTTCGCCCCGAACAGTTGGATAAGGAATACATTGGCATAAAACTCAATCTTGTTGCCTGCGATTATGTCAACTTTGTTCCGCAGCTTGTGGAATAAGTGCAAACTGTACAAAAATAAGGCGCTTTTTCGACTGTATATTATATTAAAAGTTGAAATTGACAAAAATTTACCTAAAAACACTTGACATATTTTGTAAATCTAGTAAAATATATTGGATAAAGTATGGGGTATTATTATCCTTTTGCTTTGTTTTTACATATTTTTTAACCAAGTAATTATTTTATTTTTGTCCGCACGCCGCGCAAAACGGCTTGTTGCAGGGCTTTCGGAGATGGGCGCTTGTGCACGGCTCCGAAGAAAGGAATGGTCATAAAATGAATCTCAAGAACTTTCAGGAAACCGAAAAGAACAAAGTTCAGCTCACAGTTGTAATCGACAAGGCTGCTTTTGAAGCCGCTGTTGCAGGCGTTTTCAAGAAGAATGTCAAGAAGATAACTGTTCCCGGCTTCAGAAAGGGCAAGGCTACCCGCGGAATTATCGAAAAGTTCTACGGCAAGGGCGTTTTCTATGAAGATGCACTTAACGAGCTTCTTCCCGAAACCATGGAAGCTGCTATAAAAGAAACAGGCTTCACCCCCGTTGAAACTCCTTCCATCACCGATGTGGATTTTGAATCCGAAGAAGGCGTTGTTCTTACCGCTGAATTTATCAGACGTCCCGATGTTAAGCTTGGCGAATACAAGGGATTTGCAGTTACAAAGTACAATGTAAAGGTTACCGATGCAGATGTTGATGCAGAGCTTGCAAACGTTCAGAAGCGCTATGCACGCACAGTAACAGTTGAAGACAGAGCTGTTGAAGACGGCGATATCGCAGATATCAACTACGAAGGCTTCTGCGACGGCACAGCATTCGAAGGCGGCAAGGCAGAAGGCCACAAGCTCACCATCGGTTCCAAGCAGTTTATCCCCGGCTTTGAAGAACAGCTTATCGGCCACAAGGCAGGCGAAGAATTTGATATCAACGTAACCTTCCCCGAAGATTACCACGCAGAAGAACTCAAGGGCAAGGAAACTGTATTCAAGATCAAGATCAACGCCATCGAAAAAGAAGAACTCCCCGTGCTTGACGATGAATTTGCAAAGGATGCTTCCGATTTCGATACAATAGCTGAATACAAAAAGGATATCAAGGCTAAAATAGAAAAGAGAAACGCAGATGAAGCTGATATGAGAGTTGGCGAACAGCTCGCAGAACAGCTCTGCACAGCTATCGAAGCTGAAATTCCCGATGTTATGTACGAAAAGGAAACAGATCTCCTTGTCCGTGAATACGATATGAATCTCCGTCAGCAGGGCCTCAGCCTTGAAATGCTTATGCAGTACACAGGCATGAAGATGGAAGATGTTCGAGCAAGATACGCCATGATGGCTGTATCCAACGTTAAAAAGCAGCTTGCTCTTGCAGAAATCGTTAAGGCAGAAAACATCGTAGCCGATGACGAAGCTGTTGAAGCAAGATTCGCAGAACTCGCTGCAGAATTCAACATGAAGGTTGAAGACGTTAAGGCAAGAATCGACATTGAAGATATCAAGAGCGAAGTTGCAACACTTAAGGCATTCGAAGTTGTTAAGAACTCCGCAAAGGTAACAGAAAAGAAGGTTACACGCGAAGAACTTGACACCATCCTCAACGGCAAGCCCGAAGAAACCGAAGAAAAGCCCAAGAAGAAGACAACTAGAAAGACAACAAAAAAGGCTGAAACCGAAGAAGCTCCCGCAGCAGAAGCTGAAACCGAAGAAAAGCCCAAGAAAAAGACAACCAGAAAGACAACAAAAAAGGCTGATGCCGAATAATTTCTGAGTTTTTAATTCAAAACAAAAAACACAGCAAAAATGCGAAGCCTTGATTGTTTTCACGGTTTCGCATTTGCTGTTTGAATGACAAAATACCTCAAAATGTGACGTGTTTTTTCACGTCACGGCACAAAGCGTTAATAAAAACGCCAAAAACATTTTTACACAGAAAGGAAGATTTGATTTATGGCACTTGTACCAATGGTAGTTGAACAGGAAGGTCGCGGAGAGCGCTCCTATGACATTTATTCCAGACTTTTAAATGACCGCATAATATTTCTTGCCGATGAAGTTAACGATGTAACTGCATCGCTTGTTGTGGCTCAGATGCTTTATCTTGAAGCAAAGGATCCCGAAAAGGATATCTGCCTTTACATCAACAGCCCCGGCGGATCCATAACCGCAGGTATGGCAATTTACGACACCATGAACTTTATAAAGTGCGATGTTTCCACCATCTGCATAGGCATGGCTGCAAGTATGGGTGCATTTTTGCTGGCGGCAGGCGCAAAGGGCAAACGTCTGGCACTGCCCAACAGCGAAATTATGATCCATCAGCCCCTTGGCGGTATGCAGGGCCAGGCTTCGGATATAAAAATCCACGCCGACCGCATTATAAAGATCCGCGAAACACTTAACAAGATCCTTGCCGAAAAAACCGGCAAACCTCTTGAAGTAATCGAAAAAGATACCGACCGTGATAATTTCCTTTCCGCACAGGAAGCAATGGAATACGGTCTTGTGGATAAGGTCATCGAAAAAAGATAACTTTCCCCTCCAGCATGCTTAACAGAAAGGCACGGTCACATTAATGGACGATAATAAAAATATTCCCAGATGTGCGTTCTGCGGCAGGAACGAGGATGATCCCTCAAGGATAATCTTGGGTCCCAACGGAATAAACATCTGTGCAAACTGCGTTGCGCTGTGCGATAATATTCTTGATGAATACTCCGCCGACCTTGCAAAAAAACGCGGCGATGACAGCGATGACGAACTTGAACTTGAAAACCTGCCCAAACCGCGCCAGCTCAAGGAAGAACTTGACCGCCACGTTATTGGTCAGGACGATGCAAAGATCGCCTTGTGCGTTGCGGTTTACAATCACTACAAAAGAATACTTCAGAAAGACACCGATGACGGCGTTGAAATTCAAAAAAGCAATGTGCTTATGCTGGGCCCCACGGGTGTGGGCAAAACTCTGCTCGCACAAACTCTTGCCAAAATGCTCAACGTCCCCTTCGCCATAGCAGATGCCACAACGCTTACCGAGGCAGGATATGTGGGCGAGGATGTGGAAAACATTCTTCTGCGCCTTATCCAGGCGGCGGATTTTGACGTTGAAAAGGCGGAACGCGGCATAATTTATGTGGATGAGATCGATAAGATATCACGCCGCAGCGAAAACCGTTCCATAACCCGTGATGTATCGGGCGAGGGTGTGCAGCAGGCACTGCCCAAAATACTTGAGGGAACTGTATCAAACGTTCCTCCCCAGGGCGGCAGAAAGCACCCCAATCAGGAATTTATCGAGATCGACACATCAAACATACTGTTTATTTGCGGCGGTGCGTTTGACGGTATTGAGGATATAATTTCCGAGCGTGTAAAGGGCACACAGACCATAGGTTACGGTGCTTCCGTGCTCACCTCAAAGGAAAAGGAGCAGGAATCCATCATATCAAAGATTCAGGCAAGGGACCTTGTTAAATACGGAATAATCCCCGAGCTTGTGGGACGTATGCCGGTGATCGTAGGCCTTACAAATCTTGATACAGCCGCCTTAAAACGCATTTTGACAGAGCCCAAAAATGCGCTTACAAAGCAGTATAAAAAGCTGTTTGAACTGGATGGCATAGAGCTTTCGTTTGATGACGATGCTCTTTCGGCAATAGCCGAGCTTGCGGCACAGCGCAAGACCGGTGCACGTGGCCTTCGTGCCATAACCGAAGAAATAATGACAAAGCTCATGTTCGATGCTCCGTCGGATCCCGATATGAAAAAACTTGTTATTACTTCTGACATGATAAAAAAAGCATAATAAACAGTCAATAAAAAAGAGCGATTCAGCCGAATCGCTCTTTTTTTGTATACATCATTCCGCAGATTTTTTTGAAAATTTTTCCCATTTGCCTGCAACCGAAAGGCAGATAATTGCCGCTATAAAGCATATAACCGCCCACAGCACAATGGTTCCGCCCCAACCGTGACCTGCGGAAACTGCCGCAAAACCGTAGCCGGATATGGCACTGCCCACATAGGTGCAGGAGTTGAGCAGACCTGAAATAAATGCAACCTTTCCCGTGCCTGCAAAATACCTGGGCAAAAGGCATGTCATTATAACATTAACACCGTGCATGCATCCGATAACCAATGTGCCAAGCACCACGGAAAGTACGATATTTGAATTGTGGAACACCGAAAGCACGGCGGATGCCGCAAAACCCACACCGAAAATGGAAAGGGCGCATATCATTTCGTTTCTGAACACCTTGCGGGTTAAAAACGAGGTGATTTCATAGCACACCAAAGTAAACAACGGAGGAGCCACACCGATCAGAATTGCAATTTCCGAGGATACTCCAAAGGAGCTTTTTATGTAGGAAGGCAGCCAGTTTGTGGTACCGTCACGCATGATGCCCTGAAGCATAGTAACAAACATCACAGTGCCGAAAAGGATAAGGGGAATACGCTGCTTTGCGGTATCCGTTTGATGAGCCTGCACGGATTTTCTCACAGGTTCTCCGACATCGGGCATTTTAAGCGCCACCACAACGGACATTATAACTGCGCAGACGGACGCAATATAAAATAGTGTCTGCCAGCCCGAAAATTTTATGCAAACGGGTGCCAGCAGGTAAACGCTTATGGTTGCCGCCTGGGATCCGTAGCTTACTTTTATGCTTGCCTTTTTGTATTCATCTGTCGAAAGGAAGAATGTAAGTGTTCTTACAATGGGCGGCCACATCATTGCCTGGGCAAGACCGTTTATGCACCATACTGTTGTGAGCAGGGGAACGGAGCCCGTGCACAGCGGCAGGCAGAAGTTCATTACTGCGGTGGTGGCAAGACCTGTGGATATGAGTATTCGCGGCTTTATTCTGTCGCCCAGATAACCGCTTAACAACTGACCCAAACCGTAAAATATGGCAAGTCCCGTAAGTGCAAAGGATGCCTGTTCTTCGCCAAGCCCCGTGCTTTGGGCAAACTCAACTATTATGGCGGCATAGTTTATACGTGTCAGATAGCTTACAAAATATATGGCTACGCACAAAAGAACCAGTTTGCCGTGCTTTTTTGGGGTTGCAGTGCTCATTTTTGCCTCCCGATGTCATAATTTTCAAAATATTCATTAACTGTAAAAGTATATCACAAGAATTTAATTCTATTCTATGTTAAATTGTGAATAAATAAGTTTGCTACGGAGGTAATTCAATATGAAACTCGGACTTCAGCTTTTTTCACTTATAGGTATAATGGATAAGCCGGACGGCTTGCGCACCGTTATGAAGCATGCGGCAGATGCAGGCTACGACGGCGTTGAATTTGCAGGCTTTTACGGTCTTTCCGCGGATGAGGTTGTTGAAGAACTTAAAAAGAACAACCTTGAAACTGCAGGCGTTCACCTGGGTTGGGATAACATGAATCTGGAAAACCTTGAAAACAACCCCGCAGATGTTATTGCCACCGCTAAAAAAATCGGTGCACACAGCGTTACTTTTGCATCCTACAACGGCAAGGATGAGCAGGACTGGATTGCTTTTGCCAAAAAGATCGACAATTTCGGCAAAATGTTCCGTGAAGCAGGTATTCTTCTCGGATATCATAACCACCGCCACGAATTCAAGCAGATCAACGGAAAATACGTTATCGATATCCTGCTTGAAAACTGCGATCCCAAAAACGTTTTCTGGGAGCTTGACCCCCGTCATATCGTTATTGCAGGCGTTGATCCCGTGGAGTTTGCAAAGAAGTACAGCGGACGCGTACCAGTGCTCCATATGCGTGATATCGAAAAGCTTACCGGCCCCGATACTGCGGACGATACAGCAGTTGGCAGCGGTATTGTGGATATCCCCGGAGTTGTAAAGGCTTCCGGTGCCCACGATTGGCTGGTTGTGGAAGAAGGCCCCGGCGAAAACAACCTTGAACACATAAAAATGAGCGCAGATTACATCAGAAAAACATTTCTTGCATAATTTTGCCACCTGTTTTTGTTCCCCCGTGTAACTCACGGGGGATTTTTTCAAAAAATGCGGAAAAAATTATTCATATTTCGTTTATACTATTGACTTATAAATGTTTTTGATATATAATTATTATGTATTTATATAACCGCAAGTATAACTTGCGGAATAAAGAAAGGACGGTTTTGATATGAAAGCAAAATCAGTAAAACTCATTTCTCTGCTGCTTTCGCTGATGCTTGTTATTTCCTGCATCCCCGTAAGCGTTTTGGCAGAGGATACCATGCCTGCATCGCAGCTGCAGAATCTGTGGCATCTTTTGCAGGATGAAAACGAAACAGAACTC
>JAZSGA010000278.1:0-13205 GCA_045532495.1 Eubacteriales bacterium | reverse complement strand
TGATGCGGCATGTCCTGCGGATTCGCAGATCTCGGAAAATTCTGTTCCTTCGTTGAATTCAAGCAGAACGTATTTGCTGTTGCCCATGGTGCAGCATGTACCGTTTTCTATATCACGGTAAAAATCGTTGTAATACATGATCTCCGAACCCAAGGATAATTCTATCTGAATTCCAGCGGCGGAAACGGCGGATAAAAACTCCTTGTATTTTTCGGTAATATTCAATTGGTTGCGGTGTTTGCTGTAAGGATTGCAGTGCGGCGTAAGGCAAATATGCCGTATGCCGTCGTTGTATGCAGTTTCCAGCATTTTCAATGCCGTTTCGGTATCTTTTGCACCGTCATCCACCCCCGGTAAGGCGTGGCAGTGCAGATCAAAAAACATATTCATTTTCACGGACCTTATACATATAATTATTCATTCTATCACATTATTTTATCATAAAAAATCGAATATGTCAATTGCAGCAAAATGGTTATGTATCAAAGTATTGTGAACAAATGATGTTTTTTGAGTAAAAAAATAATTTGTACTTGAAAGATGTAATAATTTGTAGTATAATAATCTGTTGTTAAAAAGTATTAAATAAAAAGGGATGAATTTTAAATGATAAGAAACGATATGCGCAACGTTGCAATTATTGCCCACGTTGACCACGGAAAAACCACCCTTGTGGATGAAATGCTAAAGCAAAGCGGTACTTTCCGTGAAAACCAGGTTGTGGAAGACCGTGTTATGGATAACAACGATCTTGAGCGCGAAAGAGGAATAACCATCCTTGCAAAAAACACTTCGCTGTATTACAAGGATGTAAAAATCAATGTGGTAGATACCCCCGGCCATGCGGATTTCGGCGGCGAGGTTGAGCGTGTTTTAAAAATGGTGGACGGCGTTCTTTTGCTGGTGGATGCCTTTGAAGGCACCATGCCTCAGACAAGATTTGTTCTTCAGAAAGCACTTGAGCTCGGACACAAAGTAGTTATTGTAGTAAACAAAATAGACCGTCCCGGTGCACGTGTCAATGAAGTGGTTGACGAAGTGCTTGAGCTCTTTATTGCGCTTAATGCCACCGATGAACAGCTTGACAGCCCCATTGTTTTCTGCTCTGGCAAAAACGGAACAGCTTCGCTTTCTCCCGAAGGCACTGAAACAAACCTTTCCGTGCTGTTCGATACCATCATAAACCACGTGGACGGCCCCGATATTGAGCCCGAAGGACCTGCACAGATGCTTGTTTCTTCTATCGACTACAACGATTATGTGGGACGTATTGCCCTTGGACGTATTGAGCGCGGTAGCATTAAAAAGAACATGGATGCCGTTGTGACAAATCATTCCGGTGCCCACGAAAACTACCGTTCCAAAATTGCAAATCTGTTTACCGTAGAAGGTCTTAAAAGAGTTCCTGCCGAAGAAGTTGGTGCAGGTGAGATAGTTTGCATTTCGGGTATCGAAAATATCACCATTGGAGATACCATCTGTGCTTCCGATTGTGTTGAGGCATTGCCCTTTGTAAAGATCTCCGAACCCACCCTTGAAATGACATTCTCCGTAAACACATCTCCCTTTGCAGGCACCGAAGGTAAGTTCTGCACATCACGTCATATCCGTGAAAGACTTTACCGCGAACTGTTAAAGGACGTTTCCTTAAGAGTGGCGGATACCGATTCTGCCGAAAGCTTCAAGGTTTCGGGACGTGGCGAAATGCATCTTTCCATCCTTATAGAAACCATGCGCCGTGAAGGCTATGAGCTTCAGGTAAGCGCTCCCAGAGTTATTTATTCCCGTGATGAAAACGGCAACCTCTGCGAGCCCAGCGAAGAAGTTACCTGCGAAATTCCTCAGGACTATATGGGCTCGGTAATGGAAAAGCTCGGATCACGCAAGGGTGAGCTTGTGGACATGACACCTGTCGGCGACCGCATGAAGCTGATATATAAAATCCCCACACGCGGACTTTTCGGATACCGCAGCGAATTCCTTACAGATACAAGAGGCGAGGGTATACTCAACTCCATTTTTGACGGTTATGTTCCTTATAAAGGTGAAATTCCCAAGCGTACAACAGGTTCGCTTATAGCGTACGAAACGGGCAAGGCCACCACCTACGGCGTGTTTAATGCCCAGGATCGTGGACAGATGTTTATTCCTTCTGCCATTGAAGTATACGAAGGCATGATAGTGGGTGAATCTCCCAAAACCGACGATATTGTGGTAAATGTATGCAAAAAGAAGCATCTTACAGCCATCCGTTCATCGGGTGCCGATGAAGCATTGCGTCTGGTTACTCCCAAGATATTCAGCCTTGAAGAAGCCATTGAATATATCAATGACGATGAGCTTATAGAAATAACTCCCAAATCACTGCGTCTGCGCAAATCCATACTCAGCAATGTGGAACGCGCAAAAACACGTGCAAAGCTTGAAAAGGAACAGGATTAACAGAAATGACGGTTTTTTTGTCTACACTAAATCAGATGGGGTACCTTTTTACCCTTATAATAGTCGGCTATGTGCTTATAAAGGCAAAACTTGTCCCCGAAAATTCTTCAACGGTTTTGTCAAAACTTGAAAACATTCTTTTTGTTCCTTGCCTTATGCTTGGCACTTTTGCAAAGAATTTTACTCCTGATAAAATTTCGGGTTATGCCTTTGCGCTTGTTACTTCCTTTGCTATTGCCTTTATAATATTGCCGTTTGCCCTGCTTATTCCCAGGCTGCTTACAAAGGATCAGTTTACCCGCAACATATACACATACGGCCTGGAATTTGCAAATTTCGGTTTTTTGGGCAATGCTGTGGTAAGTGCCGTTTTCCCCGATATTTTTGCGGAATACCTTGTTTTTACCATGCCGCTTTACATAATGATTTATGTATGGGCGGTGCCGGTATTACTTATCCCATCCGGCGAGCATAAAGGCGGAATACTTGCTTCTTTGAAAAACCTTGCAAATCCCATGTTTGTGGGTGTTATTATCGGAATAATAATCGGTGTGTTTTCCATAAAGCTTCCGAGTTTCCTTGATTCGGTAATCACAGTTTCGGGCAATTGCATGTCGCCTGTTGCAATGCTGCTTACCGGTATGACAGTGGCAGCGGCAGACCTGCGCAAGATACTTACAAACATAGGCATTTATGTGCTTACGTTTATCCGCCTGATTGTAATTCCTCTGGTGCTTATCGGTGTTTTGAGAATCATCCCCGATTTTATCCCCGTAAGTGTTCAGATATGTGCCGTTTGCAGTGTTGCCACACCCCTTGGACTTAATACCGTGGTGGTGCCCGGCGCATACGGCAAGGATACCTCGATTGCGGCAGGTATGGCGGTTATATCAAGCTTTTTCTCCTGCCTGACAGTGCCGGTTATATTTATGATAATGACAAACGTGTTGCTCTGATATTTAAAACAAAAGATCTGCAGAATACTGCGGATCTTTTTTGTTTAACATGCGCCTTTCAAGAAATAATATGTTATGGCAGACAATATTGGCAAAAATCCTGCAATATCATAACATAATATTAGAAAATTTCAAAAAGCGAAACCCATTTTTTGGAAAGGCGGCAACTTATGAAAAACACCCCCACATCTTTAATAACACCCGTATGCTATGACGATATATGGCAGAGTCCCGACGGAAAAGCTTTTCCGCACAGATATTTTGCGGCATCAAACAGCGAAAAAGGCTTTGTGAGTTATTTTTCCGAAGTGTTCGGAAGTGCGGATATAGAAAGGCTGTATATTCTGGGTGGCGGTCCCGGCAGCGGAAAAAGCACCATGATGAAAAGGGTGGCGGATATTTCGGATAAAAACGGATAC
The DNA here is from genome assembly GCA_045532495.1 of Eubacteriales bacterium. Lineage (GTDB taxonomy): Bacteria > Bacillota > Clostridia > Oscillospirales > CAG-382 > UMGS1052. Next base: position 9,388 of record JAZSGA010000278.1, on the reverse strand, counting down.
ACAACTCAGCGTATCCATTGCTCGTCAAGTCCGTTTTCTTTGGACGGAGTCATTGTTACGGAAAAAAAGACAGCGGTAATTGATGGCACATCTCCCCATACATATGTGCCGTATGCCGCCGGAGTGCGTGAAATAACAGTTGATCCGGGCAAGGCGTGGGATAAAAACGCACTGTTTGCCGCAAGGGACAGAATTTTCAGCCTTACCGACGCAAAGAAAAGAGAATACCGTAAGGCGTATATTTATATCCGCGCGGCAGGGCTTATTGCAGGGGAAATGCGTGAAATGGTATACCCGTATATTCTTGAGGAAAAACTTGATAAAAGCATAAATTCCATTGCTGCAAAGGTACTTCCGCACACAAAAAACAGCGAATACTGCGAAAAAATCCGTATCCAGCGTGCTATAAGCGGAATGGGCAACATTTATTTTGACAGCTTTTCGGAAATGGCGGAAAAAACATATAAGGTGGTGGATTATAAAGGCACCGCATATATGTTTTTCAAGAAACTGAAAAGAGCGGCAAAGGCTTTGGGATGCGACGTTACTGTTTCATACTGCCCCGAAAACCCGGATCTTATAGACGGAATATTTTTTAACGGCAGCAAAATCGCTTTTACCATGTACGGCACATCAAATGATAAAACCGTCAACTGTGAGCGCTTTGCGGATAAGAACGCCATGGCAAATTTCAGACAAAAATACTTGTTTGCATCAAAAAGCAGGGATTCGCTTATGGAAGAGGCAATGCAGGCGCTAAAAAAAGCAGGCGAACTACACGATGCCATAGAAAAGGAGTATGCCCCGTGTACGGATTTTTCTGTTACCGAAAAAATCACTCTTGAGCTTTGCAACGAAATATTCTGATTATAACAGCCGCTGTAAAAAACAGCGGCTGTTGTTAAAATAACCAAAATAACAGCATATGCGTAGTGCGTAATGCCGAGAAAAGTTTTTGCGTACAAAAGCTTCAATATATTATGTCATGTTTTTTAAATATAAGTCCCTATTTTACATTGACAGAATAATTTTTTTACTCTATAATATTACATAAACAGCAAATCGATATTTTGGCGGCAACGCCACTTTACCTGCGTGCACGGCACTCGCAAATATTTGCTGTACTACACATAGGAAAGGTGAAACTATGCTGAAAAAATTACTGTCAGTGTTGCTTTGTGCAATACTTTTAACAGCCGTTGTTCCCACAACCGGAGCTATGGCTGCTGCGCCGTCCGTAGAAACTATTGGAGGCGAAAGAACAGCCTTTTTGTCCAGCTTTGGAAAACTAAGCTATATGGGCGAGGCTCGTGCCGCTTTTAAAACACTTGACGAGGCTATTGCAGCCCTTGGCAAGGAAGGCGGCAGGATTGTATTTACAGGTAAACTCGATATGAGCTCATATGTGGATGCTCCCGGCAGAGGAAGCATTACCTTTGAGGGCATTGGTGCAAAGGTTACAGGCAACACCCTTGATTTTGGAGAAGCTGCTTGTGTTAACTGGCAGGGCAACACATATATAAACAATGTGCTTATTTCCACAGCGGCAGATGTGCCGATATATACCAACGGTTTTGAGTTTTCAACTATAGGTGGCATGGAATGTAAGTATACCGAAACTTTTGTGGAGAGCGGAAGTAATACAATTGTGTATGATTCTCCGTTTATCTTTGCCACAGGTGCAAACAGTTCCGGTGCAGAACTTTCTGCCGTATCTCTTTCATCCGGTCATTACAAGGCTGTTGTCGGCGGAGCATATGCGGATAAGGCTGTGAACGCAAGCACAACATATAACATTGGCGGTGGCATATACGAAAGTGTTTTTGCGGGCAACCATAATTCAACCGCTGCATTTGCGGGCAATTCCACGGTAAATGTTTCGGACGGAACAATTACAACACTTGTTGCCGGTTCCGACAGCGGAACAACAAACGCTAACCTCAATGTGAACATTTATGGCGGTGAGGTGAGGAATCTTGTTATAGGCTCTACCAACGGCGCAGCTGTAAACGGCAATGTGTGCATTAATCTTTCCGATGGCGAAGTATCTGCCATAGTTGCAGAAAAATCCACCATTTCAGGTAAGGTTATCATTATAGATTCCACAAAGAGCACCAAAATACCCGAAGGCGGCTACGATTACCTTATAACTTCCGATGATACAACTATTGCTCCTGCTTATAACGGGACAACCCTTTTGGGGTTTACAGTCGGAGATAAAAACGGCTTTATACCCACAAAAGTGTTTGTAAACGGTGCACAGGCAAACCACACAAACGGTGTGTTTACCTTCCCCGAAGGCAAGGTTTCCGTTACCTGTGAATCCGCAACACAGGTTGAACCAAATAAGTTTGCATCCTATGTAAGCGGTTATACCGACGGCACATTCCTTCCTCAAAACAACATAACCCGCGCCGAAGCAATAACAATGCTTGCAAGAATTATCTGTGCAGATATAAGCAAGCTTTCCGATTTTGTTACATGCGGTTATTCCGATGTTGCGGCAGATGCGTGGTATGCACCGATGGTGGGTTATTTTGAAAAACTCGGTTACCTTGAAAAGCTTGAAACAGCATCGGGTGCTAAAATAGAGCCCGATAAATACATAACCCGTGCGGAATTTTCCGAAATTTCCAGACATATCATAAGCGAAATATATGACGGCCGTGAATTTGGTGTGGCACAATTCTCCGATGTTCCCGGAACTCACACCTATTACGAATCTATCGGTCAGCTGGGATACCTTGGTGTTATAACCGGTTATGAAGACGGAACATTCAGACCCGATAACAACATTACCCGTGCTGAGGCTGTTACCATTATAAACCGTTTCCTGGGTAGAACCCCCACAGGCAATGCAGGCTCTGTAACCTTTACGGATATCGGCGGTCACTGGGCAAATTCGCAGATCATAACAGCATGCAATGCGGCAACCGAAGGCGGAGTTGCTGTATGGACACTTAAAGAAGATATTACCGTTGGTAATTACACACTTCTTTCCGGCGAAAATGTTACCGTTGGTGACCAGATAAAGCATTTGAGCTCACAGAACGGTAAAATCTCGCAGATCGATTTTATAACAGGTATCGATGCTATTTCCAAATGGCAGATAAATAACATTGTAAATTCTCCCAGCGAATATTCCACAAGCGGAAAAATATTCTACATATCTCCCAAGGGTGATAACGAAAACGACGGTCTTTCTCCCGAAACAGCGTGGAAAAACCTTGATAATGCCATGGGCATTAAGGGAAGAAAACTTATTACCGTAGGCGACGTTATTCTGTTTGAACGCGGCGGAGAATGGCGCGGTCAGATGAACTGTCTGCCCGGTGTTACCTATTCCGCATACGGTACAGGTCCCAAGCCCATATTCAATTATTCAAAGCGCAACTATGCCAATGCGGCGCTTTGGGAAGAAACCGAATATCCCAATATTTACAAGCTTACCGATAAAATCTCAAATGTTGGTATAATGGCATTTGATTTTACGGGAATACTTGGAAATTACAACGAAACCGTGGGCGATCTTAAGCTTGCGGGTGTGGGTGGCATCGAAACCTATGCCGATCTTAAAAATGACCTTGAATTCTTCAGCAACCTTTCCACCAGCGAGCTGTACCTTTACTGTGAAGGCGGAAATCCCGGCAAACGTTTCAAGAGCATAGAAATAGGCGGTGGCGGTAACCTTGTAAACATACCTGCTCCCGGTAACGTTATTCTTGATAACCTCACATTCCGTTTTGTGGGCGCCCATGCAGTAGGTATTGGCGGACACAAAAACGTTACTGTTCGTAACTGTACGTTTGATTACCTTGGTGGTTCTGTTCTTCGCGGATTCCACGGTGCGGATCATACCCGTTACGGTAACGCTTTGCAGGTTTACGGTAGCTGCGATGGCTGGTATCTCTATAACAACTGGGTATATCAGATATACGATACAGGTGTTACTCACCAGTATAACAGCCCCTATGATTTCGGCAGCGCAACCATGGACAACGTTAAGTATGTAGGCAACGTTATCGAGTATTGCCACTGGTCGATAGAATATTATAATCCCGATTACGGCAACACCGTGCACACGTTCCACAACACATACATAGCAGATAACATCTGCCGTCTTAACGGTTACGGTTGGGGAAGCAAACACCGTATGAAGAGCTCCACTCTGTTCCAGAGTGCCGGTATTACCCAGAACACCAAAAACTTTGTAACCGAAAACAATATTTTTGACCGTTCCGCAGGCAAGCTCATCAACATCAATTCGTCGGGTGACCACAAGCTTGAACTTCGCAACAACATTTATGTTCAGGACGTTGGTGGCACCATGGGTACGCTGTTCGGTGCAAACTGGATCGCAAATGATGATGCTGCAAAGGTTGTAAAGAATATGGCTAAGGACAGCACATCCATCATTATATTCAACAACGATAAAACGGTAAACGATTACCTTATCAAGCAGTAACAAAAAATGCGGCAGGGCAAATGCCCTGCCGCTTGTGTATAATAATAAAATGAAAGATATAAGAATAGAAATAACAAAATCCCTATCGGAAAAATCCGTGGGAGATATAATCAGAACGTGTGTGGGAGTATCTTCACGGCAGCTCACCGCATTGAAAAAGAGCGGCGGCATTGTGCTTGACGGAAAAAGCGTTACCGTAAGGGAAACTGTAACCGAAGGGCAGGTACTGTGTTTGCATATTGACGATGAAAAACCGTCAGAGAATATTGTACCGTCAAATATTCCCATAACTGTGCTGTATGAAGATGAAGATATTCTTGCTGTTGCAAAACCTAAGGACATGCCTGTGCACCCAAGTGCAAATAATTACGATAACACACTTGGCAACGCATGCATGTATTATTACCGTGGGACAAACTTTGTTTTTCGTCCCATAACACGCCTTGACCGTGACACCACAGGAGTTGTTATAGTGGCAAAAAACAAGCTTGCGGCAACCAAACTGTCGGAACAGATGCAGGCTGGAAAAATCCATAAAAACTATATTGCGTTGCTTAGCTCAACTCCCGAACCGCTTTGCGGAAGAGTGGATGCTCCCATCGGCAGATGTGAAGACAGCGTTATAAAAAGATGCGTCCGTGCCGATGGCAAGGACGCATTGACTGAATATAATGTTATACGTAAAAGGGCGGACGGTACCTGCATTGTAAGCGTGCGTCCGATAACGGGCAGAACTCATCAGATAAGGGTACATATGCAGCACATAGGCTGTCCGTTGCTTTATGATTATCTTTATGGCAAAGAAATTCAGGGTAAAACCTTGTTTTTGCACTGTTCATCAGTGAGTTTTATTCATCCGTCAACCCAAGTGCCCATGGCGGTGGAATGTCCGGTCTTTGATGATTCCGAGCTTTTACAGTAACTTGCGGGATTCCAGCGCTTTTATAAGGAAGAAAGCGCCTATTGCGGTAAATATTGTTTCGGGCAGCATGTATCCACCGTTGTAAAGCAAAGAATACAGATAAGAATTTTCAATTCCGTAATCTATGCCGGAACCCTGCCAGATGGTAACGCCCGACATGTAATGGCAAACAAAGCGTGCGGCACATACGGCTATAATAAGGGCAATCTTTGTTTTTGTGCTTTTGTTGTGAGCAATGCCGCAGAATCCCAGTACGGTAAAGGCAAGGAGATAATCAAGCAGATAGCATACAACAAGCACGGTGGGGGTGAGTCCCCAGCCTGCTGCGCCCGATACAAGTGCCTGGGTTATGGAATAAACGAATGTGGTGCCAAGGCCCCATTTCAATCCGTGGCGTAACGCCGCCACGCATACGGGCAGCATGGAAAGTAGTGTTATGGAGCCGCCAAAGGGCATTTCCCACAGCTTTATAAGGCTGAGCACAAACGAAAGTGCAACCATGCATGCACATTCGATAAGGGTTATAAGTTTTTTGTTGGTTCTCATTTTTTGTTTTTCCTTTCGTTTTAAATCGCTTTATCTGTAAAACAGAATTTATGCGGTTTGCTCCCGGGAAAAACAAAAACCGCACTCAAATATCGGTGCGGTAAATTCAGTAATTATAATAATACTATAAACTAAATATCTTCCTACGCCGGTATTATCCGAACAGGTTAAAAGGGTTTGGGAAAATCCATCTCAGCTTTGGCACAAAGTGCCGCTGCACCCCTGATATATTTGATTGTGTTTTACAGATTGCAATAATTATATGATAAACTGTGCCGTTTGTCAAGTGTATTTTTGAAATTTTACTGTAAAATCAACGAAAATTATCATATTTGTAACAAAATTGCGGTGCATATATGATATATTATTATCGGCTTATAGATAACGAGAGGTGATATTTTATGAAAAAAGATATACTTATCATTGGCGCCGGTCCTGCCGGCATATTCACTGCGCTTGAAATGATTCGCCGCGGATCAAAGGAAAAAATACTTATTGTGGAAAAGGGCAGAGCTATTGAAAACCGCAGCTGTCCCAAAAGCAAAATAAAGACTTGCGCAAACTGCAAGCCCTATTGCCATATAACAACGGGCTTTTCCGGAGCAGGTGCGTTTTCTGACGGCAAGCTTTCTTTAAGCTCGGATGTGGGCGGTGATCTGCCTAACCTTGTGGGCGAAAACGTTGCCCAGGAAATGATAGACTATGTTGATAAGATCTACCTTGAGTTCGGTGCAGATACCCATATCGAAGGTGTAAGCAACCCCGATGCGGTAAAAGAAATCAGAAAGCGTGCCATAAAGGCAGGGCTTAAGCTTGTGGATTGTCCCATACGTCATCTTGGTACTGAAAAAGCTCAGGAAATTTACTATTCCATCGAGCAGTACCTGCTTAATAACGGCGTGGAGATAATGTTCGGTTTTGAATGTACCAACCTTATTCTTAAGGACACCGTATGCTGCGGTGCAAGAATAACCGACGGCAAGGTTGAATATGATGTGGAAGCTGATCATACCATAGTTGCCACAGGCCGCCGCGGTGCAGATTGGCTTGAGCATATATGCGCCGAGCATAATATTGCCCACGATCCCGGAACCGTTGATATCGGTGTGAGAGTGGAAGTACGTAATGAGGTTATGGAGCAGGTAAACGAGGTGCTTTATGAATCAAAGCTTATTGGTTACCCCCAGCCTTTCAAAAACAAGGTACGCACATTCTGCCAAAACCCCGGAGGTTTTGTAAGCCAGGAAAATTACGATAACGATCTTGCTGTTGTTAACGGTCATTCATATAAGGAACTCAAATCCTCAAATACAAACCTTGCTATCCTTTGCTCGCATAATTTCAGCACACCGTTTAATCAGCCCATAGCTTATGCTCAAAAGGTGGGCGAGCTCACAAACATGCTTGCAAACGGCCACATCCTTTGTCAGCGCTTTGGCGATATTCTTGACGGTAAACGTACCTGGCCCAAGGAGTTGGCACAGTCAAATCTCCGTCCTACTCTGGTGGATGCCGTTGCAGGCGATATTACCGCCGCAATGCCTTACCGTGCTATGATGAACATAATCAACTTTATTCAGGCTGTGGACGAGGTGGTTCCCGGTTTTGCATCAACAGAAACCCTGCTGTATTCTCCCGAACTTAAATTCTACAGCAACCGTGTGCGTATGGATCAGGATTTCAATACAAGCATCAAGGGCTTGCATTGCCTTGGCGATTCCAGCGGCTGGACACGCGGACTTATGATGGCATCTGTAATGGGTACCATGATGGGCGCAAAGCTTGCAGAAAATAATAAATAAATGCATAATTGAAGCCCGAAAAGTACTTTTTTCGGGCTTCAATATTTTTTTAACAAAATGCAAAAAAGCCCTTGACAAATCATTCTTTAAGTGCTATAATATCTCTTGTTGAAACGATCTGGGTGTGGCTCAGGTGGTAGAGCGCTACCTTGGGGTGGTAGAGGCCGTGGGTTCAAGTCCCGCCACTCAGACCAAAAAAGAAAGATATCCGAAAGGGTATCTTTTTTAATGCCTATGTACTAGATTAGTATTGGTATGCACAAAAACTTTTATATTCATTTTTATGAATGCGCTATTAAATTGAAAAAGGAGCAAGGTGGAAATACACCTTGCTCCTATACATCTATTTAGTCCAACAAATTGGAATTGTTTTTATGAATAACATTTTTAATCTTTCGGTCTGGGACCATTGGGAAGAGGTTTTCCGTTTTTATCACGGTTAATAGGAGTGGCTTTAAGATGAAATTGTATACATCCATCAGCACATGGTATATTCATTTCATATTTTTCTTTTTCTCCTCTATATGTAAAGTCACCACCGCATCGGATAACTTCACACCATGTGTATACTTTTATCATTGTTTTAGGACACATTCCAGCAGGGCATTCATAAGAAAAGACAAATTTGTCTCCTTTTTCCAATCCAAGCCTACAATGTCCTGCTTTTCCCTCTATTGCTGTTAATTCAAATAGCCAATCTTCAGTACACCATTTTTGCATATCAATATCCTCCGTTAAATTATTAGTTGTGTAACTTGTCTACAATAGACTATAAAATAGTAAAAGTTTCAATTACATTATAGCATGTTTTTGTTCATTTGTCATCTGTTTATGAATAATTAACAGTAAGCGATGTATACTTTTCTTCATAAACACTTATATGGGATAGATGCTTTTTAATAGTTGTCTTCCAGATAATAATTGGACTAATATTTATAAAGTTATAGTTAACATAATGGTTTTGAGCTTACAATTACACATAATAAGAATAATCGTATATACAAATGTATATATGAATTTTTATAAAATTTACAGGAGTAATTATGAGAACTAAAATAATCAGAATTAAATGGAGTAAACCCGAGCAAAGGGATGCTGTGATAAAAGCTTTGTCTGACGATGAGACTGGATTGTATTACATAACTCGAAAGTATAATGGGAAAGAAAAAAGTTTATATATTGGAGAAAGCACATCCTCAATAAAGTCAAGATTGATATCTCACATTAATTGGACAGATAAGTATAGTCACTGCGAAATATACGTAAGAATAGGAAGAATTACATATCCAAGAACAGATATTGAAAAAGCTATTAAGCACGCGGAAAAAGCATTGATTTTCGAGCATGGTCAATATGGTACAAAAGTTCTTGTGGAAAACACTGCTTCAACTGGCAGTTATGAATATACTGATGTTTATAAAATAATTAATGAGGGCGACAGGTTTGAATTGAAATCGGTTGTTGATATGAATGAACACGAGGAATGATGCGATTATAACGATTGCAAATTTATATACAAAATCCGGAACCGATGGTTCCGGATTTTAAATTATCTTACCCAATATAAGCCCCGTTTTTCAAAAGCTCACTCTGCACATCTTTAAAAGGCACATCCGATGCTTTAAGTCCCCTTTGAGCTGCAAAGGCTGCAGT
>JAZSGA010000260.1:0-24929 GCA_045532495.1 Eubacteriales bacterium | reverse complement strand
CCTTTGATGAGAGCCGGCTGGATGGGATCGTCGAAACCTGCCGCGTGATTGCAAAAAAGCCGCCGGAAAGCTTCGCGCAGGCGCTTCAGCTGGTGTGGTTCTGCCATCTCGCGTTCCTGATGGAGGGGCGCTACGCGATGGCGCTCGGACGGCTCGACCAATATCTGTATCCCTTCTATAAAAACGATATGGAAAAAGGCATTTTGACCGACGATGAGGCGTGTCTTCTTTTGCAAAACGTCTTTATGAAGTTTGCCGAGTCAACGTATGTGCTCAAAGATGATGCCGTCTGCAACATTTGTATCGGAGGACACGACAGACAAGGCAACGACGCTATAAACGACCTTTCCTTCTGCGTGCTTCGCGCTGTTGGAATATGTAAGATTCCCGGTCCGAATCTTTCCGCCCGTGTATGGGGCAATGTGCGCCGTGATTTCCTTGAAGCCTGCCTTCGCGTAATCGGCACGGGTATCGGCTATCCCGCACTTATGAACGATGACGTGAATATTCCCGCCCTTGCACGAATGGGCTATGACATAGAGGACTGCCGCGACCATTGCTTCGTCGGATGTATCGAAAATTATTTGCAGGGCAGACAAGCGCCTTGGAGTGACGGAAGATTTAACACTCCGCTTTATCTTGAATACGTGTTTACTCGCGGCAGATCACTTGTTACGGGCGAAATGGTAGGTATAGATACGGGCGATCCGCGCGAGTTTAAGTCCATGGATGAGCTTATGCGCGCGTTTGAAAAGCAGATAGATGTCGGCGCTGTAAAATACGTTCAGGCGATAAACCATATGCAAAGCATGCCCAATCCCAAGCAGGCGACGGCGCCCTTGCTTTCTGCGCTTATGGACGATTGCATTGAACGCGGTCTTGACATAAACGACGGCGGAGCGCATTATCCTGCGGCTCACGGCTCAGGCAATATGGGCATTGCAACTGTGGCTGACAGCCTTTACGCTGTAGAGGCAGCTGTTTTCAACAAAAAGCTTATCACAATGGATACGCTTATCAAGGCTTTGGAGGCTGATTTCAAGGGATATGAAACGGTTCAGGCGCTTCTCCTTTCGCTTCCCAAGTATGGCAACGACGTTGACGAAGTCGATAAGTACGCTCGCTGGTTCTGCGATTACACATCAAAGGCGTTTGACGATAAGCGCACATATAACGGCGGAAGATATTTTATTGCCATTGCATCGAACCGCGCAAATATTTACGCAGGTCTTGAGCTCGGCGCAACACCTGACGGCAGAAACTCAAAGCTTCCCATGAGTGACGCCGCATCTCCCGCACAGGGCAGAGATGTATCGGGTCCGACGGCTGCCGTGAAATCTCTTACAAAGCCCGATTACACAACGTCTGCTTGCGGAACGGTCTGCAACCAGCGTTACAGCGCAAGCACCTTCACAAATGAGGAAGAATTCCAAAAGCTCGTTTCCCTCATTCAGGTTTACTTCAAAAGAGGCGGTCAGGAGATCCAGTTCAACTGTGTTGCCCGCGAAGCACTCATTGATGCTATGGAACGCCCCGAGCATTATCAGAGCCTCATGACTCGCGTTTCGGGATTTTCCGCTTTCTACGTAAAGCTTGCCCGTGAGGTGCAGCAAGATATCCTTGCAAGAACTGAGCATGAATAAAAAAGCGAAAGCCGAGTCTTATTTGACTTGGCTTTTTCCTTGAAATTGCAAGACACAGTTTTGCGGTGCAATGCAGTCGTTTATGGTAAAATTGTAATAAAATCAGAGATTTTGAGGCAAAAAAAGAGAAATATCTTCGAAAAAAACGCGAATTACTCTTGACTTTGCAAAAAAAAACTGTATACTTATATTATACATTATATTAGGAGGTTTTTTACTATGAAATTCACAAAAGTTCTCGCACTCGTTATGTCCCTCGTACTCTGCATTGGACTCCTCGCTTCCTGCACAGGAGCAGTTAACTATGCTGCAGAAAACACAGAATATGTAATCGGCGTATCGGGCCCTCTTACAGGCAGTGCCGCAATGTACGGTACAGCTGTTGCTAACTCCGCTCAGTTGGCTGTTGATGAAATCAACGCAGCAGGCGGTCTTAACGGTATTATGTTTAAGCTCGTTGCTATGGACGATATGAACGATGCTACAAAGATATCCACCAACTATTCCTCTCTCTTTGAGGGCGGTATGCAGGTATCTCTCGGTACTGTTACCACTCAGCCAGGTCTTGAATTCAAGAACCTTTCCGCTGATGACAACGTGTTCTTCCTTACACCTTCCGCTTCCGGCGATGCCATCCCTGCAAACCCCAACGGTTATCAGATGTGCTTTGCCGACGGTAACCAGGGTAAGGTGGCTGCAGATTTCGTTAACGAAAACTACGCAGGTCAGACAATCGGTGCTTTCTACAAGTCCGACGAAGCTTATTCCAAGGGTATTTACGATCAGTTCAAGGAAAATCTCGATGCTTCTGTTACCGTTATCGAAACAACCTTTACCGAAGCAAACGCAACAGACTTTTCCACTCAGATCGACACTCTTAAGGATTGCACATTCATCTTCATGCCCACATATTACACACCTGCTTCTCTCTTTATGACTCAGGCTAAGGATATCGTGGCTGAAAACGCTGTTTACTACGGCTGCGACGGCTTTGACGGTATCGATAATATCGAAGGCTTTGATATTACAACCATTCCTCAGGAAGTAACAATGCTTTCTCACTTCAACTCCAAGGCAACAGAAGGTCCTGCAAAGGTATTTATCGATAAGTACGTTGCTGCATACGGAGCAGAAACTCTCAACCAGTTCGGTGCTTCCGCATATGACTGTGTTTACGCTCTTTACAACGCTATGACAAAGGCTATTTCCGAAGGTAAGGAAATCCCCGTAACCATCAGCGCTTCTGATCTTTGCGATATCCTCAAGGCTCAGTTTGAAGGCGGCTTCACACTTGCAAACGCTGTAACAGGCGATAGCATTTCCTGGCAGTCCAACGGTTATGTTGACAAGGCTGCTCTTAAGTATGTAATCAAGGCTGCAAACTCGGCTGAATAATTGCTGCTTTTTTGACAACAGAATAGTGCATATGCCGGTTTTTTCCGGCATATGCATACCACAATATAAGTTGTAGCATTTTTGTGTTACAACAATTTTTGATTTTTAAGGAAGTAAAATGGAAATTATTCTTTCGACTCTGATAAACGGGCTTAGCCTCGGCGGAATATATGCCATGATTGCTTTGGGCTACACCATGGTGTACGGTATTGCCAAAATGCTTAACTTTGCACACGGCGATATCATCATGGTTGGCGGTTACGTTATCTATTCCTTTATGGCGTTTAAAAACCCATTGCTTGCCATTGCCATGGCGGTGGTTTTTTGCGTTATTTTGGGTGTAACCGTGGAAAAAGTTGCGTACAAACCGCTGCGTGGTGCATCACCGCTGGCTGTACTTATTACCGCCATTGGTGTAAGCTATTTGCTTCAGAGTCTTGCACAGATAATATTTGGTTCCGCAAATAAAATGGTAACCGTATATGAATTCGGTTCGGTTAAATTTTTCGGAGTACCAGTGCAGGTTTCCGCGCTTGTTACCCTGGCTGTTACCGTGGTGGTAATGGTGGCGCTTACTCTGTTTGTAAAGTGCACACGCACGGGACGTGCCATGATAGCTGTTTCCGAGGATAAAGGAGCGGCTCAGCTCATGGGTATCAACGTAAACGGAATTATAACAATAACCTTCGCCATAGGCTCGGCGTTGGCAGCGCTGGCAGGTCTTTTCTATCTGCTCAAAGCGCCCAGCGTTTCCAGCACCCTTGGTGCAATGCCGGGTATAAAGGCATTTACAGCGGCGGTTATAGGCGGTATCGGTTCTATTCCCGGTGCCATGCTTGGCGGTATTCTTCTGGGTATGGTAGAGTGTATATCCTACAAGATCACAGCCATTGCGCCTTATACCGATGCCATTGAGTTTTCAATACTCATTATAATTCTTCTTGTAAGACCTACCGGTTTCCTCGGTAAAAAAAGGAGGGAAAAGGTATGATTAATAAATTGAAAAAGCTGAACTTCAGCCACTATGTAAACTATCTTGTTATAGGCATATTTACAGCTGTATTGGCTGTAATTTCAGTTGGCGGCGGTCATCTTGACAGTTCTCTTTTGTTTTTGCTTGAAAAAATAGCAATAAGCATAATCCTTTCTGTTTCGCTCAGCCTTGTTGTAGGTTTTTTGGGCGAGCTTTCGCTCGGGCATGCCGGTTTTATGTGCGTAGGTGCATACCTTGGCGGAAAGCTTTCCGTTGTATTGCAGTCGTCGCTTGGCACAAGCCCTCTTAACCTTGTGATATCTTTGGCAGCAGGCGGTGCGGTTGCAGCTATTTGCGGTCTTATTATAGGCATACCTGCACTCAGATTGCGCGGTGACTACCTTGCCATTGTAACATTGGCTTTCGGTGAAATAGTAAAATCCCTTTTCCAAAACAGTTCGTCCGAATCCTTCGGCGGTGCTCTTGGTCTTGATACCCCAAGATATGATAAAAAATATCTGTTTATATTTGCATTTGTAATTGTGCTTGCAACACTTGCCGTAGTACAGAACTTTATTCGCAGTAAGCACGGCCGTGCGGTAACCGCCATCCGTGACAACGAGATAGCGGCAAGAGCAACAGGTGTAAATGTCACAAAATATAAATTGCTGGCATTTGTTATTTCAGCGTTTTTTGCGGGTATTGCAGGTGTGCTTTACAGTTTCAGCAATTATACAGTACAAAGTGCAAAATTCGGATACAACTATTCCATCGAAATACTTGTAATGGTTGTTCTTGGCGGCATGGGTAATATCAACGGCTCCATTGTGGCGGCGGCGCTTATAACCTTCCTCAATACAAAGCTTGCCACCATACTCACCGGCGACCTTGCCGTGCTTCAGAATCTGCTTTATGCATTGATTCTTATCGTGATAGTTATTTATAACAATGCTCCCAAGCTTAAGAGCTTCCGTGACAAATACAATTTCGGTGCTCTTATCCATAAAATTTTTGGTCACAAGCACGATCCTTCCACCATCAAGGATGACAAAGCCAAATGGGATGTTGTTCCCACAAAGATCGAAATGAACGAGGTTCTTTCCATCGATCTTACGCCCCAGGATGTAAAAGAAAGACGTCAGAACGGAGGCGATAAGTAATGGCACAGTATATTCTTGAAACCAAAAACCTCGGAATATCCTTTGGAGGACTTAAAGCCGCTCAGGATGTCAATATCAAAATAGAAAAGAATCAGATTTATGGCCTTATCGGCCCCAACGGTGCCGGAAAAACCACCATATTCAATCTGTTGACAGGGGTTTACAAACCCACCACCGGTACTTTTTTCCTTGATGGCAAAGAGCTTAAGGGCCTTAGTCAGAACAAGATAAACCAAAAAGGTATTGCGCGTACATTCCAGAACATACGCCTTTTTAACAACATGACCGTTGTTCGAAATGTAATGGTAGGTTTGCAGAACCGCCCTGAATACAAGTGCAGCGTTGTGGAATCGATTCTGCGTTTGCCCCGACATTTCAAAGTTGAAAAGGAAATGCGTGAAAAAGCTAAAGAGCTTTTGAGCATATTTGATCTTGAAGAGGAACGCAACAACCTCGCCTGCAATCTGCCTTACGGCAAACAGCGCAAGCTTGAAATAGCAAGAGCGCTTGCCACAAATCCCAAGCTTTTGCTGTTGGATGAGCCCGCAGCGGGCATGAACCCTCACGAAACCGAGGACCTTGTAAAAACCATACGTCTTATCCGTGATACTTTCGATATGACAATTCTGCTTATCGAACACGATATGAAGTTTGTATCGGGCCTTTGCGATAAAATCACCGTGCTCAATTTTGGCACAGTGCTTGCAGAGGGAGATACCAAAACAGCACTTAATAACCCCGAAGTTATTAAGGCGTATATCGGAGGTTAAGTGTTATGGCAATGCTTGAAGTAAAAGATCTTGAAGTTTATTACGGCGTAATATGTGCGCTTAAGGGAATAAGCTTTGAAGTTAACAAAGGTGAAATTGTAACTCTTATAGGTGCCAACGGTGCCGGAAAAACCACCACAATGCAAAGCGTTGTGGGACTTATTCCCACCCGTGCAGGCTCTGTGATTTTTGACGGCAAGGATATAACCAAAACTCCCTGCCACAAAATTGTAAAGCTTGGTATGACCCAGGTGCCCGAAGGAAGACGTATTTTTCAGGAGCTTACAGTTTACGAAAACCTGCTTATGGGTGCGTATTCCATTAAAGATACATCGGGATTCAAAAAGGATCTTGATGCAATTTATACACGTTTTCCCCGTTTGGCAGAACGTAAAAATCAGATAGCCGGAACTCTTTCCGGAGGCGAACAGCAGATGCTTGCCATGGGCAGAGCCATAATGAGCCACCCTTCGCTGCTTATGCTGGATGAGCCTTCCATGGGACTTTCTCCGTTGCTTGTGGATCAGGTTTTTGAAATTATCAAAGATATCAACAGCGACGGAACCACCATACTTCTGGTTGAACAGAATGCCGGTAAATCACTGGCAATTTCCGACAGAGCATATGTGCTTGAAAACGGCAAAATAGTCCTTTCGGGCACGGGCTCCGAGCTTGCCGCCAGCGAAATGGTAAAAAAAGCTTACCTTGGCGGCTGATAAACAAAAACATATCCCACAACTGTTTTGCGGTTGTGGGATTTTTGTTTTGGATTATTTTGACACGGTATATTTTTCGCTGTTGTAATCAACGGTGATCACAGTGCCGTCGGAATATTCTGTTTTAAATACATTTTCCGAGGTTTCGCGGTGGCTTATTATAAATTCATATTGCAGATGCATAAGCTTGAGATATTCGTCGCAGGCTTCTTTTATTTTGGAAACGCTGTAAACAAGCTGCTCATCTGTATCGCAAACAAGATCTTCCTTGCCAAGCCAGTCATCCTGATGGCTGCCCTCAAGAAATTTTGAATACAGATAAAATGACGGACGTGATCCGTCCTCAATAACCTGCAATCGGTTAATGGGCGGCTTTATGGGGTAATTGACAGTATCTGTGGTTCGGTTGTACAGTATGATTCCGTGGTATGCTATCTGCCATAGCGGAACGTATTTGTTGATCATGCTGTTTTCTTCGGGTACCCATGATACATACAAGCCGTAATCCAGGTATTTTGATGCAAAATCAAAACAGCCTTCGGATGCAAAACCGCCAAAAAGTCTGCGGCTTTGTTCCATTATTTTCTCATAGTAACCAAGAGTATCGGCAGAAGTGGCAGGATGGTTTTTATCATAGCACCACCTTAACGGAACTACAGACAAAACATCAATGTAATGCAGGCCTTCAAACCCAAGATCACGCACCTTGGGCAGATCCCGGCATGCAAATTCGTATGCCTTTTGTGGGCAAAGGTGATATTGCCGTCCGCCACTCCATGCCACATCGGCACGGTAACAGTTGTTGCCGTCTTTATCTTTGAGAATAATGTCGTCGCAAAAATTTTCGGCAATGCTGTAACAGTCGGTGCTGTTGGTATGGCAAACGATGCTGTAACCGTTATCTTTTGCATATTTTATAAGATGCCGCAGGCGATCTTCTCCGCCAAGGGCAGGCTCCACGGGGAATATTTGCGGATATCTGCCGTCATGGCCGCGCATATTCCAGCCCACAAGGCATATCTGCGCTTTGGGTACGCCCTGCTTTTTAAGCTCATCCACCAGATCGCAAACTCTGTCAAAGGTGCACGCAACTTTCATTTCGGGCTCGTTTTCGGGTGTTTGCTCAAGTATTTTTGCCGGGGCTGGTTTCCAGCCCATGCGTATGCGTATTTCGGGCGATTGTGCGGCATATTCAAGTGCCGGACGTTGCTTTGCACGCTCTTTCAAAGGTATGCAGTTGCCCTTTTGCAACTGATAATTGCGGTAGGCAACAGCCATGTCGCTGTAGGTGCTGTCTTTGTCAAGCTCAACATATCGCAGCACAATATCGTCAAAGGGAGTGTTTCCGTACAACATAAAACGGGGATATATTCGGTATGTGCCGTTTGTCACCTCAAATACAATGCTGAAATCGTATTTGTAGCCTTCAACGATTACCAAAGTGCAGCTTGACGCTGTTTTCACGCCGTATATGGGCATAAGGTTTTGTTTGTATTCCCTTTTGTCATCATTGCGGTTTTCAAAATAACAAAGGCCGCTTCCTTTGCCGTCGCAATCGGCAATACAGTAATATCCGTCATTGCCCGACGAAACAAAGAAGCCTTTATCAACAACATCAATATATTCTGTATTCTGCGGTATATCCTGCTTTTTCACGGTAAATATGTTTCCGTTTCGTGTTACGGGATATTTCCGACCGAGATTATCTGTAGCTGTCAATATCAAATTTCCATTCCTCTCTTTTTCTGAAAGGTGTTTTGAATTTTTTGGTCAGCACACCTTTTTCTTCAAGGTGAATATAACATGCCATGTCGCAGGCTCTGCCGCATATTGAGGATTGATACCCGTGCGATACCGGAGGATAAAAAAATATGTTGTCCAGAATCTTTCGTGCCTTTTCGGGTGTAACCTTTGCTTGACCTGCAATGATTTCCAGTCGGTCTTCAAATTCCGCAAAGGCGTCTTTGGGCATGAAAGGGTTTTTGGTGCCGTTGGCGCCGTTGTAGTAAACCGTGCATTGCCAGGCATCAATTTTTCCGTTGTCATCAATGGCTTTGCCGGGGCAGGCGTTTTTGCATTTGCCGCAGTTGTCGCAAAGATGGGGCTTTACAACCTCGGTGGGCTCAAGCTCCATATCGGTGAGCACAAAACAGTAACGCACCATGGGGCCGAACTGATCCGTAAGCAATGTGTTGTGGAAGCTTTTTTCGCCAAGACCGCATTTTACGGCGGCATCGAGAAAATCCATCTGAGTTTCTTCGGGTTTGTTGCGGTAAATACCGTGGTATGCCATTTCGGGATTGGTACTGTTACTTTCTGCCATTATTTGCTGATGTCTGCGCTGAGGCAGGGCAATGCCACCGTTTTGCTCCAGCAGCACCGCAACCTTTAACTGTGCCATGGGCATAATGGTTTCTTCCATGTTTTCAACGGCCATTGTGGAATACTGATAATAGGTTGAGCCTTCTTCTATGCCTCGGTATGCACCTCTGAGCACACGGAAAGCAAGACCTATAACTGTTTTCACATTCGGCATAAGCCTGAATATGGCATCATTTTTGTCAAAGCGGCTTGCAGGTGCAAAGCCGACAATATCTGCGCCGTTTTCGATGGCAAGAGCCGATATTTTCTCTTTCATATCACAGATCTCCTTTCAGGTGTTTGTAGCAGGCAACATCGCACTTTCTGCCGCAAAGGCAGGGGGAATATCCCCACTGTGTGTTGGGAAGAAAGTTGAGATCTTTGTATATTTTTCTTGCCGAATCGGCATCAAAACGTTTTTCTCCGTTTATAATGGCATCTCTTTCGGGGTTGCCTTTGAGAAAATCATCGGTCATAAACGGGTTGGATCTGTGTGCACCCTTGTAATAAACGCTGCATTGCCATGTGTCAAGCCCGTCATCGCTTATGGCTTTGCCGGGGCAGGCTGCCTTGCAGGCACCGCATTTATCGCATATGGGTTCTTCAAGAGCGCTGTCACATTCCAAAGGCATATCGGTTATTATAAAACAGTAGCGCATAAAAGGGCCGTATTCACGGTTGATTATTTTGCCGTTGAGTCCTACATCGCCAAGCCCGCAGGCACGTGCCGCCTTGCCAAAATCAATAATAACATCCGGCACGGGTTTTCCGGGTTCTACCGCTTCGGCATGTATAAGCTCGTATGTATCCACAACTTCGGGGTTGGTGGTTTTATCGCCTTTTATGCGAAGGTTGGGGATGGATTTTTGCAGGCAGGCATCGTAGCCTTCGTTTTCAATTATGCCACCCATTTTGAGCAGAAATATTTCTGCCATTTCTTCGTCAATGTATTTTACACCCATGGTGGTGTAGGTATAAAACTGCGAACCGTTTTCCATTGCCATGTATATGCCCTTGGGTACCGCAAAACCAAAGCCAATGATGCATTTTGCACCCGGCAATATCATTTTCGGATCACGTTGTGGGTTTTCTTCCCGGTAAATTTTTCCGATTCTGCAAACTGTTGCGCCAAGCTGCGCCGCTTTTTGCTTTATAAATTCTGCTGTCACAGCAAATACTTCCTTTCTGTATTTCCGGCACAGGTGTTGCTGTTTTCAATTACCAGCACTGTGGTATCCGGACTTACTGTTATGTGGTGCCATACGCCTTTTTTTATGTTGTATACCTTGCACTTTTCCATGTTGTACTGCACATTATCTTCGTGCAGAATGGCAGCGCCTTCAAGCAGAACAAAAGCCTCGTCGGTTTCAAGGTGGCGTTCAAGCTCGGTGTGTTCTGCAAATCTGTCACCGTAACGCAGCATGCCTATTTTCCAGCCTTCAAACTGCATCAATACTTTAAAGTTGTCGCCGTTAAAATCAAGTATTTCCATTATCTGTCCAGCTTCCAGGCTTTTTTGGTACGCAGAGGTTCTTTGAATCTGCCTTCCATACAACCGCCTTTCTTTTCAAGTACCGAAACGCATGCACGTATACAGCCGCCGCATTTTGCCATGTTGTAGCCTACCCAGCTCGGGAAATATTTCTGCAGAGCGGTATATACTTTCATTATTTCATTTTCGTTTGCCACATCGGTAACACCTTCCATAAGGTCAAGGGCGCCGCCTTCGTTTTTGTCCCATACTTCTTTGGGTACAAAGGGGTTGTAGTATCTGCCTGCATGGGTATAAAAGGCATAGCAGCGCCACATGTCAATATCGCCCCATTCCAGCTTTTTGCCGTCGAGATCAACGGTTACGGTTTTGCCGGAATTTATGGCGGGTATACATCCTCCGGGGCATTCACGCACGCAGGCTCCGCACTTGCGGCACAGCGGTTTGCCGTCATACATTTTGTCGTATTCGTCAAACTCTGCATCCGTAAATATAAATGCCACACGCTGCAACGGACCGAATTCGGGGGTAAGCAGCATTTTGCTCCAACCTATCTCGCCAAGACCGCAGGCAACAGCGGCAATTCTGAACTGGAATTGCAGGTCGGGTGCAACATTGTCGGAACGGGTTGCACGGGTGTACTGAACGGTGCGGTGATGGGCAGTGGCTGTTCTTGCATGTTCGTTGATTTCTATCTGCTCCTCGGGCGAAAGGGTGTTTCCGGGAGAGCCGTCCATGTCTGATACAACTCCGCGGGCACCCGTATTGCGGTAAACAAAGGCCTCGTAGCCCTCGTCCTCTATAACTTTGCCCACATGGTAAAGCGTAGCAGGCGCAAAGATTTCATTTATTCCGCCGTATGCCATGGAAGGGTACTGGTAAAACTGTGTACCTTCCTCAATGCCTCGCTGAACACCTCGGGGAATTCTGAAAACAAAGCCTATGCAGCTTTTTGCTTCGGGAAACAAAAACTGCGGGTTCATTTCATCGGGAGCACCTTTAAAACGTGACATGGGTGCAATGCCGCAGGCATCTGCACCGGCAGAAAAAGCGGCTTGCTTTATCAACTGGTTGCTTAACATTACAAAACCTCCTGATTTATTTTTACAAGTTTTAACGGATTGCCGTTTTCAATTACATAAGGATAAATGCTGTGCGCAGGCTCCAGCAGTCTTAAAATATCGCCGGAATATCTGCGGTTTATGTAGCTTTCAAGCACGGATACAGGATTATTGTGGATACGCGTGGCAAGCTTTGCGGAAACAAAGTACTTTTCGTATTTGTCAATATCTTCGGGACGCACAAAGTTTGTATATTCAATAAGTTTTTTGTGGTTGTCGGGATTTTTGAGAAATTCGTGGCACATTCCCGTAAAGTTGAAGGCGTTGTCCATTTGCGATATTTCGTCCTCGTGCGCCACAAGATTATCGTGAAAATTGTGTGCCGAGCAATAGTTTAAACAACCGCTGTTTGCAAGCATATACAGCTTTTTGCCGTGGTTTTTGCTCCATTCGTGCAATGGAATTATGGCATCGATATTTCTGTTAAGCTCACGTTTGATATAGTAACTGTCAAAGTATTCCGCCAGGTATTCCATACCTTGAATGGTGCCTATTTCCATGTTTACGGATGCGCGCACCTCTATATCCTCAAAGTTGTTTTTTATGAATTTGGCAATGAGGGGAGAGGTGGTGGTTACGGAATTTAACCCGTAGGTGTTTTTAATATAATCCACGGTATCGCCTATTTTGCCAAAAAAACTGCGCGACTGACTGTTTTTTCCGTAGCAGTTGGCGTTGAACAGAATGTTGAGCGAAATGCCCGCATGTGCTAAGGCAGACAAAGCGCTTTTCTGTATTTCCATAAGCTCCCAGGGCAGAGCATTTTCGCTTTGAAGCTGATTGCTTCTGCCGTTGGGAAAATCACCCCAGGAAAAGTAAACTTCGTGGATATGCTCACGCTGTTGTATCACGTAGGAAACAAATTCGGGATTGTTTTTGGGAAGACCGACAGAAAATTTCATAAAACAAACCTCACAAAATCATATACTGTCTTGATTTTATCACTTAAGTGTGATAATATAAATACATAAAACAAACTACATATATCAAAAAACAAACATTTTACAAGGAGCACAAAATGCTGTTGCGTGATATAAATCCATTTATACGTTATGCGGGAAAAATGCCGTACAAAAGCGATGGAGTAAAGGTTAACGTGTTTGATTGCAGACTGTTTTACATAATATCCGGTGAGCTTGATATATTTGCGGAAAACAAACAGTATTCTCTTTCCGCAGCTTCTGTGTTCTATTGCCCCGGCGGCAGTGTGTATACAATAAAAACCAAAGGCGAGTGCGAAATGTTTTCACTGAATTTTGATCTTACACAGTCAAGAAGCCATGTGGAAGAAACACAGCCGATGGTAAAAATGGCGCAAAAAAAAGCCCCCGTTTTTATACAGGAGTGCTTTATAGATGACTGCGATTTTTTAAATTCGCCAACGTGTTATGAAAATATGGCGGAAATGTATATGCCCGTAAGTGATATAGTAATGGAGTTTTCCGATAAAAAGATACTTTGCCGCGAAAAAAGCTCTGCTATGTTAAAATCTGCGTTTATAGATATATACCGCCGTGTGCAACGAAAAAATCAAAGCTCCCACGATGCGGTGGACAAGGTTGTTTCGTACATAAACGCAAACTATTCGCAAAAGCTTTCCAACAAGCATCTTGCTGAGCTGGCCGGCTACCATGAATATCATCTGAACCGGCTGTTTATAAAGTATACCGGCGGCACGATTCACAGCTATATTATAAACCAAAGACTTTTCCAGGCAAAACAGCTTCTTACAAGCACGGATATGCCACTTTACCGCATAGCCGAAATAACGGGATTCAACAGTAACAGCCATTTTGCCGAATGTTTTAAAAGCAAATTCGGGTTTAGTCCGTCGGATTATAAATACAGCATGAAAAAATAAAAAAGGGTACCGAAAGGTACCCTTTTTAAAAGCAAATTTTATGCCATGTAGTGCTTTTTGATGTATTCAGCGCTTATTTTAAGGCTGTCCAAAGGATCGCCGGGGCAGGTATCCTGCTCTACGCAGTAGTACTTAACGCCGCACTTTTCGGCAACAGCAACAACGCTGTCAAAGTCGATCTGACCGTTACCAACTTCGGTGATGAAAGGAACAACACCGTTTTCGCTGTTAAGAACGCCCATATCCTTGAGGTGGAGAATGTCAATTCTGCCTGCAAGCTTTTCGATCCATGTGGTGGGGTTTCCGCCGCCGCGCTGTACCCAATGGGTATCAAGGCAGAAAGAAACTGTTTCGGGATTGAGTTCTTCGTAAAGATAATCCATGATGGTTTTGCCATCGTCAAACTTTACAAATTCAAAATGGTGGTTGTGGTAGGTAAGCTTGAAGCCGTAGGGCTTAATCTTGTCGCCGATCTTGTTGAAATCGTCGATAAACTTAAAGAGCTCTTCCTTGGATGTTCTGGGGGGAACGGGCATACCGCCGATACCCATGATATTTGTTTTGAGGATTTCCTTGTGCTTACGCATAGCTTCGTCGGTATCGTTGAGCATTTCGTTGTAATCGTAATGAGTACCAACAATATCGATGCCGTTGTTAGCGGCAAGTTCTGCATATTTTTCAATGCCTATTTCGCCAAAGCCTGCTGTCTGGATTTCGTCGTAACCGAGCTTTTTAATTGTTTCGAATGCATGGTTAAGTGTGGCTTCGCTTGCATTTTCGCCGCTGTAGTAGTTGCGGAATGTGTAAGCCTGAACACCGAGTTTCTTGAACATGTCAAAAAACCTCCTTAAAGAAATTTAATATCTTTTTATAAAAAGAATTATTGCCGAACAATTCTTTACAACAAGAGTATAACACATTTTTTTGATTATTTCAATATTTTTGGCAAAATTTCCCTTTAAAAACAAAATATGAGGTTTGTAAGTTAAAATTTACTGTTTTATATTGATATAACCCAAAAGTTGGTATATAATAAATGTAATATGTTTTTTATTACAAACCGGAGGTAAACAATGAAACGCATACAGCTTTCCGAAGGAATTTATCTGAACATCATCAACTCGGATAAATTCAAAACAGATTATCTTGATATAAATATCGTTTTTCCGCTCAAACAAAGCACCGCTTCTCTTGCTGCACTTTTGCCCCAGGTCCTTAAAAGAGGAAGCGAAAATTACCCCACCATGGCGGATATAACAAAACGTTTTGACTATCTTTACTCCACCGTTTTTTCCACCAACAATTTCAAGCGCGGCGAAGCACAGGTTCTTAATTTCAGCATAGACTTTTTAAGAGATTCCCTTGTGCCCGCAGGCTCTGACCTTATGCAGGGAGTGTTTGATACACTGTACGACATTTTGTTCCGTCCGTTGCTGTGTGACGGTGCATTTAAGCCCGAATACGTGGAAAGCGAAAAGAAAAATCTTATAGATTCCATAAACGCTCTTATAAACAATAAAAACGCATATGCCATGAAAAAGTGCCACGAGGCCATGTGCGCAGGCTCTGATTATGCCGTAAATGCAGGCGGTGATGTGGATGTTGTAAATACAATAACTCCCGCACAGCTTTACAGCTTTTATAAAGAGCTTATGGCACATTCCATGTTTGAAATATTCTACACGGGCATGGCGCAGGATGATGTGATAACTGCATGCGTAAAACAGCTTATGAGCGCAGTAGAACGCGGAAGCGTTGTTCCCGTTTCCACCGAGAAATTTGTACGCACAAGGGAAAATGTAACAGAAATCACCGAAGAAATGGAGGTTGCTCAGGGCAAGCTCATTCTCGGTTTTTCCTCTGACCACACCGTGTGCGACGAGGATTACACCGCATATTCGCTGTTCAATGAGCTTTACGGAGGTTCACCCACCAGCAAGCTGTTTGAAAACGTGCGTGAAAAATTAAGTCTTTGCTATTATTGCCGCTCCATTCCCGATGCCCACAAGGGCATACTTACCGTTGCCAGCGGTATAGAGGTTGAAAACCGTGATAAGGCGCTTAACGAAATTCTCGCCCAGCTTAAAGCGGCGGCAGACGGAATTATCTCCGATGAAGAACTGATATCTGCAAAAAAATCCCTTATAAACGGCTACAGAGAGCTGTTTGACGGCGGAAACAGTCTTCATATATGGTATCTGGCACGCCTTATTGCCGGAAGCACCAAAACCGTTGAGCAGGTAATTGAAGAAATCGAAGCGGTTACAAAGGAAGATATTGCACGCTGTGCAGCCGCAACGAAGCTTGATACCGTGTTCTTCCTTAAAGGAACTCTTGCCGACGGAGGTGAAGAAAATGAGTAACTTTATCCTTAAAGAAAACAAAGCTATAGACGAAAAATACTATTATACAAAGCACAAAAGCGGTTTGCCCGTTTATGTGATTCCCAAAAACCACGGCACGGGTTATGCCGTATTCGGAACAAACTTTGGTTCTGTGGATAACCATTACAAAAACGGCGACAAAGAGGTTGTGTTGCCTGACGGAATAGCACATTTCCTTGAGCATAAGCTGTTTGAAAACGAGGATGGCATTGACACATTCAAAAAATATGCCGAATACGGAGCATCCGCCAATGCGTATACCTCAAGCGACAAAACGGTTTATTTGTTCTCTGCTACCGAAAACATGATGGAATCGCTGGAAATACTCCTTGATTTTGTAACACACCCATATTTCACAAAGGAAACAGTGGATAAAGAGCAGGGTATAATCGGTCAGGAGATCCGCATGTATGATGACAACCCCAACTGGAGGCTGTACTTCAACATGCTTACCGCGCTTTATCACAGCCACCCTGCCAGAATAGATACCGCAGGTACGGTTGAAACCATTGCGCAGATTACCCCCGAAACCCTTTACGATGCATATAACACCTTCTATAATCTCAACAACATGGCGCTTTGCGTTTGTGCCGATGTGAATCCCGACGATGTTCTTGCCGTGTGCGATAAGGTTCTAAAGCAAGCTCCCGAAATTTCGCCCGAAAGGATTTTCCCCGAAGAACCTGAAACGGTTTTCCAAAAGGAAATAACACAAAAGTTAAGCGTTTCCATGCCCATGTTTTCGGTTGGTATAAAAGATATCCACCAACCGTGCGCAGGCAAGGAGCTGTCAAAAAAGCAGGCTGAATATGAGATAATACTCGAATTGCTTTTTGGTAAAGCCAGCCCGTTTTATACAAGACTTTACGAAGCAGGTCTTATCAACTCGGCATTTGCAGCCACTTACGAGGCTCATACCAATTTTGGTTTCTGCGAAATAGCAGGCTATTCCAATGATCCGGATAAAGTTTATGCGGAAATGCTTGCGGAAATAGAAAAGTACAAAAAAGCAGGCTTTGATCCCGACGATTTCGAAAGAGTAAAGCGTATATTCTATGCGGCAAATATCCGCGTGTTCAACAGCACCGACGATATTGCCAACGAGTTTATATCCTACCTTTTCCACGGCTTTGACATGCTGGAATATCCCGAGGTTATTGCTTCTGTTACCCCCGAGGATGTAAACCGCCGATTCAATGAGGATTTTGTTGAAGACAGAATGGTTCTTTCCAAGATCCTGCCGCTTTAATGCGAAAGGCGGTGGCGATTTGACAAGTAATATATCTTTCCCCGGCATTTTTTCAAAGGTTTTTGAGGTTAATCCCATAGCAACTCCGGAAGGATTTCCGCTGGAGATACGCTGGTACGGAATTATAATTCTGATTGGCATTATAGGAGCTGTTGCTTATACCGTTTACCGTGCAGGGCAGAACGGAATATCCTTTGATGATGTTATGGATTATGCCATATTCCTTATACCGTCGGGAATAATATGTGCAAGGCTTTATTATGTTTTGTTCAATATTTCTGATTATAAATCCTTTTATGATGTAATTGCCATATGGAACGGCGGACTTGCCATTTACGGTGGCATTATAGGCGGATTTTTGGCTATTGTTCTTGTGTCATGGCGAAAAAAACAATCGCTGTACACATTTCTTGACTGCGTTGCACCCGGTGTTATGATAGGTCAGATATGCGGCAGATGGGGCAATTTTTTCAATGCCGAGGCATACGGAGTGCTTGATAAAATATGCTTCCCGTTTATCGGTGAGATAAAAACTCCCGGCTTTGAACAGAATTTTCCTCTGCGCATGGTGATAGAAAACAGACGTGTGGGCACAATCGCTGTGCATCCCACATTCCTTTATGAGTCTGTATGGAATCTTTTGGGATTTATCCTCATAAACATCTATTTCAAAAAGAAAAAGTTCGACGGCGAAATAGTGCTTATGTATATAACCTGGTACGGATTCGGCAGATTTTTTATCGAGGGCTTGCGTGGCGACAGCTTGATGATAGGATCTTTCCGTGTATCGCAGCTGCTGGCATTTGCCTGCGTTGCTGCGGGTATTGCGCTTATTGCGGTGGGAAGACGCCGTGCCGCTCAAAAAAGCTTGGAGCTTGACGCTTATATCACCCAGTTTGGTGTGAGTGGCGAGGATGAGCCCATTAATAAAAACAAAACAGAAGAATCGGATGATGATAACGAAAAAGGAGAAGATAAAGATGGCAACATTGATTGACGGCAAGGCGGTAAGTGCAAAAGTACGCGAAGAACTGGCACAGAAAACCGTTGAATTCAAAAACAAATACGGCTATGCCCCGGGACTTGCGGTTATAATTGTGGGCGATGATCCTGCATCAAAAATTTATGTCCGCAACAAGAAAAAAGCCTGTGAGGAAATAGGCTATAATTCGTTTGAATTCGCTTTGCCCGCAGAAACCACCGAGCAGGAGTTGCTTGAGCTTATAGAAAAGCTCAACAACGACAGCGCTGTACACGGTATTCTTGTACAGTCACCTGTTCCCAAGCACATTGATGAAAAAAAGATTCAGTCCACCATTATTCCTGCCAAGGATGTGGATGCTTTCCACCCCGTGAATGTGGGAAAAATAATGATAGGCGATTATGATTTTGTGCCCTGTACACCTGCAGGCATTACAGTTTTGCTGGATGAATACGGCATTGAAACATCGGGCAAAAGCTGTGTTGTTATAGGCAGAAGCAACATTGTGGGCAAGCCCATGGCAATGCTTATGCTGCATAAAAACTGCACGGTTACCATATGCCATTCCCGCACACCCGATGTGGCGGCGGTAACAAGGGAAGCTGACATTGTAATTGCCGCAGTGGGTAAGGCAGATTTTCTTACCGGCGACATGATAAAGCCCGGTGCCGTTGTTATTGACGTTGGCATGAACCGCAATTCCGAAGGCAAACTTTGCGGTGATGCGAACTTTGAATCCTGCGAAAAAAAGGCATCATACATAACCCCCGTACCCGGTGGAGTGGGTCCCATGACAATTACCATGCTTATGAAAAACACCTTAAAATCCGCAGAGCTTTTTGCTTGTGGGCAGTAAGCTTGTAAACTATATCGGAAATAGGCATTGAAAAACGCAGACAGCTGTGATATAATCTAATCAGATACTTAATTTTATTTAACAAAGGAGAGTATAAAAATGAAAACATTACCCGTAGCATTGCAGGTATATTCCATCCGTGAGGAAGCCGCAAAGGATTTTAAGCAGGCTATGACAAAAGTAAAGGAAATCGGCTATGACGGTGTTGAGCTGGCAGGACTTTACGGAATCCCCGCTGCAGAAATCAAAAAGATCCTTGACGAAGTAGGACTTGTTCCCGTTTCCGCACACGTTTCCGAGCTTATGAACGGCGGTGCAGAGCTTTGCGATATCCTTAACGACTATGTAACCATCGGTGTTAAGTATATTGCTGTTCCTTACCTCGGCGAAGGTATGCGTCCCGGTGATGAAAACTTTGATGAAGTTCTCAAAAAGATCGAAAACATCGGTGCCGAAGCAAGAAAGAAGGGTCTTACACTTCTTTACCACAACCACGATTTTGAATTCATCAAGATGCCCGACGGTTCCTACGGCCTTGATTACATGTACACAAATACAGCTCCCGAAAATCTTCAGACCGAGCTTGATACATGCTGGGTAAATGTTGGTGGCGAAGTTCCCGCTGAATACATTAAGAAGTATACAGACCGTGCTCCTGTTGTTCATCTCAAGGACTTTGAAGGCTCCAAGTCTGAGCAGATGTACGAACTTATCGGTATCAAGACAGAAAAGAAGGAAGAAGTTAAAAACACATTCCGTTTCAGACCCGTTGGCCACGGCAAGCAGGATTTCCCCTCTATCCTTGCAGCAGCTGTTGAAGCAGGTGCAGAATGGGTAGTTGTTGAACAGGACCAGTGGTATGACACTCCCGCACTTGAATGTGCAAAGATGAGCCGTGATTACCTCAAGACTCTTGGTTGGTAAGAGGTATTAAAATGAAACAGTTACCTTTTCAGATCGACCTTTCCGGCAAAACAGCCGTAATAACAGGCGGCGGCGGAGTTCTTTGCTCCGGCTTTGCAAAAACAGTAGCAGCCTGCGGTGCAAATGTTGCAATACTTGATTTAAAGCTTGAAGCGGCACAGAAGGTTGCAGATGAAATTACCGCAGACGGAGGCAAGGCAATAGCACTTGCAACCAACGTGCTTTCCAAGGAAAGCCTTGAAGAAGCAAAAAAGGCTATACTTGAAAAATTCGGCGGTGTTGATATTCTCATCAACGGTGCAGGTGGAAACAACCCCAAGGGTACCACCACAAAGGAATACCTTTTCCCCGAAGATCTTGAAGGCGCAAAGGAGGATATAACCACCTTCTTCGAGCTTGATCCCGAAGGAATAGGCTTTGTGTTCAACCTTAATTTTATAGGCACACTTTTGCCCACCCAGGTTTTTGCCCGTGAAATGACAAAAGCCGAACACCCTGTTATTCTCAACGTTTCTTCCATGAACTCATTCCGCCCTCTTACAAAGATCCCCGCATACTCTGCGGCAAAGGCGGCAATTTCCAACTTTACCATGTGGCTGGCGGTTCATTTTTCAAAGGTTGGCATCCGTGTAAACGCCATTGCACCCGGTTTCTTTGCCACAGCGCAGAACCACGCATTGCTGTTTAACGAGGATGGCTCCCTTACCCCCAGAAGCGATAAGATAATTTCGCATACTCCCATGGGACGTTTCGGTGTTCCGGAGGATCTCGACGGTACACTTTTGTGGCTGCTTTCCGATAAGGCATCCGGTTTTGTAAACGGTGTTGTTGTGCCCGTTGATGGTGGTTTTGCTGCTTATTCCGGTGTGTAAAACGGCATACAA
Organism: Eubacteriales bacterium; assembly: GCA_045532495.1. GTDB lineage: Bacteria > Bacillota > Clostridia > Oscillospirales > CAG-382 > UMGS1052. The sequence continues at coordinate 4,158 of JAZSGA010000260.1, read as the reverse complement.
TACATATTTGTACTTGATATAATAAAAATTTTTCAATTTCTTTATAAAAATTGTTGAAATTTCTATTACACTATGCTATAATTATTTCAACATTACAACGTTTGGAGGTGTAATTTCCATGGCATATGTTATTTCAGACGAATGCATCGCTTGCGGCGCTTGTGCAGATGAATGTCCTACCAGCGCTATCACAGAAGGCGATGGCAAGTACGTAATCAACAAGGATGAGTGCATCGACTGCGGTACATGCGCAGGCGTTTGCCCTGTTGAAGCTCCTAAGGCTGAATAATTTTTCAAAAATTAAAACGTCGGTTTTTTCCGACGCATTGCTAAGGACTTTTTAAAAATTGGCGGTGCAACCCTTTTGGGGTTGCACCGCTTTGTCTTTTTTGTGTAATTTTAATAAAACGCAAACATTTTAAAAAAAATTCAAACTTATCGCTTTGTTACGAGGCGTTTTTGGCGAAAAGTGTTTTATGAGGGGGATTGTTCACGTTTGTTAAGCGTGTACTTTTGCGACAAGTTTAAGCGGCAGAGTTTTTACTCTGCCGCTGATATTATGCCTGTTTTACAGGCACGTTTGTTTTTTCTGCTATAATGTGTTCCCATGCCTTAACGGTTTCCTTTTCAGGAAAATCAAGATCACCTAACGGATACCCTTTATCAAGCCGCATAGCCTTGCTTTGCCCCAGGGGATGGTAGGGCTCTATGTTTATTTCAATAACGTTTTTAAGGCTGTTTGCGACCTTTGCAATGCCTTCAAAGTGATCCTGCCTGTCATTGAGTGAGGGAACTATGGGACAGCGCAGAATCGTTTTGCAGCCCATTGAATCGAGCATAAAAAGGTTTTTAAGTATAAGCTCGTTGGTAACCCCCGTAAATTCCTTGTGCTTTGCGGGATTTGTTTCCTTGTAGTCAAAAAGAAAAATGTCGGTGAACTGTGCGATTTTTTGATAATTTTCGCTTTTTGAAAAACCGCAGGTTTCCATACAGGTGTGAAGACCTGCATTTTTTGATGCCTTTAGCAGCTCGGAGGAAAAGTCAAACTGCAACATGGGTTCACCGCCGGAAAGGGTTATTCCGCCACCGGAATTGTCGTAAAACATTTTATCCTTAAGAACTTCTTTAAGCACTTGTTCTACGGTGTAAGTTTTACCTGCAATATCAAGGGCAGTTGCTACGCATATATCGGCGCATTTGCCGCAGGCGGTGCAGGTTTTGCGGTTGAACGTGTGAGCATTACTGTCAAAAATATGGCTGCCGGTGGGGCATAAGGCACCGCACTTGCCGCATAGGATGCATTTTTCTTTGTCATAAAAAATTTCGGGCTGAGTTAATTTTGATTCGGGGTTATGGCACCATATGCAGTTTAAAGGGCAGCCTTTTAAAAAAACCGTGGTGCGAATACCGGGTCCGTCGTTGACCGAAAACTTTTGTATATTGAAAACTGTGCCGTCAAGCATACGGTGTCCTCCATGATGTAAACTCCCGGCACTGTAAAGTGTCGGGAGTTTTGCGTGTAAAATAATCAGTCAAGTGTGCGCAGGTATGTAATGCAACGGTTTGTTTCGTCAAGACCGGTGGGATCTATACCCTCGGATTCAATAACCATAAGCACGCCGTTTTTGTTTGCCCACTCACGGATAGCAGGAATATTGTTCTTGCCGGAGCCTACGGAAAGACCTTTGATGCCGTCATGAACGTGATCAAAGTTTTTGTTTTCTGCAGCGGAGGGGATACCGTCCTTAAGATGGATAACGCGGATTCTGTCCTTGTGTTCTTCAAGGTAAGCCACCACATCAAGACCTGCATTGAACGCCCAGAAAGTGTCTATTTCAAGTTCAATATTGGTTTGTGCAATAATTTCGTCCTCAAAAACGTCACCGTTCGCATTGGGGAAAAACTCTCTGGAATGGTTGTGGTAGCCCAGACGGATGCCATTTTCGGCAAGCTTTTTCTGTGCTGCCTTGAGAGCATCGAGGGTTTCCTGCAGCTTGGTGGGGGTGGAAGACCAGTCGCACGAAGGAACGATAAGGTTTTCGCAGCCGATTATTTTGTGGCAACGGATGGTTTCGTCGATCTTATCGGGGGTAAGCATGTGCATACCTGTGTGAGTTCCGGAGCAGATAAGGCCGAATTCGTCCAGCCATACTTTGATCTGTTCGGGGAGATAGTCGAAAAATCCCGCAAACTCAACATATTTATAACCCATTTCAGCAACCTTTTTAAGTGCTGTTTTCATGGAATCTTCTGTGATGTCGCGGAGCGAATACATCTGAAGACCGTATTCTGTTCTTGCCATGGCAAATTACCTCTTTTCTGCGTAAAAACGCATTTCTTAAAGTTAGTATAACAGAGAAAAAACGTCATGTCAACCTTTTTATTCTATTTGAAGGCATTAATTACAATAAAAGCACCGCAATATTTGGTTACGGTGCTTTTGTGGTAACAGTATAATTTATAGTTATACAATTTGAGGTATAAAACAGCTAAATAATAAAGTATAAAGCAGAATGGTTATGGGCAAAATAACCTTATCATAAAGCCGATGAAGAACAGTGTAGCTTCCAAAATGGTCAAAGGGATAAATATATCAAGACCAATTGTAAATATACTTAAAAAACCAATAATAATACTTATAATTATTAATACCAAACCTATGTTTCTGCCTTGCCCTGAAAAGGACTGGCTGCTATCTTTCTGCTCGGCATGGTTAATTACCTCGGAAGGATCAAGCATTATTCGGGTTTGTTGAGGAATAATGGGCGTATTTGCCTTATTTATTTCATTTCCGCAATTGGGGCAAAATCTTATTTCGGATGAGAGTTCTTTCCCACATTTTGAACAAAACATATTTTTAAGTCCTTTAATCAGCTTTTTTTAAATCCAAGCACAGTTTTTAACATTTTTGTTCCCGTCAAAGGGGTCACGAGCTGCGGACCGGCGCCTTTAAATACTACATTCCCATCTGCTTCGACCTCTTGTATTACCGCTCCAAACCGTGTGAGTTTGGTTTTTCCGAGAGCGTTTCGGGTGGATGCGACCAATTCGCAATAAACCATGCCTCCGGCGCCCTCTTCGTAGTTTTCAAGCTCACCAAAAGTGGGGTTAATACCGACAATAACGGGATTAGCTCTCATATAATTGCAAAACTTTTCATAGATACATTCTTTTTTTGATTTAATAACTACATTGTTGCTTTCTGGTGCTGCTTGTGATTCCCCAACTTTTGTCCCGCATTTTGGGCAAAAAGCTGTTCCTTCTTCAAGATTATTTCCGCATTTTGTGCAAAACATATTTTTTCTCCTAAAATTTATTATTCCGTAACGGAATTATTTTAATTATAATTCTTTTGCGGAATTTTGTCAATACATTTTTGCAATATAATTCCATTAAAGAATTATGTTGAGGTGGCAAAATGAAAATAAGAAAACTTGAATACGGCAAGTGCAACATGGTAGGCAGAAACATTGAGATGTTGCGCAAATCCAAGGGAATAAAACAAAAGGACTTTATATCCAAAATGCAGATAATGGGATGTGATATCAATCCCACAAGCTATTCAAAACTTGAGGGACAGGTGCGCATTGCTACCGATAAAGAAGTTTATGTGATTTCAAAATTGCTTGAAGTTGATATAAACGTGCTGTTTGAATGATTGATTATAGTGAAGACTGAATTTATACAGGCAAAAAACTGCCGCAGTAAACCAACTGCGGCAGTTTTTTATTTTAAACAGATTCAATGTAAAGCACGGTGTAGTTTTCAACAGGCAGGGAAATTTTACCGTTTACAACATCAAACACACCTTCGTCGGCGGCATCGTTATTTTTGTCAAGACGGTAAACGCGAACCTTATCCGATGTAGCATTTTTTAACTCCACGGTGAGAGTATCGGTAAACTCTGCTTCGTTTTTGTATACGGTTATCATGGCACCGAAATTGCCCTTGCCGTTCTTTGCGGCAACTGCATAAACGCTGTCATCACGGGTACATTCAACGCAGCTTCCAAGCTCATAAAGCTTTGCAAAGTATATAAAATCATAATAGGTCTTCTGGATTTTATAGCCGTATAAGTTGAAAAGACCGTTCATTGTGCCAGGCCTTGCATCGTAGTACATAAGCATATCAAGGGGTTGATACTGGCTTACTGTCATT
>JAZSGA010000133.1:0-2721 GCA_045532495.1 Eubacteriales bacterium | reverse complement strand
TTGCGGATTGTTTCTTGTTTCCGGAATCGTAAACGGTGATGCAAATGTTACTGTTGCAGGTGTTATATGGGGGTTGCTCTCAGGGATTACCTACGGTTCATACAGCATATTCGGAACATATGCTTTGCGTAAGCATACCAGTTTTGCAACATCGGCGTGGGCGTGTATTTTTGCAGCCATATCTTCTTTATTCTTTGCCGATATACCCGATGCGATCACAGTATTTTGTGCATGCGAAGCTAAAATTTGGGTTCTTCTTATAATGATTTCCATGGGAATTTTTTCTGCTTTTCTGCCTTTCCTGCTGTATACAGCAGGACTATCGAAGCTCGAAGCATCAAAAGCTGTGGTAATTGCATCTGTCGAGCCTTTAACCGCAACTGTTCTTGGTTTTATATTTTATAACGAAATACCCACCATGGTTTCTCTTACAGGCATAGTTCTTATACTTGCTTCGGTTATACTTACTTCATTGAAAAAGTGAATACAAACATAAAAGCCCGGATTATTCCGGGCTTTTTATTATGTTATAGTTATTGTTCCAAAGCCTGCGATACATCATTCATTGACAAAATGTAATCGCTGTTGAATGTGCCGTATATTGTGTATTCAACACCGTTGTCATTGTACTTTGCATATGGGCGTGCAACAAACTTTTTGAGGTTATCCCTTATACCTATAATGCAAGCTGTGTAGCTGAAATGCGTATCTGTGTTTTCAAATAAGTTAAATGAGGTTCCTCGCAATGCTGAAGATACGGTTTTTATACCGTCGGTATAAAGTGTGAGGTTTTCATTTGTGCAATAAGAATAGGGAATAACTATGAATCCGTAGTCGGTAAGCTGAGTTGTGCTGTTTTTTTCGTCTACTTTTGCAATAAATCTGAGTCCCTGTATATCTGTATCTCTTACCTGAACACCGTCATTTGATATAAAATCCTTTTTGTAAGGTGATGCGGTATATACAAAAGATGTTCCGTTTTTGCTTTCCGCAACAAGCGTAGATGCATCAAATACAGAAATATTGCTTGCTGCGGAAACGCCTTTGGATGTTTTGCCAAGTATCAATTTGCCGCCGTTAACAGTGTATGAGGAAATATCCACTGTTACACCATCGGGTACGGTTATATCTGTGTCAACCGTGCAGTCAGAAAGCAAGGTTACGGTATCACCGCTTTGCGCATCATTTATTGCATCCGAAAGTGTTGCATAATTTGTTTCGCCAATGGAGGCTTCGTTTGAAATATTCTTATCGACCTGAACAAGAACATTCGGTATCCATTTTTGGTTGGCAAAATCTCTTCCGCGCACTATAACGTAGTCGGAGTACACTTCAACGTGAAGTCCTTCACTACCGGGGACAATAGTATCCATATCGCTCCATAGATAGCCTGTTGAAGCGGTGTTGAAGTAGTTTGCGCTTTTTCCGTCGCCGTTTATAAACGGTCCGTAGGAGTTGAGATTCCAGTGGCTGTGTCCCGTAAACAAAAATGTGTTTTCGTAGCTTTCGATAACAGCACGCATTTCTTCGTCGTCGTTGATTCCGCTCCAAGCCTGACCGCGGGATATAAACGAACCGGAAACGGTGTCTTCAATTGATTGATGCATAAATACAAAAGCGTTTGCATCGGTTTTATCAGCCTCTTCAAGCAGGTTTTTAAGCCATGCACGCTGCTCTGCACTGTAATAACCATATGCTGTATCTACTCCGGGAGGGAATCCTTCTGTTCCCATGAAGATATAATAATCGCCGTTTATTATTTTGTATCTGTAGTAGCCGTCATTCTCATCCCAACCGGCAATTTTTCTGAACAAAGTCCAGCTGATATCAAAACCATCTGCTCCGTGCAAATTTCTATCATGATAAAACTCATGATTTCCTATGGCATAGTAAATAGGAATCTGCACATTTTCGCTTTCGATTATAGCGTATAATTGGTCATATTCTTCCTGCTGTCCGTAGTTTACAAGGTCGCCTACAACAATAATGGCTGTTGAATCACTTTGGTTTGTTGCTATATCGCGGAATGCGCTGGATGTGCGGTCGTTGTTTGTCACGCCGTTGTAATTATTGGTGCCTGCACCGGGTGCAGTAACGTGCAAATCGGATATTACCTCAAAAGAGTACAGCGGATCGGGCAATTTAAGTGTATCGCATCCGATTTCGGTCACAACATAATTATCGGATATCATTGCTTTCCCGACCATGTAATCGAAATGTGTACCATTTATTCCGTAAGCTGCAATGTGAGTTGCCTGCTCGGGAATAAGGTTACCTGGGGTCATATTATAAATATACTTGCCGTCTTTTGCGTTGTAATTTGCATATCCGAAGTAAGTAAAATCTTTGAGAGGTCCGTTTGAATCCGCCCAGAACAGCAAAGCACCAGAGGATCTTGTTTCCGATGGTGTGATTTTAACCACACCGTCTGCTCGCCCTGCTTTAGCATTGGTTGCACGGGCGTATTCGACTGACAAAGGTGCATCCGGCTTTGTAATTACTTTTTCGATGACCGTGAAATCTATGGAGTCTATTATTGTGTATCCGTCATTATAACAGTAAAAAGCTGTGTATTCACCTGCAGGGAATTTGGCTCCCAGCGGGAGAGAAGTAAAGCCGTCTGTGGTAGTATATCCCCACGCAAGAGCAGGATTGCCGCTTTGTGGAATAGAGCCTTTTTTATACAGACCAATCCAGTCTTTTTCGTTGGAAAAAGTGTAT
>JAZSGA010000131.1:0-2354 GCA_045532495.1 Eubacteriales bacterium | reverse complement strand
ATACACTTTTTCCAACGAAAAAGACTGGATTGGTCTGTATAAAAAAGGCTCTATTCCACAAAGCGGCAATCCTGCTCTTGCGTGGGGATATACTACCACAGACGGCTTTACTTCTCTCCCGCTGGGAGCCAAATTCCCTGCCGGTGAATACACGGCTTTTTACTGTTATAATGACGGATACACAATAATTGACTCCATAGATTTCACGGTCATCGAAAAAGTAATTACAAAGCCGGATGCACCTTTGTCAGTCGAATACACACGTGCAACAGATGCCAAGCCCGGAAGAGCAGACGGCATAGTTAAAATCACACCATCGGAAACAAGATCCTCTGGTGCTTTGCTGTTCTGGGCAGATAAAAACGGCCCTCTTGAAGATTTTACATACTTCGGATATGCAAATTACAATGCAAAAGACGGTAAGTATATTTATAATATGACCCCCGGCAACCTTATTCCCGAGCAGGCAACTCACATTGCGGCTTACGGAATAAATGGTACACATTTCGATTACATGGTCGAAAAAGCCTTGATATCCGATGATTTTGTTATGACGGAAATCGGTTGCGACACCCTAAAATTACCAGAACCGAAATACTCTTTTGAAGTTATCTCCGACCTGCATGTAACAGCACCCGGTGCAGGAACCAATATTTACAACGGCGTAACAAACAACGATCGTACATCCAGTGCATTCCGCGATATAGCAACAAACCAAAGTGATTCAACAGCCATTGTTGTTGTAGGCGACCTTGTAAACTATGGACAGCAGGAAGAATACGATCAACTGCATACCATAATCGAAAGCGAAAATGTGCAGATTCCTATTTACTATGCCATAGGAAATCATGAGTTTTATCATGATAGAAACTTACACGGAGCAGATGGTTTTGATATCAGCTGGACATTGTTCAGAAAAATAGCCGGCTGGGACGAAAATGACGGTTACTACAGATACAAAATAATAAACGGCGATTATTATATCTTCATGGGAACCGAAGGATTCCCTCCCGGAGTAGATACAGCTTACGGTTATTACAGTGCAGAGCAGCGTGCATGGCTTAAAAATCTTCTGGAAGAAGCTGATAAATCCGATGCAAACGCATTTGTATTTATGCATCAATCAATTGAAGACACCGTTTCCGGTTCGTTTATATCCCGCGGTCAGGCTTGGAGCGGAATCAATGACGACGAAGAAATGCGTGCTGTTATCGAAAGCTACGAAAACACATTCTTGTTTACGGGACACAGCCATTGGAATCTCAACTCCTACGGACCGTTTATAAACGGCGATGGCAAGAGCGCCAACTACTTCAACACCGCTTCAACAGACTATCTATGGAGCGATATGGATACTATTGTCCCCGGTAGTGAAGGACTTCACGTTGAAGTGTACTCCGACTATGTTATAGTGCGCGGAAGAGATTTTGCCAACCAAAAATGGATACCGAATGTTCTTGTTCAGGTCGATAAGAATATTTCATACGAAGCCTCCATTGGCGAAACAAATTATGCAACACTTTCGGATGCAATAAACGACGCCGAAAACGGTGATACAGTAACATTGCTTTCTGACTGCACGGTTGACACAGATATAACCGTGCCCGAAGGAGTAACGGTGAATATCTCCTCATACACAGTTAACGGTGGCAAATTGATACTTGGCAAAACCTCCGAAGGCGTTTCCGCAACAAGCAATATTTCTGTATTTGATGCTTCTACGCTTGTTGCAGAAAATAAAGACGGAACATATTTTGTATATACCGCCTCCACTTATGAAAAGGATTTTATATCAAATGACGGTGTTCAGTTCAGAGATGCAGATATACAGGGGCTCAGATTTATTGCAAAAGTAGACGAAAAAAACAGCACATCTCAGCTTATCGATTACGGATTCATAGTTATTCCCTATTCTTATTGCACAAATGAAAACCTCACACTTTATACCGACGGTATAAAAACTGTATCTTCAGCATTGCGAGGAACATCATTTAACTTGTTTGAAGACACCGATACACATTTCAGCTACACAGCTTGCATTATAGGTATAAGGGATAACCTCAAAAAGTTTATTGCACGCCCATATGCAAAGTACAATAACAACGGTGTTGAATGCACAATATACGGCACGTTCAACAGCGATTACATTTTGTCAATGAACGATGTATCACAAGCGTTGGAACAGTAATTTTAACATAACAAAAAGCCCGGAATAATGATGGGTGTTCGTAAAACAGTTAAACCAAAAATTTAACTATTTTACGGCATCTGTCAGACGGGGTTGGTAATCAACAACGAAAAATGAGTGATGCCAGGTCGAAAGACCGAGCATCACTCATTTTTTATCTTAACGC
>JAZSGA010000061.1:0-41846 GCA_045532495.1 Eubacteriales bacterium | reverse complement strand
GGCGACGGCACATACGGCAACATAGTAGCAGAATGTACATTTACTGTTACAGCACCCGTAAAGTCTGATAATACCGAATATTACGTTAAAAAAGGCGGCACAGGTGACGGACGTTCCGAAGATGCACCTGCAGGCACCATAGTTGAAGTTGTTACCAGCATCAATGCCGATGCCCACACCACAGGCGATGAAGTAACTGTTTACGTTATGGACAGCGGCGAAGCTGCAAAAACAGTTATCGACAGCGACTGCGTTATCGGTTACAGCAACAACGGTGTAGGTCAGGTACCTTCTCACAAGGCTACCATCAAGTACACAAGCTACGATGAAAACGTAACTTCTATCCTTGGCCACGTTAACTATCAGGGCTCTGCAAGCAATGCGTTCCATTTCCTGGTTTGCGGTCCTTCCAAGTTTGAAAATATCGATATCCTCGATATGAGAAACTCCAACAACGGCGGTACAGACCTTTACATGGGCAACCATCCCGTTTCATTCAAAAACGTGAAGTTTAAGGACCTTAAGGGTGCAAACCAGGGCACCATGGGCGAAGTTTTCGCTCCTTCCTCCACCCACTTCTCCCTCGGTCAGACCAGAGGTAACAAGGTGGTTAACGGTGACCAGTACGTATACCTTGACAACGCAAATATCATCGGCGATTATGCTTCCATCACAGGTTACAACGATGCAGGCAAATCCCAGGGTATCAACGGCAACGTTACCTTTGAAATAGGCAGCGGTACTCTTAAAAACCTTTACATCTCATTGTCCAAAGCCACCGAAACAGTTACAGGTAACTGTAATATCGTTCTTGGCGCGGGCGCTAAGATAAATAAGCTTCTTGCACAGAAAGACGGCGATTCACTTGTTCTTATCGTAAACGGAGCACTTCAGATTGTTAAGAACTACGGTGCAACAGTTCCCGCAGGTCACACAGCGGCAGCTCACTCCGATTCCACAAGAACAAGCAACGCTCCTTACTATGAGCTTACATCCATGGATGCAGGCCTTTCTATCAACGTAACAGAAACCGCAGGCGAATTTGAAGTTACAACCGACAAAATCGCTTACGCTGTATCCGAAGACGGCAGAACAATTTACTACGGCGATGAGCTTCTTAAAGTGGCTCCCGGCGTGTACGATGTATACACAGCAGAAAGCATCGATGCCATCGTTGATGCGGCTGAAGAACCCAACCATACAGTTGCTTACCGCTTTGACGGCTGGGACAGAACCGTTAACGGCAAGATCACAGCTATCCTTACATACGTTGGCACCGAAGGTGCAGCTTACTATGTAAGAAACGGCGGCACAGGCAACGGTCTTTCTCCCACAACTCCTATCGGTACTGTGGCAGAAGCAGTTAATGCCATCAACCTTGCAGGCTACACAGCTGATGATGAAGTGACAGTTTATATCATGGACGCAGTTGAACAGCCCTACCTGTATGATACAGAAGGCAACAGCGTTGTCGGAGTAAACTTCCATAATAACGATAAGTTTACCAAGGCTACCACATGGCGCAACGGCGATGCAGAGCCCGAAGCGTGGACAGCAAAGCTTATATTCACAAGCTACGATTACGAAACCACAAACAAGATGACACACCTTATGTGGCACGCAAAATACGGTATTAACATAAACCTGCGTATCAAGGGCCCTGCGGTGTTCAAGGATATTGCACTCATCAACCCCAGAAAGTATGACCGTGAATACTTTATCAACGGTTATGACGTTACTTTTGAAAACGTAAAGTTCTATCACCTCAATCACGACTGGCACAGCAACTCCGGCAATTATGACGGTAAGCTTTACGAAGGCCATCTCAACGTTATGCTCACCGACTGCACGGGCACAGCTGCAGGCGCAGGCGGAACAGTGACACTCAACACTCCCTTTGACGCAACAGTAGGCTACCCCTACGGTGTTTATATCGGCGGTACTTTTGCAAATACCTTCTCAAAGCCCGTAACGGTTAATCTTGCAGATAGCGGCATTACCACAGATATTTACTGGGGTACCAAGGCTATAAACTTCAACGGCGGTCTTAACCTTATCGTTGACGGCGCAACAGTAAAATCCTTTACAAATAAGGACGGCACCATCAACATAAGCGACTTCCAGCTTATCTCCTATGTTGAAAACAAGGTATTTGATCTTGCACTTCCTTCCAACGCTGTTATTTCCGGCGGCCAGTGGAACATAAAGGTTAATTCCAACTACATGTTCATTCAGCCCACCGAAACCGCAGGTACATATACCGTTGATGACGGAATGTATGCTGTTGCAGGCTGCGAAGCTACCGGTTCAACATATGTTTCCAAGGACGGTCTTCTTACAGTTCCCGCAGGAACATATACAGTAACTTCCGTTCCCGAATCCGAACTCGAAGATCTCAAGATCAACGTAACATTTGACGGTGAAGCATCCGAAAACACATACCTCAAGGGTTACAGCGTTGTTCTTCCCGATATGGAAGATACTCTCTTTGAAGAATTCCTCGGTTGGGAACTTGACGGCGAAACATACCCAGGCGGTTCTGTTTACAGCATCCCCGAAGATTCCGGCAACCTGGTGTTCACCTCCAAGTGGTCAGGCTTTGAAAATACAGCACTTATATTTGTAGATGCTGCAGCAGGTTCCGATTCCAACGACGGTTCCACAGCCGAAAAGGCAGTCGCAACTCTTGCAAAGGCTGTTTCCATTGCCAATGCCAAGACAGAAACCACCAAGAAGATAGTAATTATCGGCGAGCTTGAAGTTTCCGGCGCAATGCCCAAAAACACATCTCCCGTTATCATTACAGGTGACGGTACAGGCAACTCTGTATTCGACCTCAACAACGATTGTATTTTCGCAACAGGCGAAATCACATTTGAAAACCTTAAGTTTACTCACACCACCACAGGCAGCGGTAAAGTATTCTGTACCGACGATTACCATGTAACCTTTGGCGAAGGCCTTACCGTGGACAGCAAGTTCCTTGTTCGTGTGGGCGGTTATGATCACAGCACAATAGGCCCTGTTTCCGCCACATTCAAGAGCGGCGTGTTCACATCTGTTGAAGTGGGTCACTTCTGGATGAGCAACAACCGTGCACAGGTTCCTTCCGCAAACGTAATTGTTGACGGTGCAACCATCAATAAGATCAATTTTGTTTCCAACCACTGGGATGCTGCTCACGTGGGCTGCGATTACACAGGTCCCGTTAAGGTAAATGTTATCAGCGGAACAGTTTCTGCTATTGATACAGCAACTTCTTCCGAAAATGCACAGCGCTATGCCGCATACAAGGATACTGTTCAGATCATCGCAAAGAGCACCACAGCAGTAGGCAACGACTTTGAAGCAACAAACGGCGCATGGATCCTTAAGGTTAAAGCAAACGAAGCAGCTTCCATCGAATACGGCGACGTTGCAGGCACATTCAAGGTTAATGGCGATATGACTGCTCTTGCAACCGATATTGAAACCAACGCGCAGTACGCATCCACCAACGGTGTTCTTACCCTTGCGGAAGGCATCTATGACATTGAATTTGTAGATATGGTTTATTACATTAACGACGGCGAAAAGATTACCGTTTACAACGATTGCAACATCGATCTTTCCGTTATCAAGCACACCGAAAAGGCCGGCAAGGAATTTATCGGTTGGGCTGACAAAAACGGCAACGGATGCGCACTTAAGGGCACATACAAAGCAGGCGATGTTCTTTATGCAAAGTATGTTGATTATGCAGCATACGATAAGGAAACCAAAACAGGTGACTTCTTTATTGTGGGCGCACAGATCAGAACATCCGGTGTTCAGGGCCTGCGCTTTGTCGTAGAAAAGAAGAATGCATTTGCAAACGCACTTCCCAATGTTTCCGAATTCGGTACAATCGTACTTCCCACCCAGGCTACTTGGGGACGTGATATGTTCATTGACAAGCAGCAGGTTGCTGAATGGACATGGGATACCGAAACAAAACTCAACTTTACTCCCAAATCCTACAACGGCTACACACCCAGCAAGGTAGTTGCCGAAAAGCTTTATGCAAAGACATCCGACGGTGTTCAGTATACTATCTGTATCACAGGTGTTGATGCCGATAAGTATTACAGATATTACACTGTAAAGGGTTATATCAAGTATACCGACCTTAACGGTATCGAGCGCGTATTCTACACCGATTACTATCAGACAAACCTCTATCAGGTAGCTCTTGCAGCGCTCGAAAAAGGCGAAACTCCCACAGCAACCTTCGAAGGCATCAAGGAATATGTTGAAGTAGACCGCAAGGCTAAGTACATGGCTGCAAACTACGATACCAGAAAGCTTCTTTCCGGCTATCCCACAACTGCAGATACCGATCCCAACCATGCTATGTATCAGCTGGCAAACGGATTCAAGGTACGCGAGGTTGAAATTGATTCCGGCAAGGGCGGCGATGAAGTAGAAATCGTACATTTTGCCGATACTCACCTTAACTACATCAACCAGAAGGATATGGAACTGGGCGAAATTAACACCCTTTCCACCTATCGTGGAAGAAGCTGGCTGAGAAACGGTTCTTCCGTTCCCAACATCTCCACAGCTATGGAATATGCAAGCTTCTTTGATAAGGCAGTTATTACCGGTGACGTAATGGACTACTTCTCTTGGGGCTGCGCAGAAGTTATGCAGAAGATGATCGTTGACCAGAGCCACGGCAAGGTTCTTATGGCTATGGGTAACCACGAGCCCGCAGAACGTATGCAGGCGGATATGAGCGGTCTTTCCGATAAGTACACTCTTTCAGAGAGATACGAAGTTCTCCAGAGCCTCTGGACAAACGATATCAAGTATCACTCCGAAATCGTTACAAACGATGAAGGCACTGAAAAGGTAATGATCGTTATCCTCGATAACCAGCGCGACCAGTATTGGGGCGATGAACAGGCTGTTCCTTTTGCAGCGGATATCGAAAAAGCACGCAGCAAGAATATTCCGATCCTTATCTTCCAGCATGACCCTGTCGCAACACTCAATCCTGCTGAAACTGCAGTTTCTTACTTCTACGAAGTAGGCGATGGCAGTGGTCTCCCCTGCGATATGACAAAGAGATTCGCAGGTAGCCCGTCCAAGAGCGATGCTGACACCATGAAGGTTTATAACCTCATCGTTCAGAACCCCGATGTTATCAAGGGCGTATTCTGCGGACACTGGCACAACCACATGTACACCGAAATCCTTGCTCAGAACAGCAACGGTTCGTTTATGACAGATTCCAACGGCGATTACGTTGTAATTCCTCAGTATGTTGTAACAGCCAATGCTTACGCTAAGGGTGCAGCTATTAAGATTACAGTTAAGTAATTTTAAAACAGTATAAATTTAAGGCAGAAACGATTAATTTCGTTTCTGCCTTTTGTTTGTGCAGTAAAAAAAGTTTACCTTATTGACCTTGCTATAAATTCGTCTTTTTCCTTGTCGCTCAGCGATGAAAACAGCACGTTCCATCCGCACAGGCGTACCTGCAGATTGGAATATTTTTCGGGATGCGCTTTGCAGGCTTTTAAAACCTCGGTGTTAAGTACGTTGTAATGAACAGCAAAGCCGCCCATGTCAAAATACGTTTTCAAAGTCGAGGCAAGAGTATCAAGACCTGCCGCACCGTGTACTGCGGATGAGTGCAGATCTATATCCACTATGGCGCCGTTGGGCACAAGGGATGTATCAATGGCGGATGCCGAAATAAAGTGCGCCGTTGCCCCGTTTTTGTCCGCACCAAAGGTTGCGCTTGTGTTTTGTGAAAGCGGTTGACCGCAAAACCTGCCGTCGGCAGATGCGGCGGTTTTTTCGCCCAGCTCCCATCGCCAGTTGATTGAAAACAAGCCGAGTCGGTATTTTCCGCCTTTTACGTTGGGCTTGCCGCTTATTGCCTGCGCCAATGTGTCAACAATATCTTTTGCAATGGCGTCGGTGCTTTTATCGCCGTTGCCGTATTTGGGGAATTTGTTTTTTATTTTAAGCCTCAAATGCTCGTTGCCGTGCCAGTTTTGCTTCAGTATTTCCGTAAGTTCCGCAAGGGTAACAAGCTTATCCTCAAAAACAGCTTTTTTTATTGCCGCCAGAGAATCCGTTGCCGTTGCAAGACCTATGGCATTTACCGATGAGTTGTTGTATTTTGCGGAAAAATCGCAGTATATGTCGCCGCCGTTTTCAAGAGCCGATGTGTATGTGGCAGAAAGCACGGGTGCGGAATGTAATTTGCCGCAGTGCGTTTCCTGAATATCAGTAAGCTTTGTGGCACAGTTGCATAAATGCACAAGCTGCCTTTTGAACTCGCTATACAAATCATCGTAGCTTTGGAAAACCCCGTTGTTTTGCAGACCTATGGATTTGTCGGTGATCATGTCTTTTCCGCCGTTGATAGCAAGCTCCAAAGCTTTGGGAATATTAACCCTTGCATTGCATGAGCAGGTGATTTCGCCGTTGCCGCCACATTCGTAACAACCCACAACGTGATAATCTGCGGCGTCGGCATGATCTTCTCCCAGCTTTTCAAGAGCTTCTGTGATTTTTTTATCCGACATAAAAACTATGCTGTTGTTTCCGTTGCGCACGGCATCAAATGCCCTTTTTATAAGGTCGCCGGGCGTGTTGTCGGCACATAGCACATGGAATTTTACATTGGTTGCATGTGCCTTTTCGTACGCATCAATTATCATGTAGGAAAGCTGGTTTGCAAGGCTGTTGCCGTCGGCATCTGTGCCTGCTATGGCAAAGGGAATGTTTGCGGGAGCATTTAAACGGTCAATTTCTTTAATAAAATCTTCAAGCAGCTGTGCTGCCGTATTTTTGTCTGTGCTTTTGAAGAAGGGATAAAACAGCGAATCAAGCCTGCCCAGTGTGCGCAGATATGTGCCATCGAATATATGCTGAAGTGTGTAGTAAATTATACTCAGCTGCATTGCTTCAAACAGATTGGACGGTGGGTTTGAGGCAAGGTTCAAAAGGCCTTGTGCCATTTCGTCTTTTCCTGCGGCGTCGGCAACCTGTGATGCACGCTTTAAAAAGTTTAGCACCGCATCGTAAACCTTTGCGGTGTTGGTGTAAAAATGCAGCTTTTTGGCATCGTTTTTATACTTTTGTGCGTACCATTCAATTCTGCTTTTGAGTCCGTATATTCCAAGCGAAATAACGCTGTTCCATTCGGCGGATGTGTGCCCGAAATCGCAATAACCCGTATAAGCCAGCGATTGTGTGCCTGCAAGCATTTCGTCGGGGATAGGGGGAGCATATAGGTCACAACGCATGTTTCGGATATGATCATGCACGCCCGCACAATTTACGTTTACAAAAAAACGGTTTTCCCGGGGTACCGTGATCTCGCAGTTTTCCAGCAGAAAAACAATAAAATCGCAGTCGGTTTCAAAAACATTTGCAGATGTTCCCGTAACATAGTGCTTTGCGGCATAATCTGTAAGCTGTTCTGCGGTCAAAGTCATATAATCGCCGTCCTTTCATTGGCATTATATCATCCGTATAAGCGAATTGTAAATATGAATAACCAAAAAAATTATACATTCCGAAACAACAAATAGAAAAACATGTTGACATAATGCGATTTCATTGGTAAAATATTAAACAAAACGAAAATATGGGCGGTAAAAGTGGATAAAACTGTCATTTCAAAAAACAATTTGCATATAGCAAGACTTATAAATGTTGTCAAGTCAAATACTAAAAGCCATAATAAAAGTCTGCTTGTAAAAAGCAGACACAGCGATGCTTTTGTTTACATTCTTTCGGGAAGCTGTACTTACGATTTTGATGATGGGTATGAGTTTACGGTAAATAGCGGAGATATTTTGTACCTTGCCCATAAATCGTGTTACACCATGCATATACATACGGAGGATTACCACTTTATTTTCTGCGATTTTGAATTTGCAGGAGCTGATATGAAAAAAAGCGAAGTGTTTTCTCCAAAAAGCCCGTCATATGCAGAAAACCTTTTTTACAAACTTCTCAAATGTTATAAATCCCCCGATAAAAGCTCTTTTGCCGAGTCCATGTCCGTGCTTTATAAAATATACGGTGCGGTTATTATGTCGGCAAACGAGGCTTATCTTTCGAACAGGTCCAGAAACAGGGTGGAGCAGGCAAAAGAATATATAGACCTGAATTTTAAGGATACAGCCCTAAGCATTTGCATGCTTGCCGAAAAAGCTGCTGTAAGTGAGGTGTATTTCAGAAAACTTTTTAAAAGCCGCTACGGTATTTCACCGTCGCAGTATATTATAACTTTGAGGCTTAAAAACGCAAAGCTTCTTATGCAATATCCCTTTTTATCCCTTAAGGAATGCGCTTTGCAAAGCGGATTTTCGTCCATGCAGTATTTTTGCCGTGCTTTCAAAAAAGCGATGGGAACAACTCCTGCAAAATACCGCAACAACAGATGATTTGTAAATAAAAAACGCAGGCGAATATACAAAGCCGAATCAAGTGGGGCATATAGATAAAAATAAAAATGACAGGAGTTTGTTAAAATCTCCTGTCATTTTGTTGTGAATTTATATAAAGTCAAATGAGTAAACAGCGGTGGTATCTGTGCCGCCCCAGTTTTCCTTTACGTTGAGGGAAACGGAGGAAATTTCCTTGCCTACTTTTACATTTGCAAAGCGCAGCCAGTTGTTATCGTTGCAATAAACCACTTCTGTGTTGCCGTCCTTATCTGTTATAACCACTTCAAAGGATTTGCAAAGTGTAACGGGGGACGAGAACTGAGGCATATCCAGGTAAATGTTAGCACGGGTAGCGTGGGTTTTTTCGCACCAGCCGCCGGGGAATGTGCTGCGGTCGAGGTTGCAATCGAAAACAACATGCACGTTTTCCACATATGCGGGGGTATCAAGCTTGTATGTAATGCTATCGCCGTTTTTAACGGTAACGCCACATTCGGTGTTGCCGTAAACCTTGCCGTGTATACGGTCAATGCTGTCACGCACGGCATCTGTTGCACCGCAAAGCTCTGCCTTTTTGCAGGCATCGGATATTTTGCGTGTCTTGCCGGGAAGGAAGCAGTCATCCTGCATAAGAGCGTCCTGAAGCTCTGCAAGCTTTTGCTCGTAAACGCCGTGGGGAGCAATGCCGTATTTTGCTGCAAGGCTTGCCGCTGTACCCACAGCCTGGCCCAAAAGTCCGCAGGTGCGCATAACACGGGTGGAGCTTAAAGCCATATGGCTGGCACTTATGTTTCTGCCTGCAAAGAACAGGTTATCCACGTTGCAGGAGTAAAGTGTGCGGTAAGGGATCTGATAGCAGGGAGGTGTTTTGAAATCGGTGTTGGGTGTACCTTTGTGGTAAAAACCGTCGGGGTAGTGGTCATCCACCGGCCATCCGCCGTAGGCAACGGTATCTTCAAAGCTTACATCGCCCAGAATATCGTTGGAGTTTATAATATATTCGCCCTTCATTCTGCGGCTTTCACGCTTGCCGGGCAAGAATCCCAAAAAGTCAAGGTCGTATGTCTTGCAGTAGTCATAGTTGCCGGAATTTTTGATGTAATCCCATGTACCAAGCGCAAGGCTTATAAGCTCATCACGCAGTTCTTCGGTATCGCCGATGGAATCACGGTTGCCGCCCAGCTCAAGGTACCAGAAGTTTTCGTGCTCGGCACGCATATCGGGCTTGCGGAACTTAAAGTGTTCGTCGTTGAGCTTTGTTATGCGCTCGGAGGGGATAAATTTAACTTCTCTGTGTGTTTCACGGCCGGTAATAAGACAGCTCATACCCATGGTCATGTTGTCGGTCTTTTCAACGTGTGTTTTTTCACCGAAAATGTCTTTGGATTCACGTCCGCGCATAAATTCCGCACCGGTAAGGGGGGCAAGAATGCTGTCACCGGAACAGTCGGCAAAGTATTTTGCTTCAACTTCAATAAAGCGCTGGGTTGTCATTTGATAACCCTTTATGCTCTTTATGCGGCGTGTTCTTCCGTATTCAAAGTTTCCTTCGTCTGTCTGCGCATCCATACAGGTGGTGTTGAGCAGCAGGGTGAGGTTTTGCTCACGCATGGCAATATCGTAAAGAATACTGTCCCAAATGGGGAAATTCTTTGTGGGATTGCGGTAAGCGTTTTCCATTTCGATCTCGTTTATAATGCCGGTTTCCATGTTTGCGGCACCTGCACCGGATATCCACATGCGGATTTCGGAGGATGCATTACCGCCCAGCATGGGGCGCTCGTGCATAAGTACGGTTTTTGCACCGTGACGTGCGGCGGCAACAGCGGCACAAAGACCTGAAATACCTCCGCCCACAACACACAGATCACAACTGATTTTTCTTGTTTCGAGCATTTTGTTTACCTCTTTATAAATTACTTTTTGAATCTGTTATTTCAATTATACAGCTATTTTTTTATAAATACAATAGGGTTTACAGTTTTTTTGCCTTTATAACCACATTTTCCTTACCAAGCATTTCCGAAAGAAGCTTGTATACCGTAGCGTTCATGCTTATGCCCGAAGCACTGCGAACAAGATTCTTTTTATCGTCAAAGTAAAGGAACACGGGCGTTTCACCGCCTGAAAAAATATCCATAATAGCTTTTATGCGTTCAAAAAACGGATGCTCATCGGATGGAATTTTGAGATAAAGGCAATCCACGGTGTCGCTCTGCCGCAGAGGCGGTGTGGGCTGACTTGTGCGGGGGCTCTGCGGAGAAGATACTGACGGCACTTTTATCTGCGGCTGTTGTGTGCCATTGGGGCTTATGGGCAAAACCGTGCGCAGAATAAGCTTTGCTTCCTCACGCATGTCCTCGGAATTCATGGATTCCTTAAGGGATATTTCGCCGGATACGGCAATCACGGTGTCATCCGCAAGCCTTGCCGCCACCTGCTCGTAAACGTTGGGAAAGGCAATAACTTCTATGCTGCCCGTCATATCCTCCAGCTCAAGGAAAGCCATTTTTGTTTCGTTTTTGGTTATTTTTATCTTGCGTGATGTTATCATGCCCATAACCGTTACACGGTCGTGCTCGGAATATGCTCCGCTGCCTTCGGTGCCAAAGGAAAGGTTTATATCTTCAATATCCGCTGCTTTAAGCACTTGCTTTGCTTCGGTGTAATCCAGCACGGGATGCCCCGAAAGATATATGCCCGATGTTTCCTTTTCCATAATAAGCAGTTGAGATCTGCCAAGCTCGGGAATGTCGGGGTATTCTATGGAAAGCGCCAGCTCGCCTTCGTCGTCATTGCCGGATGAGAACAGATCGGTCTGACCTGCCACCTGGGCACGGTTGCGTCGGGATACGGTGTCAAGTGCCGATTCAAATACAGTAAGCAGCACGGAGCGGCGGTGACCAAAACAGTCAAACACTCCGCATTTTATAAGGCTTTCAAGCATTCTGCGGTTTATATCGGGGTTGCGAAGCAAAAAGTCTTCAAAACTGCGGAAATCTCCGTCACGCTGTCTGCGTTCGATAAGATCACCGATAAGGCTGCCGCCCACGTTTTTGATGGCAAGAAAACCAAAGCGTATGCTGTTATTTTCCACGGTGAAATCGGCAAACGATCGGTTTATATCCGGCGGCAACACTTTTATTCCCAACTTTTTACATTCGGCAATGTAAAGATTAAGCTTGGGCTCGCTGTCAAGATACACCGAAAGAATGGATGCCAGATATTCCATGGGGTGATGCGCCTTTAAATAGGCGGTACGGTAAGCAAGAAAAGCGTAGGATGCGGCATGGCTTTTGTTGAATGCGTATTTTGCAAAATCCGCCATATCGTCAAATATTTCCTTTGCCGCCTGAGGTGATACACCGTTTTTCTGCGCTCCGTCAATAAACACGGTACGCTCTTTTTCCATAACATCCAGCTTCTTTTTGGACATGGCACGGCGAACTATATCTGCCGCCCCGTATGAGTACCCAGCAAGCTTGCGGCATATCTGCATAACCTGCTCCTGATAAACAATACAGCCGTTGGTAACGGAAAGTATTTCTTCAAGTCCGGGAGCGGCATAGCGGATTTTTTGCGGATTGCGGCGGTTGTCCAGATATTTGGGTATGGAATCCATGGGACCGGGACGGTAAAGGGAGATCGCTGCGGTTATATCTTCTATGCTTCTCGGCTTAAGGCGCTGCATAAGGCTGCGCATGCCGGGGCTTTCAAGCTGGAATATACCTTCGGTGTTGCCGTCGCACAGCAGATCAAAGGCGGCTTTGTCATCCAGCGGCACTTTGGTTATATCAAACTGCGGCAGCTTTTTGCGCACTTCCTTTTCGGCACGGTCTATAATGGAAAGGTATTTGAGCCCCAAAAAGTCGATCTTTAAAAGTCCGAGATCGGCAATATCGTTCATGGTGTACTGGGTAACCACGGTATCGTGGTTAAGCGCCAACGGCACATAATGCGAAACGGGTTTATCGGTTATAACAACGCCTGCGGCATGCATGCTGGCGTGCCTGGGCATGCCCTCAAGCTTGCGTGAAAGGTTTATAAGCCGCTGCATGCGGTAATCGTCATCGTATATTTTTTTAAGCTCGGGCACATGGGCAAGCGATAAATCTATGGTGGCATCCAGCGCCTGGGGTATAAGCTTTGCCACGGTGTCTACCTCGGCATAGGAAAATCCCAAAACTCTGCCCACGTCACGGATAACGGCACGTGCTTTGAGTGTACCAAAGGTAACTATCTGCGAAACATGGTTTGTGCCGTATTTGGCTGTAACGTAATCAATAACTTCGCCGCGGCGCTCATCGCTGAAGTCAATATCAAAATCCGGCATGCTTACGCGCTCGGGATTGAGAAAACGCTCAAAAAGCAGATTGTATTTAATGGAATCCACATCGGTAATACCAAGGCAGTAAGCCGCAAGGCTTCCTGCACCCGAGCCTCTGCCTGGGCCCACGGGAATTCCGATGCTTTTGGCATGGCGGATAAAATCCCTTACAATAAGGTAGTATTCCGCATATCCCATCTCGCACACCACGGAAAGCTCGTAGTCTATGCGGCGGCGGTATTCTTCTTTGTCAATGGGGCAGCCCGAAGCTTCTGCCTGCAATGCACGGTCTTCAAGTCCCTCGTAGGTCAGCTTGTAAAGGTATTCTTTTGGGGTAAGTCCGTCGGGTGCTACAAAGGCAGGAAGAAAGGTTTTTGAAAAATCAAATTCAAAATCGCACATTGCCGCAATTTTTGCGGTGTTTTCCAGAGCCTCGGGGGTATCGGAAAACAAAGCGTACATTTCTTCGCCGCTTTTCATATAAAATTCTTCGGTGGGAAATCCCATGGCATCGGGACTGTCCACCGTGGTGCCTGTTTGAATACACATAAGCACCTTCTGCGCCTCGGAATCGTTCTTTTCGATATAGTGAGCATCGTTGGTGACAACAAGGGGAATACCCGTGCGCTTTGAAAGCATTTTTAACGATGCATTTACGGTTTTTTGTTCAGGAATACCGTGGTTCTGCATTTCAAGGTAAAAGTTTCCTTTTCCGAAAATGCTTTGCATGGCAAGGGCAAATTCGTATGCCTTTTCGTTTTCTTCCGCAAGAATATATTTGGGAATTGCGCCCGAAATGCATGCCGAAAGGGCAATAAGTCCTTCGCTGTGGTTGCGTAAAAGCTCAAGGTCTGCCCGAGGCTTTGCATAAAAACCTTCGGTGTATGCCGCCGAAACAATGGCTATGAGGTTGCGGTAACCCACATCGTTTTTGCAAAGCAAAACCAGGTGGCTGTAATCAAGATCCTGACGTTCGCGGTCAAAACGTGTGCGGGGCGCAAGATATATTTCGCATCCGATAATGGGCTTTATGCCGTGCTTTTTACACTCACGAAAAAACTCCACGGCACCGTACATAACGCCGTGGTCGGTTATGGCAACGGCACTTTGACCAAGCTCTGCGGCACGTCGGGGAATGTCCTTTATGCGGCAGGCGCCGTCAAGCAAGCTGTATTCGGAATGAAGATGAAGATGAACAAAATCCAATTGCGGCACCTCCTGTTAAAAAAATCGGCGTGCGGAAGACCGCACGCCGGTGCGTGTAGCAAAATCAATAATATCTTATGCTGGCAACCACTTTGCCCAACACGGTTACACGGTCGGTAAAAATGGGTTCCATTTCGGAATTTTCGGGCTGTAAGCGATACTGTCCCCTTTCCATAAAGAAGCGCTTTACTGTTGCTTCTTCGTCGATCATGGCAACAACTATATCGCCGTTGTCGGCATAGGGGCGGTGCTCAACCACCACAAAGTCGCCGTCAAGTATGCCTGCTTCGATCATGCTGTTGCCGGTCACCTTGAGGGCAAAAAGGGTGTCGATGTCGTACTTTTTCATGGTGGTGTAATCGATGTAGCCTTCGAAATTTTCCACGGTGTGTATGGGTGTGCCGCAGGCAACTTTGCCGAGAATCGGAACCTTGTAGGTGGTTTCGGCACGGTTGCGGGGAGGATCGACTCTTATGGCACGGCTTTTGCCGTCACAGCGGTCGATGATTCCCTTTTGCTCAAGCTTGCGAAGATACATGTGTACGGTGGAAGTGGATTTTATGTTTAAAGCCGCACATATGTCACGCACGGAGGGGGCATAGCCTACCTCGGCTATGGAATCGCGGATGTATTCTAATATCGCTTTTTCTTTTGGTTTAAGCTCTGCCATAGAAAAAACTCCTTTTTCTGTAATTTGATGTAAACATTATAACACAAAAACGTTTGTTTGTAAACGGATGTTCCGATTAATTTTGCATAAATTCGTCACATTTTACAGTTTGTTAATTATTTTGTGGAAAATGTGCATAGTTTTTCGCATTTTTTTACAATAATATATATAAGTGCACAATCTGCCCCAAAACAGTAAAAATATTGAAAAAAGGTGTTGACAACGGCAATTGTTTGCGGTATAATGTATTGGTCGATTAATGTGAGTATTATGCCCATTAATGCGTGAGTGTAGCATTTTGGCTTTTGTTTTCGCATTAATCCACACAAATTTATTTTTAAAAAGAGGAGGTGCGGTATGCCAACATTTAACCAGTTAGTCAGAAAAGGACGCGAACAGGCTACTTACAAGTCTAAGTCTCCTGCTCTTCAGAAGGGTCTCAACACTCTTAAGAAGACAGCAACCGACGCAAGTGCTCCCCAGAAGAGAGGCGTTTGCACAAAGGTTTCCACAAAGACTCCTAAAAAGCCTAACTCTGCGCTTCGTAAAATTGCCAGAGTTCGTCTTACAAACGGAATCGAGGTTACTTCCTATATCCCCGGTATCGGTCACAACCTGCAGGAACATAGCGTTGTACTGATCCGCGGCGGTAGAGTTAAGGACCTGCCCGGTGTTCGTTATCATATCATCCGCGGTACACTTGATACCCAGGGTGTTGCTAAGAGAAATCAGTCGCGTTCCAAGTACGGTGCTAAGAGAGAAAAGGCTGCTAAGTAATAAGCTCCTTTCCTGTTCGCCTGTTGGCTGATTCGCTCCGCGTTTGCGGACAAGGTTTGTATTTTGGATAATGACCGCACATTTTATTATATATAAAAAGGGCGTTTCTTCCAAAGTGCTTACGAAAAGGTATTCATTCACAAAACGTGAATCAAAAACATTTCGAGTACCTATGAATTCATCTATTATATGAAGGAGGGAAGTATAGTGCCAAGAAGAGGTTCTGTACCAAAGAGAGACGTACTCCCCGATCCGCTGTACAATTCCAAGCTTGTTACCAAGCTTATCAACAACATCATGTACGACGGTAAAAAGGGCGTAGCTCAGAAAATTGTTTACGACGCTTTTGATATCATCAAGGAAAAGGGCCAGGATCCCCTTGAAGCTTTCCAGAAAGCTATGGAAAACATCATGCCCGTTCTTGAAGTTAAGGCTCGCCGTGTAGGCGGTTCTACCTACCAGGTGCCGATCGAAGTAAGACCTGAAAGAAGACAGACACTCGGTCTCAGATGGCTTACAACTTATTCTCGTGCAAGAAGCGAAAGAAAAATGTCCGAAAAGCTTGCTAACGAAATTCTCGATGCAATCAACGGACTCGGTTCTTCCGTTAAGAAGCGCGAAGATACTCACAAGATGGCAGAAGCAAACAAGGCGTTTGCTCACTACAGATATTAATCCGCTTTACGGGTTTATCTACGTTAAAAATCGCATGCCGGCATGCCCGGTGTGCTGTCCTATAAATTAAAGGAGTAAAGTTCCACAATGGCAAGAGAATATCCGCTTGAATTAACCCGTAATATCGGTATCATGGCGCATATCGATGCGGGTAAAACAACTACAACCGAGCGAATTCTGTTTTACACCGGTAAAACCCATAAGATGGGTGAAACCCACGATGGCGGCGCTACGATGGACTGGATGGAACAGGAGCAGGAAAGAGGTATCACAATTACCTCTGCTGCTACAACCTGTTACTGGCAGGGCAATCGTATCAACATCATCGATACCCCCGGTCACGTTGACTTCACCGTAGAAGTTGAACGTTCGCTCCGTGTACTCGATGGCTCTGTAACTGTTCTTTGTGCAAAGGGCGGTGTTGAGCCCCAGTCTGAAACCGTTTGGCGTCAGGCTGATAAATACGGTGTTCCGCGTATGTGCTATGTTAACAAAATGGACATCATGGGCGCCGATTTCTACCGCGTGGTAGGAATGATCCGCGATCGCCTTAAGGCAAATGCGGTTCCGCTTCAGCTTCCTATCGGTGCTGAAGAAAAGTTCTGCGGTATCATCGACCTTCTCACCATGAAGGCGTTTATCTACAAGGATGACATCGGCAAAGTGATCGAAGAAACCGATATCCCCGCAGATATGCTTGAAAAGGCTGAACAGTACAGAGCAGAACTCATCGATCACATCGCTGAATCCGATGAAGAGCTCCTTGAAAAGTACCTCGGCGGTGAAGAATTCACCATCGAAGAAATGAAAGCCGCTATCCGTAAATCTACTATCGCAAACACAATGGTTCCCGTATGCTGCGGTACATCCTACAAAAACAAGGGTGTTCAGAAGCTTCTGGACGCAATCGTAGATTACATGCCTTCACCTCTCGATGTTCCTGCTATCAAGGGCTTTATCCCCGGCAGAGAAGACGAAGGTGAAATCGATAAGCGCGAAAGCTCCGATGAAGAGCCTTTCTCCGCTCTCGCATTCAAAATCATGACAGACCCCTTTGTTGGACGTCTTTGCTTTATCCGTGTTTACTCGGGTACAATTTCTGCAGGCGCAACGGTTTATAACCCCACAAAGAAGGCTCGTGAAAGACTTGGCCGTATCGTTATGATGCACGCCAATGAAAGAGCTGATATCGATACACTTTATTCCGGTGACATCGCCGGTATTATCGGTATCAAGAATACAACAACCGGTGACACTCTCTGTGACGAAAACCATCAGATCATTCTTGAATCCATGGAATTCCCGGAACCTGTTATCCGTGTTGCTATCGAACCCAAGACCAAGGCAGGTCAGGAAAAGATGGGCATCGCTCTCTCCAAACTTGCAGAAGAAGACCCCACTTTCCGTACCTACTCCGACGAGGAAACAGGTCAGACCATTATCGCCGGTATGGGTGAGCTTCACCTTGAAGTTATCGTTGACAGACTTCTCCGTGAATTTAAGGTTGAAGCAAATGTAGGCGCACCTCAGGTTGCTTACAGAGAAACAATTAAGGGTAACGCAGACGTTGACCTCAAGTACGCTCGTCAGTCGGGTGGTAAGGGTCAGTACGGTCACGTTAAGATCAAGGTAGAACCCAACGAGCCCGGTGCAGGCTATTCGTTTGAAAACACCGTTGTTGGTGGTGCTATTCCCAAGGAATATATCCCTGCTGTTGACGCAGGTATCCAGGGCGCACTTCAGTCCGGTGTTCTTGCAGGCTATCCCGTTGTTGACGTAAAGGTTAACCTCTACGACGGTTCTTACCACGAAGTTGACTCCTCCGAAATGGCGTTTAAGATGGCGGGCTCCATGGCTATCAAGGAAGCTCTCCGCAAGGCTCATTCCGTGCTCACCGAACCTATCATGAAGGTTGTTGTGGTTGTTCCGGATGACTACATGGGCGCCGTTATCGGTGTTATCAACTCCCGCCGCGGTCAGATCGAAGGCATGGATCCCATTGCCGGCGGTCAGCAGATCCGCTCCTTTGTTCCGCTTTCCAACATGTTCGGTTATGCTACCGACCTGCGTTCCAAGACTCAGGGTCGTGGCACATATGTAATGGAACCTTCCAAGTATATGGAAGTGCCCAAGAACATTTCCGACGAAATCATCGCAAAGCGCGGCAAGGCTCAGCAGTAATTAAATTTTATACAAAAAAGTTTCCGCTGTCCTGCACTTTTTAGCCTGCAAAGGCAAAAATTGCGGCAGGGCAGGGGTTATTGTAAACTTTTGCTAACTTTGTGTAAAAAAATTGCTAAAATATATTGACAGCAAGCCCTGTCTTTATTATAATTACTATTAGAATATTTTTCGCCGCAAGGCGCACGCTACCGCATAATGCGGAGCGTAATACTAAATAAAAGGAGGCCAAAACAATGGCAAAGGCAAAATTTGAAAGAAGCAAGCCCCACGTTAACATTGGTACCATCGGTCACGTTGACCACGGTAAGACAACTCTTACAGCTGCTATCACAAAGACTCTCTCTATTCAGAACGGTGCAAACGAATTCATGGCTTATGACCAGATCGACAACGCTCCCGAAGAAAGAGCAAGAGGTATCACGATCAACACCAGACACGTTGAATACGAAACAGCTAACCGCCACTATGCGCACGTTGACTGCCCCGGCCATGCTGACTACGTTAAGAACATGATCACCGGTGCTGCTCAGATGGACGGCGCTATCCTCGTTGTTGCTGGTACAGACGGTCCTATGGCTCAGACTCGTGAACACATCCTTCTCGGCCGTCAGGTTGGTATCCCCGCTCTCGTAGTATTCCTCAACAAGTGCGACCTCGTTGATGACGACGAACTCCTCGACCTCGTTGAAATGGAAACAAGAGACCTTCTCTCTTCCTACGACTTCCCCGGCGACGATATTCCGATCGTTCGTGGTTCCGCAAGAGCTGCTCTTGATGCCGGCAATGACATCAATGATCCCGCTTACGCTCCTATCCTTGAACTCATGGACGCAGTAGATAGCTACATTCCTACTCCCGACCGTGCTGCTGACCAGCCCTTCCTTATGCCTGTCGAAGACGTATTCTCCATCTCCGGACGTGGTACTGTTGCTACAGGTAGAGTTGAAAGAGGTCAGGTTAAGATGGCTGACGAAGTTGAAATCGTTGGTCTTGCTGATGAAGCTAAGAAGACAACTATCACCGGTATCGAAATGTTCCACAAGATGATGGATTATGCAGAAGCCGGCGACAATATCGGTGCTCTTCTCCGTGGTATCGCTAAGAACGAAATCGAAAGAGGTCAGGTTCTTGCAAAGCCCGGTTCCATCACTCCTCACACACAGTTTGTAGGTCAGGTTTACGTTCTTACAGAAAAAGAAGGCGGCCGTCATAAGCCCTTCTTCTCCAACTACAGACCTCAGTTCTACTTCAGAACAACTGACGTTACCGGTATCATCACTCTTCCCGACGGCGTTGAAATGTGCAACCCCGGCGATAACGTTGACATGAACGTTGAGCTCATCGCTCCTATCGCTATGGAAAAGGGTCTCCGTTTCGCTATCCGTGAAGGCGGCAGAACAGTTGGTTCCGGCGTTGTTATCGAAGTTATCAAGTAATTAATTATTTGGTAAAATACGGGGTGCCGGTTTTTACCGAGCATCCCGCATAATAGAAACCAAAAACAAGAGTGGCAGAAGCCTTCGGACGATTTTGTTTGTAAACGGTCACGGGTAAACTCGGATGCGCAAGCGTTCGTGGATCGCAAGCAGCAAAAAAAGCCGTAGGCTATGCACTTTGTTTTTGAAATATAATCTCATTTGTTATGTTTTTTCTTTCGAGGCGGGGATAATTACCCCACCGACGGTAAAGCCCGAGAGCATGCGAAGTATTGGCAGGGGAGTGGCAGTAGCTACGAACATTTTAGGCTTCGTTTGCCGATTCGGTGATGATGAGATTACGTTGGCGTCCTAATACAGTTTGAACGTTACCTTCGTTATACGGCGGTTACCTCCAAATTGTATTAAAGGCGCGCGTTTCTCTGTCAAATTCCGAAGCCGACAGTAAAGTCTGGATGAAGATAGAAAAACGCGTATTTTTCGCAAGGTGTCGATGTTTGGGTGTTTTATATATTCCCGGCACACCTTATGATATTTGAACGTTTTTTGCCTTGAAAACATTGGTTTTCATGGCTTTTTTGTTTTTTGGCACATTTGGCAAAGGGTATCTTGTTTTTGCCATGTGCCGGAACATTTTTGAAAGAAGAAACAAACGCCAATCGCACATATTCGTGTTGTAATAATTTATTGAAAGGGTGTTTGTTATGAAACTTAATACAAAAATAATCGTTTATGTGGGTTTGCTTGCGGCAATTGCAACCATACTCATGTTTTTCCCTCATTTTCCCATCTTGCCGGCAGCACCGTTTTTGAAGGTGGATTTTGCTGATGTTCCTGCTTTGCTTGCATCGGTAACGCTCTCTCCCTTTGTCGGCATAATAGTGGAGCTTATCAAAAATCTTGTCCACATGACATCCACCGACACAGGTTTTGTCGGTGAAATATCCAATTTTATAGTTGGCTCGGTTTATTGCTTGTCTCTTGGATTGCTGTCAAAGTATTCGTTTAAAAATACGCTTATGAATAAAAAGCTTTTGTGGTTGCTGCCCATCAGTATTGTTATTCAGACCTTTGTGGCAATGCTGTCCAACTATTTTATCATTGCGCCCATGTATTTTGGTGCCAACAGCGAAAAAATAATGGAATTTGTAATTTATTCCGCTATTCCCTTTAATCTTATAAAGGGCGCGCTTCAGGCCGTGGTATTTTATTTGCTTTACCGTGGCATTTATCCTTACATCAAGAAAAATATGTATTTGTTTAAATAAATAATGCGGCAAAAGGAGCAGCTAATGCAGTTTGTAAATTCCCCCGAAAACTTAAAAAAACTTTCCGAAACAAAGCTTTTTGTGTTGGATATGGACGGAACAATTTATCTCGGTTCAAAACCCATTGAGGGTGCAATAGAGTTTTGCGAAAGCATTGTGAATTGCGGCAAAAAGCTTATGTATTTTACCAACAATGCCTCCCGCAACCCCGATGATTACGTTAAAAAGCTCAACAAACTCGGTTTTCCTTGTCAGCGTGATATGATAGTAACGTCCGGCGATGTTACCATCGCTTACCTTAAAAAGTATTTCCCCGGAAAACCCGTATACCTTGTGGGTACGCCTGCCCTTGAACAGAGCTTTGTTGATGCAGGCATTGAGCTTTCCGAAAATACAGATATAGTTGTGGTAAGCTTTGATACCACTCTTACCTATGAAAAACTGGAGAAGGCCTGCACCCTCATACGCAACGGAGCAAAATTCTTTTCCACACATCCCGATATAAATTGCCCCACCGAGGACGGATATATCCCCGATAGTGGAGCCATATGCGGCGCAGTTACCCTTTCAACGGGGGTAGAGCCCAGATATTTCGGCAAACCTTACGCCGAAACCGTGGAAATGATCGAAACTCTTTCGGGTATCGACCGCGCCCATGCCGTTATGGTGGGCGACAGACTTTATACCGACATTGCTTTGGGCAAAAAGAACGGCATGCTTTCGCTGCTGGTAATGTCCGGCGAAACCACAGCTCAAATGGTGGAAGCGGCAAGCGATGCCGAAAAACCCGATCTTATCTTTGACAGTGTTGCAAAGGTAAATGTGAAATAAAATCATATAAAAGTTGCAAAAAACAGAGGAACCTGCATAAGGTTCCTCAAATTTCTTATTGCGGCATATTTTATTGGTTTTGCCTTTTTTTATACTCCTTAGGCGTCACTCCCACGCTGTTTTTGAACACGGTGGAAAAGTAAATCGGATCGGAAAAGCCCGAAAGAAAAGCCACGTTTTTTACACTGTCAATGCCGTGATCAAACAGCGAAACGGCATATTTTATTCTCAGCGTGCGCAGGTATTCCGAATAGCTCATGCCCATTTTTTCCTTGAACAAATGGGAAATATATTTGTAATTGTATGATAGCTCGGCAGCCACCGAAGAAACGGAAAGAGCCGGATCGTTGAAATTTTCCTCGGTTATCTCCACAATGCGCTCTATAAGATCGTTCTGCTTGGAAACCGTGGCGCTCATGCGTGAGAATGTGTAAAGCAGAATACTTTCCGATGCAATGTCGATGTTTTCCTGCGAGGCTCTTGTAAGACTGTCGTGCCACAGAGGTATAACTCCGTCAAAGCCCGAAAAAGCACGGGAAGTTTGGGTTATTCCAAATCGGCTGAGCAGGCTTTGTGCCCGTCCTCCCGAAAAATCTATATACATGTATTCGCAGGTATCCAAAGGCTCTACACAAAAATATTCGTCGGGAAAACCAAAAACAAGATTTCCAGCGGAAAAAGCCGTGCTTTTGCTGTCAAATATAAATTCGCCTCTGCCGCATCTGACAAGAATTGCCCGATAGTTGCCGAGTTTTACCTGCTTTTTCATGGTTTCGGGCTCGGATTCGTAAATAAAACAATTAATGTCTAAAGTATCGGAAATGTATGTAGGAACAAATTTACAAATATTTTTGCTTTTCATAAATTGCTCCTTACACATGTGTCGCAACAGGCTTGCTGCCGCAGTTTGCTTTTGGCACCACAAAATCAAAGGCAGCGGGTACAATTTCAAATTCCACCGAGCGCACCGAGAAAATTTCGCCGTCTATGCATATTTTTACGGAGTCTGCCGCAGGTGTTATTTTTATGTGCCTGTGCTTTTCCGACACAATGATTTTATCTATGCCCCTGAGCTTTTCGTGCGTGCCCTTCATGTAATATGGGAGCAAGGTCAGAAAACGCAAACGGGTAACATTTTTTATAATGTTTATGTTAATAAGTCCGTCGTTTGTAAGTGACTGCGGATTGCTTTTTATACCGCCGCCGCAAAAACAGCCGTTGGCTATGGATGTGAGCAGTAATTTTCCGTTGTGTACAGGTTTGCCGTCCAGCTCAATAAAAAGGTCTGCGCCGCGTTTTTCAATAAGATTTACAAGAATGGAAACAAAATATGCCATCGAGCCCGAAATAAGTGGCTTGGTCTTCATGTGGGCCGTCATAACGGCAACATTACAGTCAAAACCTATGTTTACCATATTTACGCAATAGCCGTGTTTTATGCCGTCATCTGTTTCGGCGGTATATTTTATAACGTCACATTTTTGTGTGGGCGAAGTAATCTGGGCCTTATAATTTGCAAAATCCGCACCGGGAAAATTGCGGCAAAAATCGTTGCCTGTGCCCATGGGCATAACGCCTGTCTGAACACCGGGCACGCCTATAGCTCCGTTTATCACCTCGCTGAGAGTTCCGTCGCCGCCGCAGGCAATAAACCTTGCGGCACCGTTTTTTTCACTGTAATCCTTTACAAATTCCGTGGCATCTCCCACGCCACGGGTGATATATATATCGGCATCGGCGCAGGTTGATTTTATGGTATCGGTGATTTTTTGTTCAGATATTCCTTGTCCTGCGTGACTGTTTATTATAAAAACTGTTTTCATTCTGTCCCCCTGTTTTCATATTTATTGAAAAAGGTATAGTTTAATTATACTTTACATATCGCAAAAAAACAAGTATTTCGAACTTTTTTAAATGAATATATGGAAAAAACCTATTGTTTGTCGTTGACGTTATGATATAATGTTAGTGTAAATTAAGTAAATTCAGTGGGGTGCTGTTATGAAAAAACTTAAGATAGGTGTTTTTGGAGTGGGCAGAGGAACCCATATTGCAAAAAACTTTATGCTGCTCAACTGTGACATTGTGGCAATTTGCGATTTTCACCGCGAAAGACGTCAAGCCGCCGCAAAAACTTTAGGCAAAGATATAGCCGTTTATGAGGATTTTGATTCTTTTATCAATCATAAAATGGATGCGGTCATCCTTGCAAACTATTTCCACGAGCACGCGCCGTATGCCATTCAGTGCCTGCAGCGCGGCATACACGTTTTTTCCGAGTGCATAAGCAACGGCACCATGGCGGAAGGCGTTGAGCTTATCCGTGCGGCAGAAAAAAGCAATGCCGTTTACATGCTTGCGGAAAACTATCCGCAGATGATATTCAACCGTGAAATAAAGAGAATATGCGACAGCGGTACTTTGGGTAAAATACTTTATGCCGAGGGCGAATACAACCATCCCGGCGATCCCATGGATATAGCTTTCAAAAAGGAGTATACCTATTTTCCAAAGCATTGGCGCAACTTCAACCCCCGTGCTTACTATATAACCCATTCCCTTGGTCCCGTAATGCATGCAACGGGAGCAACCCCCGTAAGGGTAAGTTCGCTTTCGGTATTTGCACCCGTGGAGGGCGATGTGCCCAATGCCAGTCACTGCGGCGACCGTGCGGCGATAATAACCACACAGAACAACGACGGCTCCATATTCAGGATAACCGGTTGCGCAGGCTTTGGAGGTCATCACAACGCATACCGTGTGTGCGGCACCGAAGGACAGATCGAAAATCTGCGAGGTATGGGTGATAAGATAATGCTGCGCTATAACAACTGGTCAAAGCCCGAAGGATCGCAGGAGATAAATTGCTATCAACCCTCCTGGAACGACAGGGACGAAGATCTTATAAAGCAAAGCGGCCACGGCGGAAGCGATTACCTTACTGCACGCATGTTTGTTGAATGTGTGGAAAAGGGCGTACAGCCCGGGCATCCCTTTGATGTACATTCTGCCGTTGCCATGTCATCCACCGCAATTCTTGCCCACCGCTCCATGCTTGAAGGCGGAAAACCGTACGATATACCCGATTTTCATCTGGAGGAATGTCGCAAACAGTACGAAAACGACAGACTTACGCCGTATCATCTTACCGACGGCACAAAACCGTCCCTGCCGTGCTGTTCCGTTGCCGATTATGCTCCCACGGAAAAACAGCTTGAGCTGTTTAAAAAGCTTGTTATGGAATAAAAAATAAAACTTTGCCGCAGTAACATACTGCGGCATTTTTTTATAACCGGGCTATTGAAAGGCAAGACTTTCTTGTTCCGACATTTTTTAAAATCCTATTGCACAAAATCAAAAATTGTGGTAAAATACAATGGGTATTTTTGGGGGACTTTTAAAGGTCTCGCAAGGATTTTAGATTTTTAAGGCAGGCGCACCAGCCCGTCGTGTCGGCGCCATCCGCAAGGGCGGCGGCGGTACGGTGGGCGACACTATGCACCGTTGCCGTAAATTGTATAAACAGTTTTGCCCGTGGCAGGGCACAGCAAAAAAAAGGAGTAAAACATGATCAAAAACTTATCCGCGCCCATAGATATGACGGTTGGTACACCGTGGAAAAGTATTGTGCGTTTTTCGTTGCCCATGCTTATAGGCAATATCGCCCAACAGCTTTACAACACGGTGGACAGCATCGTTGTTGGTAAATACATAGGCGATAACGCCCTTTCCGCAGTAGGAAGCTCAGGCCCAATACTCAACATGCTTCTTGTACTTTTTATAGGCATTTCCACGGGCGCAGGCGTTATGGTATCGCAGTATTTCGGATCCCGCAGCCGTGATTCTCTTTCCCACACCATAGGAAGCGCAATAACTGTTACAGCCATAAGCTGTATCGGACTTATTGCTCTTGCAACGCCTTTTATCCGACCGGTCTTGGAGCTGTTAAACACGCCCGAATCCATAATCGGTGATTGTACCGCCTACCTCACCATATCTCTTGTAGGTATTGCGGGCATGGCATATTACAATATACTCAGCGGTGTGATACGCGGTCTTGGCGATTCCTTTTCCGCATTGGTCTACCTGCTTGTGGCAACGGCAATAAACATTGTACTTGATGTTTATTTTGTGGCTTCTCTCCACATGGGAGTAGGCGGTGTTGCGCTTGCCACCGTTATTGCACAGATAACGTCAGCCACCCTTTGCCTTATAAAGCTTTCAAAAATGCGTGAGTATTTTGATTTTGGCAAAAAATATCTTATACCACAAAAAATGTATGTGCTGCGTATCATAAAGCTTGGCTTGCCATCCGGACTTACCCAGGCGATCTTTTCTTCCGCCATGATAATCGTTCAGTCGCTCACCAATCAGTTCGGCGAGCTGTTTATTGCGGCAAACGTGGTTATTATGCGTGTGGATGGCTTTGCTATGATGCCCAACTTCTCATTTGGCATGGCAATGACTACCTACGCAGGTCAGAACGTGGGCGCAGGTAAATACGACCGTGTTATAAAGGGCGCAAAGCAGGGTACTCTTATTGCCGTGATGTGCTCTGCTGTTATTACAGGTATAATTCTGCTCTTCGGCAAAAATCTTATGTGGGTATTTACCGATACCGCAGAGCTTGTTAATATGAGCTACCGCCTTATGAAAATTCTTGCCGTGGGTTATATCGCCATGGCAGTTACCCAAAGCCTTTCCGGCGTTATGCGCGGAGCGGGCGATACCATGACTCCCATGTGGATTTCCCTTGCCACCACCGTTTTGTTGCGTGTGCCCGTGGCATACGGTATATCCTATCTTACACGCACCGCCGAGCTTCCCTATGGCAGATGCGAATGTATACAGATCTCTCTGCTTGTATCCTGGTTGATGGGTGCTGTGCTTACCGCCATATTCTACGCGGCAGGCAAATGGAAAACAAAGGCTATACGCTGATAATATCCGGAGAATAAAATGACAGAACTCAACAGTTTCAAAAAAGGCATTACCGACGGTATTCCGATATGCCTTGGTTATATTGCCGTTTCCTTTGCTTTTGGCATTTCGGCGGTTTCCCAGGGGCTTTCGGTATTTGAGGCTTTGCTTATATCCATGGCAAACGTAACTTCCGCAGGTCAGCTGGCGGCAGTACCTATTATTGCAGCGCTGGGCTCTTATATTGAGCTTGCAGTTACTCAGCTTGTAATAAACCTTCGCTATTCGCTCATGTCGGTATCGCTTTCTCAAAAGCTTGGCAAAAGTGTAAGCCTTGCCGACCGCTTTATCATATCCTTTGTAAATACCGACGAGGTGTTTGCCGTGGCATCGGCTCAAAGGGGTACGGTTGGCAGAAAATACTTATACGGACTTATTTTAACACCTTATATAGGCTGGAGCGCAGGCACTCTTGTGGGTGCGGCGGCAGGTAATATTCTGCCTGCGGTGCTTATTTCTGCCCTTGGACTTGCCATATACGGCATGTTTGTGGCAATAGTTGTGCCCGTGGCTAAAAAAAGCCCTGCGGTTGCAATGTGTGCGGCACTTTCCGCACTTCTTTCCTGTGCATTCAGATATATTCCGCTGCTTTCGGGAGTGCCCTCGGGCTTTGTTATAATCATTTGCGCCGTGGCGGCAAGCACATTGTTTGCCATTATATGCCCGGTGGAAACAGAACATGAAACGGAGGCAGAACAATGAACTTTTTTAAATTTCTGCCGTATCTTCTTGTTTCGGCAGGGGTAACCTATCTTGTAAGAATGTTGCCCATGGTGCTTGTCCGCAACAAGATAAAAAACCGCTTTGTATTATCGTTTTTGCATTATATCCCGTATTCTGTGCTTACAGTAATGACAGTGCCTGCCATTTTTTACGCCACAGAATATACGGTTTCCGCAGCCATCGGCTTTGCGGCGGCACTGGTGCTGGCATTTTTTGACAAAGGTCTTTTAAAGGTTGCGGCGGTATCCTGCGCCGTGGTGCTGGCGGCAGAACTTATAATAGGCTATATAAACTGAAAGGATTTTAAAACATGGCTTTTTTTGGCAAAAA
Organism: Eubacteriales bacterium; assembly: GCA_045532495.1. Classification (GTDB taxonomy): domain Bacteria; phylum Bacillota; class Clostridia; order Oscillospirales; family CAG-382; genus UMGS1052. The sequence continues at coordinate 14,001 of JAZSGA010000061.1, read as the reverse complement.
CAAAAAAGAAGAATCAAAAGTTTTCGCAAACACAGAAAAAACTACCGACAAAAACGCATCCGTAGCTTACCGTGACGGTGTTTTTGAGGCATATGAGGATGTATCCACAGGCAAAAAATACGGCAAGATACTTAAATATCACGGCTCGGAAAAAATATTCGAAATGTCCGATGAGGATTTTGCAATGTGGAAGGATGCCGCTGACAATTTCAACAAATACCGCATAACCTATGAGCGTGATGAGGAATATTATATCGAAAAGGCTTCCATTGAGCTTGCAGTTACCGAAAACCGCGGCGTGGCCAGCACAAACAGCTCTGCGGAAGAAGCTTCTTCGGATGCCGCGGCTGATATAAAACAGGAAGTTGAAAAGCTTATAGCATTTTATAACGAGGCTGTAAAAACACCGGATTTCGGTGTGCAGATGCTAAAGGAAGCTACCCTTGAACAGTGTGTGGGAGCGGCATCTGTGTGCGACAGAAAGGTAATAGAGCTTGTAAACAAGGCAAAGGAAGGCGTAAAACCCGGAGAACAAATAAAAGTGCAGATGCCCGAGGCTCTGGCAAAACTGTCGGAAAACAGCAAAAAGGAACTGTATTCCAGGGTGATGAACCTTGAAAAAATTTATGTGGTTTATTCAACCCACACAAAACGCCAACATTCCGCAGGCGGAAACGCCCTTGTGGCACTTGATGCGGATGTGGCACAGCAGATAATATCCGAGCTTGCTTCCAAAAATCAGCAGGTCTACCTGCGTGAGGTGGAGCAGCAGCTTATAAGCCGCGAATTCGGTACAGTTATTTCCAACGGACTTGTGGGTGCAAGATTTTTATATAAATACGGAATGTCAACCGCTGTTCAGTTTACCGATCAGCACATGAAAACACGGATTCCTTTCCCCGAAAATATCGCTGTGCGCCGTGCCATGGGAGCTTTTTTCCAGGATCTGCGCAACGGTGTGCCTGCGGAAAAGCTTAAGAATTCCGAGTTTGCCATGTACGATGCGTTTTTCAGGGCAACATTTATTCAGCCCTGCGCCAAAAAAACTGCTCCCGACGGTACAAAACAGCTTTCCGTGTGCATAATCCGCGACAACAAAAACAACTGCCTGCTCGATCTGTTTACCACGGTTGAAGGTATGGAAACATCCCCCTCCTGCGTGCAGTTTAAGCAGGAAAACCCCACAGAAAACGGCTATAAAAAGTGGACTTTTGACGAGCTTATTGCCGAAATACGCAACGAAAATGCACCTGCAAACGGATTTATGATTGATAAAGAAAATATCCCCGTTCCCTTTATGGGCAAAAGCCTTGAAAACATCATAAAGCTCAAAGAGGTGTGGGAGCAAAACGGCAAAACCTTTGTAAAAAAACCTCAATAACAAACAGAAGAGTAAAAGGAACTATATAAATGGCAGATATTTTTGATCTTTTCAAAAAAATAGAAACACCCCGTAAGGACACAGGCCCCATAACTCATATTGTGGCAGGCCTTGGCAATCCCGATGAAAAATACCGTTTTACACGTCACAATGCGGGTTTTTTGGCGCTTGAATATATGGCGCAGAAGAAGGGCTTTGCCATAAACCGCTCAAAGCACAAGGCACTTACGGCAGATGTTGATTTTGGCGGCAAGCGTTGCCTTTTTATGCTTCCGCAGACATATATGAACAATTCCGGCGAGGCTATCCGTGATGCTGCGGAGTTTTACAACATCCCTCCCGAAAATATCCTTGTTATATATGACGATATTTCGCTGGATGTGGGGGTTATGCGCATCCGCCGCAAAGGTTCGGATGGCGGTCACAACGGCATAAAATCCATAATTTATCACCTGCAAAGCGATAATTTTCCACGCATAAAGGTGGGTATAGGCAAAAAGCCTCACCCGGAAATGGATCTTGCCGACTGGGTGCTGGGAGGCTTTTCCGCACAGGACCGTGAAGTGCTTTTTGAGCTTTTCGGCAAGGTGACCGATGCCGCCGATATGATAGTAAACGGCAAAATAGATGCGGCAATGAACAGCTTCAGCAAATAAAGTATGTCAAAATAAAAACTGTTGACATATCTGTAAAATTGTGGTACAATATTTGGCGGTAAAAGGGAGTAATTTGCGGCATAAGCCGTCCGTGTGTGCGTCAGTACATTTCTTTATGAAATCGCGCACATGGCTTTCATTTTATGATTGTAATGAGACTTTTACTGTATCTTTTTTGGGGTACAGTAAAAGTCTTTTTTATATTATCAAAGCTATACAAAAAACAAAAAAGAGAGGTTTGTTATGATTATTCCTGTTATTTTGTTTGTGGTTGGATTGGTGCTCCTTATAAAAGGCGGCGACTGGTTTGTTGATGCTGCCACAGGCATTGCCCATCGTTTCCACATCCCCGAGATTCTTATTGGTGCAACGGTTGTTTCCATTGGAACCACCTTGCCCGAAGTTATGGTTTCCGCCGGCGCGGCTTTAAGCGGTCATGGCGAAATTGCCTATGGCAATGCCATCGGTTCCATTATCTGCAATACATCTCTTATTGCGGCAATAACCGTTGCCATACGTCCTGCAAAGATAAACCGCAAACCTTTGGCTTTGTCGGTAACATTTTTCTACATTGCGGCAATATTCTATGCCCTTGTTGCGTATCTTACGGGTAGTTTCTCAAGACCTGTGGGTATTGCATTGGTATCGATTTTTGCCGTATACATGGTTATTTCCGTTATAATGGCAAAAAAGACAATATCAGGCGATAGTGCTTCAGACGAAGATATGCCCGAAACCGATGCAAAAAAAGGCTCTCTTATAAAGGATATCGTTATGCTTGTCATCGGTGCTGCGGTTATTGCTGTGGGTGCTGATCTTCTGGTGGATAACGGTACAATTATAGCCGAACAGCTTGGTGTGCCCGAAGCTGTAATTGCGCTTACATTTGTGGCACTCGGCACATCGCTTCCCGAACTTGTAACCGCGGTAACCTCGCTTATAAAAGGTCACGGTGCACTGTCACTGGGTAATATTATCGGCGCAAACCTGTTTAATCTTGTGCTGGTAAGCGGTGTTTCCTGCGTGCTTTCACCTTTTCCCATTCCCAACAATGCACAAATTTCAGGCATAAACACATCGTTGCTTATTGATGTGCCCGTTATGTTTGCGGTTATGTCCATACTTGTAATTCCCGCATTGATCCGCGGCAAGCTTTCAAGAGTGCAGGGAATACTTCTTCTGGCAATATATGCTGCGTTTTGCGTATTCCAGTTTACAATGTGATTGTGAAAATATATTTTAAAGGAGATTTCAACTGATGGAAGTTTTGTATCAAAACATTCTTAACATCGACCTGCCAATGGTTATCATGTGGATAATTGGCGGTGTGCTTATTTTCCTTGCCATCAAAAAGGAAATGGAGCCCACACTGCTTTTGCCCATGGGTTTTGGCGCAATTCTTGTAAACCTGCCCGTTATGGCAGAAGGTACGGGTATTAAGCCCATTCTCGATCATCTTTTTGATATCGGTATCGGCGGACACGAGCTGTTCCCGCTTATTCTGTTTATCGGTATCGGTGCCATGATCGACTTCGAGCCCCTGCTTACCAACCCCAAGCTTATGCTTTTTGGCGCAGCGGCACAGTTCGGTATTTTCTTCACTCTTTGCCTTGCATCGCTGTTTGGCTTTGAGCTTAACGATGCAGCTTCCATCGCTATTATCGGCGCGGCAGACGGCCCCACGTCCATTTTCGTTGCTCAGGAGCTCGGTTCATCGCAGCTTCCCGCAATAATGGTGGCGGCATACTCTTACATGGCGCTGGTTCCCCTTATTCAGCCGCCCATTATAAAGCTCTGCACCACCAAAGCAGAACGCAGAATCCGCATGGAATACACCGGTAAAAAGGTTTCCAAGGCAACAAAGATACTGTTCCCCATAGTTGTTACAATCATCGTTGGCCTTGTGGCTCCCGATGCAGTTGCACTTATCGGTTTCCTTATGTTCGGTAATCTTATCCGTGAGTGCGGCGTGCTTACATCCCTTTCCGAAACAGCACAGAAGGTTCTTGCAAACCTTATTACAATTTTCCTCGGCATTACCATTGCAAGCCGTATGACAGCGGCAGAATTTTTGCGTACCGATACTCTGCTTATCATGGGCCTTGGCCTTGTGGCATTTATTTTTGATACCTTTGGCGGAATCATGCTTGCAAAGCTTATGAATCTTTTCAGCAAGAAAAAAATAAACCCCATGATCGGTGCCGCAGGTATTTCCGCATTCCCCATGTCTGCCCGTGTTGTACATAAGCTGGGCCGCGAGGAGGACAATACCAACTTCCTTCTTATGCACTCCATCGGCGTAAACGTTTCCGGTCAGGTGGCATCTGTTATCGCCGGCGGTATGATCCTTTCCATCGTAAAGGGCATTTTAGAAATATCATAACATACGGAGGCTTATTATGAGAGTAGATTTGTTAATGAAAGCTCTGCCTATAATGGGCATGGGTATGCTGGGCGTTTTTGCTGTTACATGCGTTATAATTATCGTTGTGGCAATACTCAATAAAACAACCAAGGATAAAGAAAACTAAAATTTTGGCGGTGCGTTTGCACCGCCTTTTTTTATACACACAAACAAAATATGCGGCATATAATGTTATAAATCCAAAGTAATGGGAGTTGTGCGTAATGTCGCTTATAAAGTTATCGGATAACCGCCTGCAGGATACCTTGACCTTGGGCGAAGCAGAGGTGCTGTCGGTTAATATAAACCACCCCTCCTTTGAAGGCGAAAATGCTTATGTGTGTAAAAAGCTGAGCGGCTTTTATGCCGATGCGGCAATGGGGTATTACAGTCATCTCAAAAAGAAGTTTTCTGCCGTAAAACATGGTACAGTACATAAAAAATGCGGAGCTTTTATGAATTGGTACGTGTCGTTTTTGAACGAAAAGGCTTTGTCGTTGCTTACGGATGTTTCCTTTTTTGACGGCAACGTAAGACACACAAAGCGCATGGTACATAACTGGTTTCTTGAGGATTGCACTCCCTTGCGGGCACGGCAGGTGTTTGATGTAAACCGCGGAGCACGAGCTTTGTATCTTGACGAGATCTGCTCAAAAATATCCTCAGGTGAAGGCGCACATTACGGCGACGGCGCTGTGGGGCTTGCAAAGCGGCATTTTAATTTTGAAAACTTTTATCTTACACCCAAGGGCGTGGCTTTTTATTATGATAAAGCACAGCTTGCGACGGGTGCGGGCGCAAATCCTGCATTTGTGATGCCTTATGGCGGTGTGCAGGGACTTAACCGCAATATTTTGCAATAAAGGATGTTGACTTTGGCGCGTTTTTGTAGTATAATATGCGGGTAAACAGTTTAAGTCTGCGCCTGTGGCGGAATTGGCAGACGCGCCAGATTTAGGTTCTGGTGTCCCCGACGTGAAGGTTCAAGTCCTTTCAGGCGCACCAGAAAAAGCGACAGTAATCGCCAGATTGCTGTCGCTTTTTTCAACAATTAAAAAAACAGCCCCTGCTTTTGCACGGGCTGTTTTGTGTTTTATGAGCTTATTTAACCGTTAAGTCAACGGCATTTCAGCGGTTTTTATTTTTTTGCATTGATGTTTTTCAAGGCATTTACATATTCGGGAATCTGTTTTCTTGATTTGATACCAAGCTTTGAGTAAATGTTTTTGTTGTGGAATTTAAGGGTGTTTTCGGTGATGTTCAATTCCTTCATAATATCTTTTGTGGATTTTTCTGCAAGATAGCAGTTATAAATAGTGCGTTCTGTTTCGGTAAGATCCCGAATATGGCTTTCAAAATACAAACATGCTTCTATATATGATGCTGTCATAACAGCATCTGACTGTGCAGAAGCGGAATTTGTGTCCTGCACCGGTACAACTGCTGCGTTGCTTCTGCCGGAATCCTCGATCATCATGTAAAGCCCTAAAAGGAACAGACCGCTTATTATGTAGGATACGGACAAAAATTCAAAATCTATCCGTACCAGCTGTTCTACCAGCCACACACAGATGTTTACAAACACAGAAATAAGAAGAACAGCCGCCTGCGCACCCGAATGGAGCTTCTTTTTGAAAGTGGAATGTATTATTATTCCGATCATAACGGAAAAGTACAGAATCAGATAATACAGATAAATACAGTGCCATGCACCGTATTCCTTTTCCAGCACAGATACTCCGTTTATTTGTTGCAGACTTACGGAGCTGTAGTAAATATCAAGGTACCCCGGAGTTGCCGCAATGAAAAACGTACCCAATGAAACCACAAGCAAAATCACGGGAATAAACTTTTTATAGCTGAGCTTCGAAAAGTTTAGTATTATCATCAGCATGGAAAAAGGGAGAAAAACCGAACCAAGATAGGAGATGCGGTTTGCCAGCAAAGCTTCCTCCAGCGTTTGTGAAACCGACAGGGAAAAATATCCGATATTCACGACAAATATCGAAGCAAAAAGTAAAATAAACCAAATTTCCCTTTTCTTTATAAAGCAGCAGTACCCCGCAAGCAAAAGTAATGACAAAACAGCCGTGGCACCGTAAATTATGGACATGCTTGTTGTTTTATCGCCTATGGAACTGCACCCATGTAATGCGAGTGTAAAAAACAGCATACACGGAATATATGTAAACAGTTTTTTCATAAAAAATGCTCCTTTTATTGCTTTTTTATAACTCAAAACAGTTATCCCACACCAAACCCCACACTTTTTTGAAAAAAAGAAGGTTTTCCCACACCGATATTTGTAAAAAGTGTGGGGACATGCAGGTAAATTGCAATTATAATTATAATTGCAAGGTTAGCAAGGAGGGTATAAAAACTTGCTTCCGATTTTGATACGGTTTATGGGGGTACCCCTTTATCGGGAATTTTTATTCCGATAAAACAATCTGCCTACGCGCCAACGAAAACAGATGTCGCCCCCGAGCGTTACTTATATTTTATCACAAAAAGTTGACGCAGTCAATCTTTGACGAGAAAAACAAAAAAGCAATGTTGGTTTTATCCCGGAAGGAGCTGAGGCGAATGGATAAAAAGACTGCAAATTACAAAATTGTCAAAGAAGAAAAAGGCAACAGCTATCGGTTCTTTTGTGATTTATCTGACGCTTTGATATATAAAAGTACACCTGTAACGGCAATTTCGTCCGAGGAAGAACTGCGCATTGCCTGGGAAAACCACGCAAGAGAGCATTTTAACCAATGTCGCAAATGCGGTAAGTGGGTGACGGGTGCAATGTATAATCCCGATGTGCTTTGCTGTGTACAGTGTATGCCCATAGAAGATTATCCCGATTATTGCCCCGAATGTGGCAAAAAAACTCAAAACCCTTCTAACTTTTGTCATATGTGCGGCGCAAAGCTTTTTTACGGGGGTGAAGCGAATGATAAATAAACAAAACGCAATCAGAAAAAAATCCCTTTTGCATTTTGGTTTTGGCATTGATTCAATGAAAAATTCGGTGGTGTGTCCCACATGCAATTCACTTGAAACTTGCAACAAAACACTTTGCAGTAAGTGCAATTGCGTGTTGCCAAAATCAAGTTTATACGACCTTTATAAGTCATATCATAAAAGGTGCGAAAAATGCGGCACTGTGCTTTCGGATTACATGCACTATTGCCCCCGTTGCGGCATAAAAATCACAGCTGCGGAAGCAAAAACATAAGCCAAATCCGCAGCACAAAATAATTACGGCAATCAGTTTTCAAAGGAGGTAACAATATATCCGACACTGAATTTAAAACAATTATTTGCAAAAAAAACGCACTTTTGCCAAATATTAACTTCAGGCATAAGGCGGAAAATCAAAACTTGGGAGGTTTATTTATGAAAAAGTTTTTTGCAATTGTAATGGCAACAATTATGATGCTTGCGGTATCTGCAAACGTACTTGCTAACAGCGTAAAGGTGGATACCGATATCCCCATGCTTGATGCCACCGAGCTCAAAGACGAATGGAAAAAGGATCAGGTGTTTGATATGGCAGATCCTGCTCCGTGGAATCTTGAAGAACTCAAAAAGGTTGTGGATGTGCAGGATCCCCGCAGTGTTGCGGCATACTATGTATGGGCTGTAAACCGTTTGGTGTTCAACTATGACGAAGGTATGGAAATGATGAAATACCTTTTTGCCGACATTGAGCCCTACGGCAGCGGTTATACCGAAGGCGGCATGAGCGGCAAGGCAGGCTGGGATACATATTTCAACGAAAGATTAAAGAGCAACGATTACAAGTGGCTTCCTTTTGCATATTTCAACGGCGCAAACGCCGATAACGGCTTTATGCCCACAAGGCCTTTAAAGCTGGAGCTTTATTACAACAACACCAACACCGAAACAATAAATGCACAGACTCTTGATCAGTACGGAAGACTTAACATTGTTTACTGGGTAAAAAGCCATGCGGCAGGAAACCAGGTAAACATCACCGTAAGCAAGTTTGACGGAAGCAACAGATTCTACGTTACCAGCGGCGCCACACCTTCCGCTCTCTTCTACGATCAGAGAGCAGGTCTTAACAACAATGCCAAAAAGATAATTGCCGCAAGGCAGGATGACGGCACCACAGAAGCAGAACACAAGGCGTTTTACGGCGGTGCACAGAATCTTCCCTTTACCGACGTATCCGATACCTATGCAATAGATGCAATTTCCTGGGCATATAATGACGGCGTAACCTCCGGCACAAGTGCCACCACTTTTGGCCCTCTTGACAGCTGCACAAGAGGTCAGGTTGTTACATTTCTCTGGCGTGCGGCAGGCAAGCCCGAACCCGCAAGCTCTGCAAATCCCTTTACCGACGTTAAAGCCGAGGATTATTATTACAAGCCGGTTTTGTGGGCTGTGGAAAAGGGCATAACCGCAGGAACATCTGCCACAGAATTCTCCCCCAACGCCACATGCTCCAGCGCTCATATAATCACCTTCCTTTACAGAGCCATGGGCATTGGATCCAACGGTTGGTATGAGGAAGCGAAAAAATGGGCAAGTGAGGCAGGTCTGCTTTACAGCACAAATATTGCGGTTTCTCCCGAAGAAAACTGCCCCAGAGAAGCGGTTGTATGGTTCCTTTACAAGATGTATAACTAAAACTATTTGATAATGAAAGGATTTTTTATTATGAAAAAGCTTTTATTGTTGGTTATTGCAGGCTTGATGCTTGTATCTGTTTGCGCATGCGGCGAAGAAGACAAGGGCGAAAAAGTTACACTTTACGGTGAAACATGGGATGACAGCGGAATGCTTTCGGTGGATTTCTTTTACCCCAAGGATGCGGATATCGTGCTTGAGGGCGATGAAGAATATCCCAATTGGGTAGATATGCACTACGGCTCCAAGAACATAACCATAAGTCCTGCGATTTTTGAGGACACCACCTTTGATGACAATAAAGAGTACGACAAAGAAAACGAAGAAACTTTCAGAGAATTCAAGATCAACGGTTATGATTGCTATGGCTACGAAGCTTTTGGCGGTTACTGGATTTATGTTCATCTTGAGGAGCTTTCCGACACCACCGACAGATATCTGGTTATCGATACCGAAATCATCGATTACAGTATTGAAGATACACCCGAAGGAATCGCTCATTATGAGGATGAAGATATAAAGAAAATTATCGAATCCTTTGTTTATAACGGCGTGGTGGAATATCCTCCCGTTGAAGAAGCTGCAGAATAATTTAATTATACGAAGTCGGGAGCGTGTTAGCTCCCTTCTTCTCAAAGTCCCCGATGGCTATCGGGGATTTTGAGAAGGATAAAACAACACAGGGGGTGACAGCATATGAAAATAATTGTGATTGCGGCACTTGTGTGTGTTGCGTTGATTCTTTTTGTAAGTTGCGCAACAAAGGACAATCCCGAAACCACGGGCATGCCCGATCCGGGGTATATAAATGACCAAAAGGGCATAAAAAAAGCCAACATAGTGTACGGCACAGATAAAATCCCCATAACGCTGTTTAAACCCGACGGTGCGTATTTCAACATATCTCCTGCCGTTGCGCTTGCCGAAAAAACAAGGGTAAGCATTATGGCGGATGATTCTTCCTGGAGTGCGGTGGTGTTTGGCACGGTATGCTATGATGACGGCACATCGGGAGAAGATTTTGCTCAGTTTTATTATAACGGAAAACTGCATGATCCCGAGCAAAAGTACGATTATTTCCGTCAGCAGGTGACAGAAACGGGAGCTACATATACCGATAAGCCGGTAAAACTCATAAAAAGTACATATAAATACAAAAACAGCAAGGATATTTACGAATCCCGCTTTGTGGGATTTGAATTTGAAGATACCTCCGACGGTGTGCCCTGCGGCAAAGGGCTTATGGGATTGAAAATATATGACCACGGCAAAAAGCTTTCGGACAACTACTTAAGCAATCTGTTCAAAGCTATGTTTACGGTTTACAGATAAACACATAAAGGAGAGATGAATTTGAACATTAAAAAAAGCTTGTGTGTTCTGATGATTATCTGCACGGTTTTTTCAATGTCGGGGTGTCGGATTCCGGGAGAAGTATGGCATAACCCCAACCTGGAAGGTGTTTATCCCTTTGTGGATGTGATGACAGGGGAAAGAGCCATCGAAGAATGGCACGAAAATAATTTTATAACAAGAGTAAAATGGCAGGAATTAAAACTTTCGGAATATCACAGTGCAGTATATTCAAAGCTTTCTGCCGCCTTTGACGAGTATAACAAAAACAGCCATACACAGGCAAAAGCTCTTATGTACGATTTTGAAGCCGCTGCAAATGAGCTTTCCGGCGACCAATACGCTCCTGCATACTGCGAAGGTGAATCAAGGCTTTATGCACAGCGTGCGGACAAAAATCTTGTAAGTATGCTCGAAAAAGTTTATGTGTATGCAGGCGGTATTCACCCCGATTATTTTATGCACGGAATAAACTATGACCCCGCAACGGGCGCAAAGGTTGCTCTTACGGATGTTTTGAAGGATACAAAAGATCTGCCCTCGATACTCGAAAAGAAAATAACCGAAAAATACCCTGAAGTGAAATTTTATAACCTGAGCGATACTTTTGGTAAGTACAAACCCGAAGAATTTACCTGGACATTGGACTATCAGGGCATAACTTTTTGGTTTGCCCCGTATGATATTGCGGCATATGTGGTGGGAGCTCTTTCTGCTAAAATATGGTTTGACGAATACCCCGATATGTTTAACGAAAAATATACGGAATGTCCCGAAAATTATATTATGGCGTTGCCGTTGGGGCTGGATGTGGAATTTGATCTTGTATCCGATGACGGTGTAAAGGATTATATTTATACCGAAACAGTTCCCGATAAGTACAACTCCTATAACATGCTGTCGGTTACGGTAAACGGAAATACTTTTACCGACGAAATAAACTATGCCTACGGTTTTGATGTTTACCTGGTGCATAAGGAAAACAAAAACTACATATATTCCGAATCGATTACGGATAATGACTACCACATGTTCTGTACCTGGAATATAAACGGCGAAACCCCCGAGATGGTACAAGAGCTTTACGGCACAAAAATTGACGGTGTATATGATGAGCAAAACGGCATTGCCTACAAACAGGTTATTAACGATCCGTCGACATTCGGTCTTGAAACAGGGTTTGATCTGCTGGGTACCCGCGGAGGAACGGCGTATTATGAGGTCGATGCTGCAAGCGGTATCCCACGCATGATAAGCGATGCATATACGTTTTCTTACGGTCAAGATGTAATAACCGCCATTCCCCTTGAGGCACAGCTTCTGCCGGATATGGAAAAAACGGAAATTCCTGCAGGAACATTGCTTTCGCCTTACCAAACCGATGGAAAAAGCTTTATAGATTTAAAAACAGAGGATGGGAAAACGGTAAGGCTTAATATCAGCATTTCAGATTGGCGTGCAACTGTAAACGGCATGCCCGAGGAAGAATGTTTTGAAGAACTTTTGTATGCAGGTTAAAAAGTTCAGCATAGTATAAAACAAAAAACAGGAGGAATAAAACATGAAAAAAATATATGGCTTTTTGATTGCATTTATATTGCTTATACCTTTAATGACTGTAACGGCTTTTGCATATGAAATAGGATATGTTAGCGTAGACGTTACAGAGCCCGTACCCGGCGAAAACCCCGTTTTTGATGTGGTTTGTCACCACGAAAATTATCTTGTCGATACCGATTATAAAAACAGCACTAACGGTGTGTTCTGGTATGACGAAACAGACCAGAAATATATATCCGCCTCCGATCGCTTTGTCGAAGGGCATAAATACACCGTAATGCTGGTGCTGGAACCTACAACGGGCAACAAATTTGCTCTTGATACAAGCGTCGGTGTGAGTACTGCGGTGAGCGGAAGCATAAACGGTAAATCTGCAAAGGTCAAGCTTTCAAACGACAGTATGCTGGAAGTGCTTGTATACCGTACATTTACCCTTCCATCAATAATATCTTCTGTTAACATTACCGATATTATTGCACCGGTTGCAGGCATGCATCCAGAATATGACGGGTTGGTAACTGACATCGGATGTAGCCTTGCCTCCGACGAGCAGGGTAATTTCCGCAACGGCATGTACTGGTTTGACCTTACCGATTCCGCCCTTGTGAAGGCGGAAGATACCTTTATTGCAGGCCATGATTACCGCATATTCATTGGTATTGAAGCACAAGATGGCGAATATGAGTTTAAAACCAACGCAAACGGAAGCACTGCGCTTTCCGTTTACATAAACGGAAATTCCGCAAAAACCATGAAGCATCTCAACTATGATGTTAAAGAATTTGTGTCAGCATATTACGATTTCCCAACATGTACATTGCCGCAAGTTACATCTGTTGCAATAAAGAATCTCCCCATGCCTCAGGCGGGCAAAGCGCCCGGTTATACTGCGGAAATTGCCGGTGAAGGTGTTGCTTTTTCGGATACAAACAACACTTTTACCCAAAACGGTATTTGCTGGTCGCACAAGGTTAAGGAATATGACCTTACGGCATCAGGATTCTTTTTTGGCGGTCATATGTATGTTGCCACAATTAATCTTGATGTAAAAGACGGTTTTGAAATAGGTGAAAATGTTACTGCAACGGTAAACGGACAGCCTGCGGCAGTAACAAAAAACGGCAACAAGCTGATCGTGAAATATGAGGTTGCATGCCCGGATTACGAAATAACCAATGTGGATATTATCGGCGTTACCGTACCTGCCATAGGTAACAACCCGTCGGAGGATATGCAGAGTGCAGAGCCCAATCTTTACGTTGTAAAAGATGTGACATGGTATGTGGATGATGAAATGATATTCTCCTCCGATAAATTTGTGGCAGGCAAAAATTACGACCTTACCGTTTATGTGGATCCCAAACAGGAAGGCTGGGATTATGTTGCAAAATTTGCCGATAAAGTTGCAGTCACCCTCAACGGAAATAAAGTCAGCGAGAAAAAAGTAGAGCGTTTGGGTGACACGCTTATGTTTACCTACACCTTTACGGCGGCTGCAGCTGCAAAAATAGGTGCGGTTGATATAATGGGAATAGATGCTCCCGTGGCAGGAGAATCGCCCGATTATACCGCAAAGCTTCCCAATTCCGACACTTATAAAATAGACACTACGCGCATGGACAGATTCACCTCAAGGGGTGTTACATGGTTTGATGTGACAAACGGCAAAACCATGACCGTTGGCGTGGATAAGTTTGAAAAGGGCAATGTGTATCAGGTTATGGTTACCGTTATACCGCATGACGGATATGAATTTGTAACAAAAAGTGACGGCACTCCCGATGTTATAGGAACGGTAAACGGAAATACCGCCGACGAAATTATGGGCAGAGATGAATTCGAAGCAATAATCGTTTATAAGTTCCCCGTTTGTGAGGCGGAAGAAACACCCGAAGAACCCGAAAAACCTGCGGAAACAGAAAAACCCACAGAGCCAGAAAAGCCTACGGAGCCTGTAAAACCTGCAGAACCCGAAAAGCCCACAGAACCACAAA
>JAZSGA010000012.1:0-13723 GCA_045532495.1 Eubacteriales bacterium | reverse complement strand
ATCAATAACGGAATTGAAGCTATTATCAAGGAACTGACCAATGAATGATACTATTATCATAAGAGCGGAATTTTCACACGCAGATGCAATAAGCAATATCGAAAATCAGTGCTTCTCTGTTCCGTGGAGCAAAAATTCTGTTGAAGAATTCCTCGCAAATCCGCTGTCGGTGTGCTTTGTGGCTGTGTGCGACGGTACAGTTGCAGGCTATATAGGCATGTACAATATATGCGGCAATGCAGATATTACAAACGTGGCTGTTTTACCTCATTTCAGGCGTTGCGGTATCGCTTCGCAGCTTGTAGATGCCGTTGTTGAATATTGTACAAAGAATAATTTAAACGAAATCGCTCTTGAGGTAAGGGAATCCAACATTCCTGCCGCTTCACTTTATAAAAAACACGGATTTGTTGCCGTGGGAATCAGAAAAAACTATTATACAAAACCAAAGGAAAATGCTGTTTTAATGACAAAGTTCATTGAAAGCTAAATAATTAAAATGAAAATACTTGCTATAGAATCATCCTGCGATGAAACATGTGCCGCCGTTGTGTGCGACGGCAGATATATTATGTCAAATGTAGTTGCATCGCAAATAGAAACCCACGCTTTATACGGCGGCGTAGTGCCGGAAATAGCCTCCAGAGCACATTCCGAAGCTATTTCGTGGGTTACAAAAAAAGCTCTTACGGATGCTGAGCTTACACTTGACGACATAGATGCTGTGGCTGTAACAAATCAGCCCGGTCTTATCGGCGCGCTTCTTGTCGGAGTGAATTTTGCAAAATTGCTGGCTTACGGCTTGGGAAAACCTTTAATACCCGTTCATCATATTCAGGGCCACATTGCCGCAAATTACGCCTATTTTAACGGTCAAAACGGCAACGCCATGCTTGAACCGCCTTACAATGCGCTTGTGGTTTCCGGTGGTCACACATCACTTGTGGGTGTCAGCTCTTATACTGATTTTGAGATAATAGGCTCAACCCGCGATGATGCGGCAGGCGAAAGCTTTGATAAGGTGGCACGAATGGTCGGACTTCCCTATCCCGGCGGTGCAAAAATGGACGGTGTTGCAAAAAGCGGCAACAGCAAAGCTTTTGCTTTTCCAGATACAAAAGTAAAAAACTTCCCCTTTGATTTTTCCTTTTCAGGTCTTAAAACTTCTGCGGTAAATATCATCCACAATGCACAACAAAAGGACGAACCGGTAGATACTGCAGATATGTGCGCATCTTTTACCGCCGCTGTGGTAAATGCTATTGTCACACGTGTTGAATTGCTTTTTAACAGCGATAAAATGCTTTCCGATAAATTTGTTATGGCAGGCGGTGTTGCGGCAAACAGCCATTTACGAGCAGCGCTTGAGGCATTGTGCAAAAAGTATGGCGTGCAGTTTTTTGTACCTCCCCTTTCGTTATGCGGTGATAATGCCGTTATGATTGGCTGTCAGGCTTATTATAACTATATTTCTTCACCTAAAGAAAGCTTTTACGATCTTTCACTCAACGCATTTGCCACAGCCAGATTAAACTAAGTAAATTTTCAGAACAGGAAGTACCATAAATGAATCAACAACACAACTCAAAACCTATCTCTAACGCTGTTATCAAGCGACTTCCAAGATATTTTAGATACCTCCGAGAGCTTATAAGGTGCGGAATATCACGAATTTCCTCCAAAGAACTTTCTGAGCGCATGAATGTAACGGCTTCTCAGATACGCCAGGATCTCAATTGCTTCGGAGGATTCGGTCAGCAAGGTTACGGATATAATGTTAATCATCTTTACGGAGAAATATCCGCTATTCTTGGCACAGACCGTGAATATACCGCAGTAATTGTCGGCATCGGTAATTTGGGTAAAGCTCTTGCAAACAACCCTCTTTTCGAAAAACGAGGCGTTAAAATAACCGGCCTTTTTGACATCAGTAAGGATGTTATTTCCACCAATGTATCCGGACTTACAGTTATGGATTTTAACAACATCGAAGAATTTGTTGCTCAGAACAAAACCGATATAGCTGTACTCACTGTTCCCAAAAACCAGGCTGTTGATGTTGCAGAACGTCTTGCAAAATGCGGAATACGCGGTTTTTGGAATTTTTCCAACATGGAACTTTCTCTTAAAGATTACAATGTTAAAATTGAAAATATTCACCTTGGTGATACGCTCATGACCTTGTGCTACGAGCTTGCCAAGGATGATGACGAAAAAAATAATCAAAGCAAATAACCTTTGCTTTGATTATAATCTTTTATATTCAGTCTTCGCAACCGTTTAAAAAGCTTATGGAGCGTTCAACAGCATCCTTGGCATCACCCCATGGTTCGCTGTCATAACGATAATCAAACTTTTTGCAAAACCACGATACATCTGCCGCAAGCTTATCAAAATAAGCCATTTCAACTTCATTTACCGATTTTAAAAAATCCGGATAAAGTTTTTTGGGCAACGAAGCAGATGCGGTTTTAATAAAGCGCGAATAATGTGGCAGGCAGAAATACTTTTGATTTTCTGTCTTGGTGCGGAACTCTTTTTCACGTTCCCAAAGTAAAACCGCAGTGTCAAACATTTTTGATATTTTGCCGGATATGTTTTCGCAAACATAACAGCTATGTTCGAGCTCATCAAGCGCTTTTGCTGTAGACATTCCGGCATCTTTAACCAATATTGACGGCTTTGTTTCTACGCTTTTGCGAATTTCAATAAAGTGACTTTCAAGCATAAGTCCCATGCCGAGACGGTTCTTCATATTGAACATTTTTTTGTTATGTTTGCCGCAAAAACCCAGCTTGTTGGTTTTTTTGCGGATATCGGGTTCCATCATTGATGCGCCCAGGATCAGATCAAGTTCATCTTCTTCAAGCTTTTTATACAAACGGCAAAAAGGGCAACCGTCATTGCTTTCAAATGCTTCATTGACGGGTATGGTATATATTTTTTCTTCCATAAGCAGCTCCATTCATTTTTTTATATTATAGCAAATTTTTCTGCAATAATCAAGAGGAATACATATGAATCCGCTTTTATCACTTGAAAATATAGAATACACCGCACACGATACGGTGCTTCATGCTCCGGCAAACTTTGAGCTTGCCGATATATTTGACTGCGGTCAATGTTTTCGTTTTAATAAAAAATCCGATAATGTTTACTGCGGTGTAGCTTTTGGCAAGTATATTGAACTCATCAAAAATAGTAGCGATATAATATTAAAAAATATATCAAAAAACGATTTTGAATCGGTTTGGTACGATTATTTTGACATGGATTTCAATTACACCGATTGCATTGAATCGTTTTCATTTGATAACACATTGTACACTGCAGGCA
This sequence comes from Eubacteriales bacterium, assembly GCA_045532495.1. Taxonomy (GTDB): domain Bacteria; phylum Bacillota; class Clostridia; order Oscillospirales; family CAG-382; genus UMGS1052. The sequence continues at coordinate 10,387 of JAZSGA010000012.1, read as the reverse complement.
AATATGCATGCGGAATACGGATATTGCATCAGGATCATTGGGAAGCTCTTTGTTCTTTTATTATTTCGCAAAACAATAATATTCCGAGAATAAAGAAAATTATTGAGGCTTTGTGTTCAAAATACGGTAAGTTAGTATTTACTGATGACAACGGAAAGGATTATTACTCTTTTCCCGACGCGCAAACAATTCTTGAAGCCGGTGAGCAGGCAATTTTTGATTTAAAAACAGGTTTCAGGGCAAAATATATTATTGATGCGGCACAGAAAGTTTGTGACGGAACAATAAACTTTTCCGAAATAGAAGCAATGAGCACAGACGATGCGTTAAAAACTTTATGCAGTATAAAGGGCGTAGGCCCTAAAGTTGCTTCATGTGTACTGCTGTTCTCTTTCCGTAAATACGACTGTTTTCCGATAGATGTATGGGTGAAAAAAATTCTTGCAAAATATTACCCGGATTTTTCCGGCAAAGAATACTTTGGCAAATACGCAGGCATTGCACAACAGTATCTGTTTTATTACGAGCGCTGTATAAACGGTGTTTTTTTAACTTAAATATATAAAAGGGGCACAAATAATGGATATGCATAATCTTACAGATAAATCCTGCGTTATAGCGTCACGTTGTCCGGAGTGTGGCGCAATAATTGCAGATAGAATAAACATTTTTTCATTATCCGGAGCACAACACAATATCAAATGCAAAATATGCGGTAAAAGCACGTTATCTCTGCAAATGAACAGCGAAGGCAAAATAAGACTGTCAGTCCCCTGCCTCGTTTGCCCTCATCCTCACCCGTATACACTTGGATCAACAGTTTTTTTCACCAAAGATCTGTTTCTGCTTCAATGCTCGTATTCCGGGCTTGATGTTTGCTTTATAGGTACCGAAGAAAAGGTTGATGAAGCACTTCGTTTAAGCGCAAAACAGCTGAAAGAGCTATTTGACGAACAGAAGGAGCAGGAGCAATCACAGAACTTCCTTGATGCAGATGTTATGCAGGAGGTTATGTACAGCGTGGAAGAGCTTGCTATAACCAACCGAATCAAATGCAGCTGCGGCGAACCCAATCTTTCCATCGTGGTGGATTACGATAAAGTCCATATTTCCTGTAAGGACTGCGGTTGTAAAACCACAATTTACGCCACAGAAAAAGAAGATATGGAAAAAGCTGCCGCTATAAAACTTCTGACCCTCGAATAAAGCGGTAACAATTATTTATTTATAACATATTATGTTATCAGAAACCCCGTTAAGGGAGGAGGAGAGCCATGAGCTGCTTCGGTAACGCTTTTTCTGATGACAATATCTGGATCATCATCCTTATCGCAGTGATTATTCTCTGCTGCTTCTGCGGCAACTGAGTTTTACTGTATTTAAAAGCAGCCCACTGTAAAGTGGGCTTTCTTTATTATTAATTATACATAATATTTGTAAATAACCTTGCAAAAGTCAAATTAATCTGTTATAATAAAGGGTGGTAAAAATTTATACAATAGGATGGTTTATAAAATGAATTTTAAAATAAAGCTTACTGCTCTGTTATGCGCTGCATTAATTACTTTATGTGCATGTGCATGCGGTAATGATAATGAAGTAACTCCCCCCGAAGAGGATACTGTTGTTTCTACAGAAACCGAAGCGGCGGAAGGCGAAACAGACACAGAGCCCGAAACAGACGCTTCCACCGAAGAAGAACCGATTGAAGAAGAACAGCCCGAAGAACCGCAAGAGATTCTTTTTTACAATCCTCTCACAGGTATTGAATGTGACGATTACACCGCAGGCAAACGTCCCGTTGCCATGATGATCAATAATATCAAAAAATCAATCCCCCAACCCGGCATAGGTCAGGCTGATATTATTTACGAATGTATCGTCGAAGGCGGAATAACACGCCTTATGGCTTTGTTTTCAAGATATGAAGATCTCCCCGAAACCGGCTCTGTTCGCTCATCCCGTGATTATTACCTCGACCTTGCTCAGGCGCACGATGCCATTTACAGCCATTGCGGCGGCAGCGACATGGCTTACAGCACCATTTCCGCAAGGGGTATCGACAATATTGACGGAGTAAACGGCAGCTCCGCAGAAGCTGCAGCTTACTGGAAAAACCAACAGCGTGTTAAGAGCATGGGCTATGAGCACGCGTCCATGACAAACGGTGAAAAAATCACAAAAGCCATAAGCGACATGGGCTTCAGAACCACTCTTTCTGAAAACTTCGACAAGCCTCTCAACTTTTCTCAGACACCCGTTGAAATGATCGGCAACGATGCTCTTTCGCTCAACATAAAGTATTCCTACTACGCAAGTTCGTTCTTCTCTTATGATGAATCAACAAGTCTTTACAAAAAAGGTCAATACAATGCGCCGCACATTGACGGTGCCACAAATGAAATACTCACTTTTAAAAATGTAATCGTTCTGTTTGCCACCTACAAAAACACGGGCGACAAATACAATCATATGATTCTCAACTTCACCGGTAACGGCAAAGGGTTGTATATTACAGACGGCAAGGTAAAGGAAATCGTCTGGACAAAATCCGACAGACAGACACCTTACAAACTTTTCGAAGCAGACGGTTCAACTCCCCTTTTGCTTAATGCCGGCAAAAGCTATATTGGCATAACCAATCTGCCCACCGACGTTACTGTGAGCGACAAATACGATTTCATAGTTGAATAATCCTGAAAGGAAAATATAAATGTACAATTATAAGATCTGCGCAGCAGAATTTCTTGCAAAACACATCGAATCTTTGACGGTTGAACAGATAGCGGACATGCTTGAGTTTCCACCCGACAGAAAAATGGGCGATCTTGCACTTCCCTGCTTCAAACTCAGTAAGGTTTTACGCAAGGCTCCTCCCATGATTGCAGACAGTCTTAAAGAAGGCATTTGCAACGAGGAAGGTTTTTGCGATATATTTGCAAATGTAGAAAGCGTTTCCGGCTATCTTAACTTCTTTATAAACCAGGATACATACAGCGCTACTCTTAAAGACATTATTGCGGATCCCTGCAAATTCGGCTCTTCCGATGTGGGTAACGGAAAAACAATCGTTATTGACTATTCCTCTCCAAACATTGCAAAGCCGTTTCATATCGGTCATTTGCGTTCTACAGTTATCGGTCAGTCTATAAAAAATCTGTTCAAATTCAGTGGTTACAACTGCGTTGGCGTTAACCATCTCGGTGACTGGGGAACCCAGTTTGGCAAACTTATTGTTGCATACAAAAAGTGGGGTTCAAAGGAAGATATAGAATCCCGCGGTATAACAGCCCTTACCGATATTTACGTAAGATTCCACAAAGAAGCAGAGGCTGATCCTGCTCTTGACGATGAAGCAAGAGCTGCTTTTGTAAAGCTTGAACAGCACGACGAAGAATATTACTCTTTGTGGAAATGGTTTATTGAAATCAGCATTGCTGAATTCAAAAAGACATACGAACTTATCGGTGCAGATTTTGAATCGTGGCTTGGTGAAAGCTTCTATTTCGATAAAACCGATGACGTTGTTAATCAGCTTAAGGAAAAGAATCTTCTTACCCTTGATGACGGAGCTTATATTGTAAAACTTGACGATTATGGCATGAATCCTTGTCTTATAATAAAATCCAACGGTTCCACAATTTACGCAACCCGTGATATAGCAGCAGCGATTTACCGCAAAAACACCTATGATTTTGATAAGTGCATATATGTTACCTCTGCCGGTCAGAGCCTGCATTTTGCGCAGTTCTTTAAGGTGATAGGTCTTATGGGCTACGAATGGGAAAACAAACTTGTGCACGTTCCCTTTGGCACCGTAAGCATTGCAGGTGCAAAGCTTTCCACCCGCGAGGGCAATATAGTTCTTCTTGAAGATATTTTCAATGAAGCAATTTCCAAAACACTTGATATAATTAACGAGAAGAACCCCGATCTTGAAGATAAGGAAGAAGTTGCAAAGGCTGTTGGCGTTGGTGCTGTTATTTTCCACGACCTTTCCAACAACAGAATAAAAGATGTTAACTTTATCTGGGACGAAGTTCTTAATTTCGAAGGCAATACAGGCCCTTATGTACAGTATACATATGCAAGATGTGCCGGAATCATGGACAAGGCAGGCTTTGCTCCTGATAGTTCAAAAATAAGCTTCACCAGCGAATTTGAAGTTGATCTTATCCGCACGCTTCATGAATTTCCCAACAAGGTTTCTCAGGCAAGAGAAGAACTTGAACCGTCTGTGGTGACACGTTATCTGCTTGACGTTTGCCAGGCATTTAACCGTTTCTACCACGACTGCCCTGTTTTGAAAGCTGAAGATGAATCCGTGAAAAACACCCGTGTTGCGCTTGTTGCTGCAACGGCGGCTGTTCTTAAAAACGGTCTTTCGCTTATCAGCCTTAAAACACCAAAAAACATATAATTTATTTAAAATAAAGGAGTATTTTTATGTCCGGACATTCAAAATGGAAAAATATTATGCACAAGAAGGAAAAAACAGACCTTCAGCGTGCAAAAGTATTTACAAAAATCGGTAAGGAAATGGCAATCGCTGTTCGCGAAGGCGGCCCCGACCCTGTTTCCAATTCAAAACTTAAGGACCTTATTCAAAAAGCTAAGAGCAATAATGTTCCCAACGATAACATTGAGCGTATAATCAAAAAAGCTGCCGGCGATAATGACGGAGCAAACTACGAATCCCTCAATTACGAAGGTTATGGTCCCTCCGGTGTAGCCGTAATTGTTGAAGCAACAACAGATAACCGCAACCGTACCGGTGCAGATATGCGTCACTACTTTGACAAGTTCGGTGGAAACCTCGGACAAACAGGCTGTGTATCTTACCTGTTCTCCGATAAAGGTCTTATTGTTATAGAAGCCGCCGGCGTTGACGAAGAAAAACTCATGGACGATGCTCTGACCGCAGGTGCTGAGGATGTATTGGCCGAAGAAGGTGCATTTGAAATTTATACTGCTCCCGAGGATTTTTCTGCAGTATGTGATTTCCTTGAAAAAGCAGGATATAAATTCGCTTCTGCCGAGCAGACAAAAATACCTTCCAACTACGTTACCCTTACAGAAGAAGACGATATAACCAAGATGAACCGTCTTCTCGAAATGCTTGAAGATAACGATGATGTTATGAACGTATGGCATAACTGGGAAACCCCCGACGAGGAATAATTACATGAAAAAAATTGCATTACTGCTCGCTTTTGTTATGATTCTTGCAGTTACATCGTGCGTTTCGGGCAACAAAAAAACTGTCACAGTAAAAGTAATTGATGAGATCAGCGTTACTCAAGACGGGCAAAACAAAATAGAACTTACGGGCGAAGTACAAGTACCCGTAGAATCTTCTGCCGGAGAATGTATCCGCAGACTTTGTAATCTTAATGAGGTTACAGTAATCGGTATTGATGACGGTTTTGTAACAGAGCTTGCAGACATCAAAAACGAAGGAAACTTCGCATGGATGTTTTACATCAACGGAACTCTTTCAGAAACCGAAGGAATTTCAGATTATATTCCCGAGGATGGCGACGAGATCGAACTGAGATATGTCGATTTTTCAGATATATTTGCAGTATACGAATAAAAAATTACAGGTACCTTAACGGTACCTGTTTATTTTTACATATTGTAAATATTTTTATCAATTTCCACGATATTGCTACGGAAAAACTTAAGAACATCCAAAGTTTTTGATACGGCATCAAAATATATTACTGTGTTGCACCCTTCTATTTTGCCGAACATAAAATAGCGTCTTTTGGATTTTGAAGATGAGCAAAAATCATAAGTTTTGTCAATCTTTTTGGAATTAATATATGACAAGTTTTCGCTGTTGAACGGAGCAATTCTTTCGATATCGTCAAGAGATACAGTTATAATTTCTTTTCTGCGTCGCTGGCCGTAGATTGTATCGAATTCAACTTTTGCCGACGCCACTATGTACTCGTATTCAAGTCTGGTGCTTTCGTTAGTAAAATAAAAGCCCACACCGCATATACCAATAACAAGTAATTCAATGGGCGGCATATAAACTATGCCTCCGCATACAGCCCACGTTCCTGCAGCAAGCAAAGCAAGAAAAATAAGTGCAATTAATATTCTGCGGACAAGCAGCTTGCCCTCAACCCTTGCGTTTACAATATATTCTGCATAGTTCATACTCATAGAAACATTTTCATCACGTTTTAGCACAAAAATCGCCTCCTTAGAAAAATATTTTACCACAATTTGTGAAAAAATGCAATAATGATATTGAAAATAACTTTAGAAAATGATATACTATTTATAAGTAACGATTTATAATGGAGAAATATGATATATGAGCAAAATTACATTGGTCAGTTTACTGCTGTCTGCCTTTATTCTATCATCTTGCGGCGGCGAAATTGATGACATCGCAAACACTGATATCAGCACCGAAATATCCGAAGAAACAGAATCCATCGAAAACACTGAACAAGTGCAGAATGAGCAATCCGAAACAACAAACAGTTCCGATATTCAGCAGCCTGAAACAAATGAAACAACGGATTCTACAGAAGTAATTGAAGAGCCTGTGGTACGTGAAAAAGCCACAGACGAAGAGATTCGCTTGTTCTTTGAAGAATCTGCTTTTGTTGGTGATTCCGTTATGCACGGAATGGAGCTTTATTGCCGCAGAGTTGACTGTATGCAATCTCCCGCCACATTTCTTACCGTAACCAGTTTTTCTGCAAGACATGCCATATCGGAGCTTACAGAAAAATCATATCACCCTTCATATAACGGCGAAAAAATGCTTGTGGAGGATGCGCTTAAACTTGACGAGGCAAAAAGAGTATTTATATCCATCGGACTTAACGATGTGCTTTCCTCCCCTAACACATGCTTTGATCAGTACTGCGAATTTATAAATCGCATAAGAACAGTAAATCCTGATATTGATGTATACATTTTCAGCGCAACATCACCTGTTTCAAAACCTACAAGCACGAATATGTCAGCCGAAACCGCACAAGAATATAAAACAAAGATTCTTGCATTAAACGCAAACATGAAGGCTTTTTGTGACGCAGGCAATGCAACATTCCTGGATGTAGCTTCACCTTTGCTGAATGAAAACGGTTTTTTGTCCGATAAATATACAAGCGACGGATATGTTCATCTCACAAACAAGTCCTACGAGCTATGGTCTGTTATGCTTACGGAATACGCAGATGCTATAATCTGCGGCAGACCTTTACCTTCTGCCGTTGATGTTGTAAATAACCATCTTGGAGTTGTTACACCTTCTGACAATCAGGAAATTACAGACACGGCACCGCAGCAAGGTGATACTGTTCAACCCGAAATAGCAACTGAAATAACTGAAATAACTGAAATAACTGAAATAACTACAGAAACCCCCGAAGTATCAACAGAAATACCTGTGACAGATGTTATCCCTCAAACGGAAATTGAGCAAGAGCAGACAGCGGAAGCTGATCCTGCCCCTTCTGTTCAGAACGAAGCTGTTACAGAAGAAAATATACAATAAAACAGCAGGAGGAAAAAGTGAATACAAAAAAATTAGCAACAGCTCTTATTATAGCTTCGCTGGCATTTTCAGTAACATCTTGCGGCGACGAAGTATCTGATAAAAATGAAAATGTTCTGCAAGCAATAACGGTTAATGTACTTTCCGAGCGCATCACATCTGAGTGCAGTTTCCCCGAAATGTTTGTCCTTGATGCCGATTCTATAGAAGGCGAATTTGGCGTTGATCCGTCTTTGCTTTCCGAATTCTACGCCGCAGTACCTGTGGAGTATCCCGGAATTGAAAGAATCTTTCTTGCAAAAACAGCTGACATTTCAAACACTTCAGTTGTCTTAGAATCGCTTCAATCAACCTTTGATACTATAAAGGCGGAGTATATAGATTACCTCCCTACCGAGTATGAAAAGGCAAAAGATGCGGAAATAATCTCAAGCGGCGATTTTGTTGCACTTGTGATCAGCGCCGACAGCGGAAATGCCGCTAAGATAATAAGCGAAAGTTTAAATTAAACATAGATTCAGAAAGGAATTAAAATGAGTAACACACTTAAAAAACTTACTTTTAAAACCGATTGTGCAACAGCGCAAACACGCCCCGTATTTGCCATAGTTATGGATGGCATCGGCATCGCTCCCGACTCGCAGGGAAACGCTGTTAAAAACGCCCTTACTCCTACCCTGTCCATGCTCATGAAGAACTACCCCATGCTCAAGCTTAAGGCTCACGGTGTGGCTGTTGGTCTTCCCTCTGACGATGATATGGGTAACTCTGAAGTAGGTCACAACGCTCTTGGCGCAGGACAGGTTTTTGCTCAGGGAGCAAAGCTTGTAACAAAGTCTATTGAATCCGGGGATATGTTTGCATCTGAAGCATGGAAGCAGATCGTATCCGTTGCCGATACAGGCAAAACTCTCCATTTCCTTGGACTGTTTTCTGACGGTAACGTTCATTCCCACATCGATCACCTTAAAGCTATGATCGTGCGCGCAAAAGAAGATGGCGTTAAAACAGTACGAATTCACATTCTTTTGGACGGACGTGATGTTGGCGAAACTTCTGCCCTTGAATATATCAATCCTTTCGAAGAATTCTTGGCTTCCATCAATGATGCAGGATTTAATGCAAAAATTGCTTCCGGTGGCGGACGAATGAACATCACCATGGACAGATACGAAGCTAACTGGGCTATGGTTGAAAAAGGCTGGCATACACACGTGCTTGGCGAAGGAAGACAGTTTGCATGTGCTGCAGATGCTGTTACAACCTACAGAAACGAAACAGGTTGCATCGACCAGGACCTTCCCGAATTTGTTATTGCTGAAAACGGTGAACCCGTGGGCAAAATTACCGACGGCGATAGTGTTGTATTCTTCAATTTCCGCGGTGACCGTTCCATTGAAATTTCAAAAGCATTTGACGACAAGGACTTTGACAAGTTTGACAGAGTTGTATACCCCAATGTGACATATGCAGGTATGCTTGAATATGATGGCGACCTCCATATTCCTTCACGTTACCTTGTATCTCCCCCTGAGATCACAGGAACATTGGGCGAATTCCTTGCAAATACAGGTGTTACACAGTATGCTCTTTCCGAAACACAGAAATACGGTCATGTAACATACTTCTGGAATGGTAACAAGAGCGGCAAGTTCGACGAAAAAACCGAAAAGTACGAAGAAATCCCTTCTGATGTAATTCCTTTTGAACAGCGCCCCTGGATGAAGTGTGCAGAAATTACCGACAGACTTATTGAAACTGCTGAAAGCGGAGAATTCCGTTTTATGCGTGTAAACTTCCCCAACGGTGACATGGTTGGTCACACAGGTAACTATCTTGCAACCGTATGTTCCGTTGAAGCTCTTGATCTTTGCCTTAAAAGAATTCTTGACGTAGTTGATAAGCTTGGCGGTGTTGCGCTTATTACCGCAGACCACGGCAATGCTGATGAAATGTACGAAATCAACAAAAAGACAAAGGCTCCCGCCACCAACGAAGACGGCAGCTTTAAATCTAAGACAAGTCACACTCTCAACCCTGTTCCCTGCATCATTTATGACAACAAATTTGCAGATCTTTACACTGTAAAAGAAGATAACGGCCAGTTTGGTCTTTCCAATGTGGCAGCAACTCTTGTTAACCTTATGGGTTATGAAGCTCCCGAAATTTGGGATGAAAGTATGATCACAGTAAAATGATAAGCGGTTTTACAAATAGACCAACGGTTTCACTTTGCACCTTAGGGTGCAAAGTGAATCAATATGAATCACAATCAATAGCCGAGGACTTTGAAAGACTCGGCTTTGTTGTGTGCGAATTTACGGATAAATGCGATGTTTATATTATAAATACTTGTACAGTTACCGCTGAAAGTGACAAAAAATCCAGGCAAATGATACGCCGAGCAAGAAAAACGGGTGGAGAAAACTGTGTTGTTATTGCCATAGGTTGTTTTACCCAGGCTCAAAAAGGCGCTGTTAATGATATTTACGAACTTGATGCCGCTTTTGGAAACGAGCACAAAAACAAGGTGGCAGAGCTTGCCATGGAGCTGCTTGGTAACAAAAAAACTTTTATTAACAGAATTACAGACATTTCTCTGGCAACCGCTTACGACGATATGCATATTAGCAGATCAGAACGCACCCGCGCGTTTGTAAAAATTGTTGATGGGTGCGAAAATCATTGTTCGTACTGTATAATTCCTTCTGTCAGAGGGAAAATACGTTCAAGATCTCCTGAAAATATTCGCGATGAAGTTCAAGTTCTTGCCGAAAACGGTTACAAAGAAATTGTACTTACGGGTATTGAGACCGCGGCGTACGGCAAAGATATAGGCTGCTCTTTGTCACAAGTGCT
>JAZSGA010000144.1:0-5799 GCA_045532495.1 Eubacteriales bacterium | reverse complement strand
CGCATTCGCGCCAAGCTCCACAATAGCAAGAGTCAAACGCCGTTTCCATATAATGATAAGAGTCTCCCTCGTTGATAAGAACAGCTTCGGGCTTTACGCGCAATATTCTCTTTTTCGCTTCATTCCAGAAATCAATGGGGACATAATCACCCATATCACACCGAAACCCGTCTATGTCAATAGCACCGATGTAATAGACCATATTACAATAAAGGTATTCTCGCAAACCTTCGCTATTGAAATCAATTTTGGCAAAATTCCATTCCGTGCATACGAAGCTACCATCTTGGTTTTGCATAACAAATTCCGGATGGCGCTTGATTATATCCGCATTATTTCCAATATGAGCATAAACCAGATCAAGTAAAACATACATGCCTGCTTCATGAGCTTTTTTTACTAACTCCTTTAAGTCATCCATGGTTCCGTATTCTTTATCAATGGAAAAATAATCGTTCATACGGTACGGATTTTTCGGATTGCCCGTTTTTGATGCCAGCTGTCTCGGACTGCAATTATCAAGACTTTCTTCCTCTTCAAATATAGGACAAAGGTATAGAATGCGAAAACCCAATTCCTTAAGGAAAGGAATTTCATCAGTAATGGCTTTAATAGTGCCTTCTTCGGAAAAGGTTCGGGGATTGATCTGATATATAGCGCTTTTGCTAAACCAATCCGGAGAAGTAATTGCTGTTCGTTTCATAAACACGCCTCCTTTTTTCATATTATACAACACTCGCCACACCTAATCAACAGAAAATACAATCGATAATTTCCATTTTTCGACGATTGACATGGAGCATCAAATGTGATATTATATAGCTAAAGGAGCGTATCTTATGTTTGATAACGATAATCTTGTTATAGAAATCATTGATGTTCTGCATTTGTATATGGAGAAAAGTGAATACCACACACCAAACAGGCCCTTTCATATACTATCAAAGCGGATCGGTGGAAGTGCAAATATGATCTTCAAAAAAATCACTTGCGAAGTCACCTCCGAAAATTTGATATATATTCCGGCCAACTGCGAATATCTCAGGCAAAGCCACGGCGGTGAAGAAATCATAGCAATTCATTTTAATATTTTGAACAAAAACATTTTCTCCCCGTTATGTGTGAAAATCGACACTGACAAATGCGATGAGGTTTTCAAAGAGATTTATAAGATTTGGGAAAACAAAGAAAAAGGATATAAATATAAATGTACTTCTCTCTTATACGATTTTCTCAGTAGTATTATTGTACCAGACAGCCCCACACAGAATTATTCAAAAATAGCAGTATCAATTCAATATATGGAAAACAATCTTGACAAAAAGATTTACGTGAAAGAGCTTGCGAAAATGTGCGGCTTGTGTGAAAGTCAATACAGAAAGCTTTTTCTGCAAGAATTTGGCTGTTCTCCGATCAAATATCTGAACAAGCTACGAATTAATCTGGCATTAATAAAAATCGGAGCAAACAATTATACAATGGCGCAAATATCGGAAATGTGCGGTTTTACAGAGCAAAAATATTTCAACAAAATATTCAAAGAAGAAACGGGAATATCTCCCACTAAATATAAAAAAGAGATCCATAATATGTAAGGTTCTTGAAACTCAAAGGAAAGGTATTCCTTGCTATCATGAGTGCAACGCAAAGCATCCCTACCACATCCATATTGCATTTTATTGACAGTGTATATCTGCCATCGGCTCCACCAAGCATTAAAGCACAAATGAATACACAACAAACACCGCCTTACAGCAGTATTTGCCGTAAGGCGGTGTGATTTTTTGCATTTGCTTTGCAGGGTATCATTCATAGAAGTTTCTTGAAAGCACTTCTTCCTGCCATTCCTTTGAAAGAGCGGTGAATTTTGCCGAGAAGCCTGTCACCCTCACAATGAGATCGCCGTACTTTTCGGGATGCTTCTGTGCATCCAGCAGCTGCTCTTTTGAAACGCAGTTAAGCTGAAGCGACTGATACCCGCTCTGTGCCACAACCCTTAACAGCACCTCCATGGTATCAAGTGTCATGGCGCCGTGCGGCAAAAGCATATTTACCACTGAATTTGCTGCACACTTTGAAAAATTGATATACTTTCCGCAGTTAACAACAGCCGTGGCACTCTTAATGCTGTGAAGTCTTGAAGGTGTGATGCCCTGAGCAAAATACTCGCCGTTGTGTCTGCCGTCGGGAGTTGCCTTTGTATCCATTGCCCACCAGCGGATTTCGGTATAAGTAAGATGGCCCATTATTATTTTGCCGTCAAAGCGTGTGCGGATATCCTTTATTCCATCGTACAGATCGTCGTTAAAACGGCCTGCAAGGCTACAGGATGCTTCGCTTTCATCTCCCCAGAATGGGCATGAAAGTGCAGCTTTACGCATTACCTCGGCATTTTCCCAGTTGTGTCTTACGGCGTTCAAAAATTCTTTTAAAGTATATATCTTTTTATCAAAGCAAAGCTCCTTTATGGCAAGCAACGAATCCACAATATTGGGAAGCCCGATAAACAGATAATCCTCATCGTTATATCTGCATCCTGCGCGGGTATAATCCTTTTTCCGCGCTATGCAGTCATCAAGAGATGCGGAAAGCAGCGGAAGCGGATCCACAAGCTCTCTTACACTTGCACACTTTTGCACAACATCGTTTCTTTGAATAAGGAACTTGCGGATATTTTCCATCAAAATTTCATAAAGTTCTTCAAAGCTTTGCGCCTCATCAAAAAAGCTTATATTAAGCTTGTTTTCTTTGATCTTTTCAAGCTCCGCATGAACGGTGTATTCAAATATCCTAAGTAAATTTACATAGTTACCGCCCTCGTGAGACGCATTGCCGTAGGTATGCATTCCCCAGCAACCCGTGATAACATAATCCCTTGCATCCTCCAAAGTTCTCCCCGCTCTTACCAAAGCAGGTATACACATTTCGTCATTCTGATAAAGAATGGTGCTTGTGCTGTTTATTACGGGTTCATTTATAAGGTCGAGGTATTCTTTGGGCGATGTTTTTGTGAATCTGCACTTTATTTTAGGGAATATTATTTTTTCTTCGCGGTTGGCAACAAGAAACATTTTTGTAACATCGTTGAAAACATCCTTGCCATCGGCACCGTATCCACCCAAAACATACGTGTTTTCAAGTTCATGATCTGCGTAGCCTTCCATTTTCATATCATGATTATAATGGCAATCCCAAGTGATAAGGAATTTTCTTACATCCTCAAGAGCTTTATCATAGGTAGTAACACCGTTTTCGATATCTTTTTTATAGAATGGATAAAGATCTACATCAAGCCTGCCAAAAGTGTTGGGACCTATACCTTCAAGGGTGCCGATGGCTTTTCTGATAAAAGCCAGGGCGCAAAGAGCCTCAAAAAACGTTTTCGGAGCTTCCCACGGCACGCGGCATGCCACAGATGAAACCAGCCTCATGTTTTCCTTTTCTTGCTCATCGCAGGAATTTGCGAGCCTTTTTTCTGCCTCGTCGGCAAATTTTTCGGCAATTTTTTTCATGCAAACAAGGCCTGTCATTGCTGTTTCAAGGAAAAGCTTTTCATCATCAGTACATTCGCCCTCAAGAGCTCTTTTTGCCTTGTTGTAAAGAGATAAAAGTCCACCTTCAAACACGGGGCGGTAATTAAAGCAGAAATGCTGGCGTGCATCAAAGCCCGGTCCGCACACAAGATACAGATTGTTGCTTCGATGAGCACCGTAAAGTGCCATTGCTTCGGGGTTGGAATCGAAAACGATATGCTGATTGTGCCTGAATGTCCAGCCTCCCGGGTGCACAAGGCCCCATCGAAATTCGCCTGCACCATCACAATGCGCCCCCATTGTGCCTGTTTCGTAGAAAAAGGGTGAATTTGCAAAAAGCTTAACTTTGCACATTTCGGATATCACTTCATACTGCAGCGCTTTCATTTGGTATGCGTTCATGCTGTCATTGCACTTTTCATCAAGCACGCCGCAGCATTTATCGTTAAATTCAAGGGACAGCCTGTCGGCATCGTTATAATAATAAGCTTTAAGTTCTTCACGCATCTCGTTGTATTTCATAAAATACACCCTCCTTTGCTTATTTCCGATTATATAACCGTTTATATGTTTTTACAATAAACAATAAGGAAAATTTGCACAAAAGAGAAATTTATATTTGATTTTTTGGCAAAAAAGCCGTATAATATTACAAAGGAGATGATAAAATGTCCATAGCCTTTGAAACAATACGCCCATACACAATAGATCGCGTGATCAGATTCAGCACAGAAAGCCGCGAGTGGGAATCGCAAAGCAAAGAACATATACTTGCCTATGAGATATCCGGACACTCTTACCACCATTTTGCCAACAGAACATATGAAATAAAAGACAATACCCTAATGTTCTTTAACAAAAAGGATAAATACACCGTTACGGACCATATCGGCGACGGCTGCTATGCCATACATTTTTTCACCCAGGACGAATGTCTTGCAGACAGCTTTGTTCTGGATGCCTCGGGCAACAGAAAAATTCTTTCGGCATTTGAAAAAATGTACCACATATGCTTATCAGGTGCCGATTGCAACAGCTTTGCCGCCATGGCGCAGATGTATACAATTCTGGATATTACCGCAAAATCATACAATGCACAATACTCCCAAACCGATAAAAAGCTTGAAAAAATCATCACTTATCTCAACAGCAACCACAGAAAAAACATATCAGTAGAAGAACTTGCACTTGATTACGGTGTAAGCTGCAGGCGTTTTAATGATATTTTCAAAAACAAAACCGGCCTTTCCCCAAATGCTTATATTATCGATCTGCGTATAAAAGAAGCAAAAGAGCTTTTGAAACTGGGATACATCTCAATAAACGAGGTGTCAAACGAAACGGGCTTTTCCGATGTCACCTATTTCAGCAGGATATTCAAAAGCAAAACCGGCGTAACGCCATCTCAATACCGAAACAGTACAATATAAATAACCCCCCATCCCTACAAGTAATCCTTGTAAAGATGGGGGTTTTATTCCTTATGGGGTTAGGCGCTTAAGGATTTGCTCAGTCTTTTATCGCATAAACCACAGCAGATTTTTCCTTTACCTTTTCGGCAAGATCCTTTTCAAGTTCTTCATTGAAGAACAGGCAGGAACCGCCGTACTGATCGCCGCTGTCTCTGTTTCTGCCCTCAGGATCGTTCACTCCGCAATAACCCCAGGGAGCACCTTCATACTGGATATAAGTATTTCCCTCCATAACAGGCATATACTTTTCATCGCTCATGCCGCAATCGACAAGATATGAGCTTGAACGGTCAAGAATGTTACCGCTGAAATACATGTTATCCGCAGGACTTTCGATAGGCCAGCCTTTGATATGAGCGCCTGTTTTTCCGCCGCCTGCACGCACTGTTCCCCAGCCCTCGCCCGCGTGGCGGAGAATATTATCACGAATGTATATTTCGCTCATGCGGTTGTTATCGGAATAATCGCCGCATGCCACATATTCGATGTTCCAGTAGCAATATTCGATAAGGTTGCGCTCATAACGACAATCGTGCATATATGCAGGTATTGTGGTGGACCAATATTGATGAGTGATACCTGTATCGTAAATATCGTGGATATAGTTATCGGTAACGTAAAAACCGTCACAGTTTCCGTAAAGCTCAACAGCGTTTCCGTAAAGTGTGGTATCCCCTAAGAACGAGCCTCCGCACCAGGCTATCTCACAGTTGCGCACGGTAACCTTTACTGCAGCGCCACCACCCATTGCGTGGGAACCTGAATACATTGCACAGATATTATCGATAGTGCAG